>JAFZVY010000139.1 GCA_017617575.1 Bacteroidaceae bacterium | reverse complement strand
CTTGTCATCCGCATAGTGCAGAAGCCAAGGATATAAGAAGGCTTTCCTTGCCATACCAACAAGAGGGCGTGTCCATCGTGACACGCCCTCTTGCATATATGTAAAAACGACAGAATAGTTCAAATCTGGAAATGGTCATTTGCTCGTTTCAATATTTATGCATACCTTTGCGCTTGGATAATAATAAAGGTATGATACAGGAATATCAAATTCGCGTTCTGCCAGAGCAGGCAGCAAGCGAACAGAATATAAAGGCATTCCTTGCCAAGGACAAGGGCATGGACGTGAGGACCATCAATGCTGTGCGTGTGTTGAAGCGTAGCGTGGATGCCCGACAGAGAACAATATTCATCAATCTAAAGGTGCGTTGCTACATCAACGAGGAACCTCAGGACGACGAATACACGCATACGGAATATAGGAACGTGGAGGGTTGTCCGCAGGCTGTGGTCGTGGGTGCAGGTCCTGGAGGACTGTTTGCAGCCTTGAGGCTTATAGAGCTTGGTGTGCGACCTATCGTCGTGGAACGAGGCAAGTCGGTACACGAGCGCAGAAAGGATATCGCCAAGATTAGTCGTGAGCACAAGGTAAATCCTGAGAGCAACTACTCCTTTGGCGAGGGTGGCGCAGGAGCTTTTTCCGACGGCAAGCTCTACACCCGTAGCAAGAAGCGTGGCAATGTGGATAAGATTCTCAACGTGTTCTGCCAGCATGGTGCGAGCACGAGCATCCTTGCAGATGCACATCCACACCTCGGTACGGACAAGTTGCCGCTCATCATAGAGAATATGCGCAACACCATCATCCAATGTGGCGGTGAGGTGCATTTCGAGACAAAGATGACTGGTTTCCTCATGTCGGGCGACAAGGTGGAAGGAATAGAGGTGGAGAGCACAGCTGACGATTCATCGTCAAGCACTCTTCATTCTTCTCACATCAAGGGTCCTGTCATCCTTGCCACGGGTCACTCGGCACGTGACGTCTATCGCTACCTCCATGCTCAGGGCATAGAAATAGAGGCTAAGGA
This sequence comes from Bacteroidaceae bacterium, assembly GCA_017617575.1. Lineage (GTDB taxonomy): Bacteria > Bacteroidota > Bacteroidia > Bacteroidales > Bacteroidaceae > Minthosoma. Next base: position 58,753 of record JAFZVY010000139.1, on the reverse strand, counting down.
CATAGCCGTGGGCGTGCGACTTGAGCACCCAAGCGAACTGATTGACCAGATACAGTATCATAATCGTAACGGAAGGGGCAAGTACCTTCCTGCAGCAGAATATTCATTCGTCACTCAGGTGGAGGGACGCGGAGTGTATTCGTTCTGCATGTGCCCGGGTGGTACGGTAGTGCCTGCTGCCAGCGGTCCTCACCAGATTGTGGTCAACGGTATGTCGAACTCTCAGCGTAACTCGCCATGGAGCAATAGCGGTATGGTGGTTGAACTTCACGTGGAAGACCTTGCTGACCGTTCGCTCATGGAGTTGCCTCCTGTGGAGGGTGTGGAGACTAAGAGTGGTGCGCTTGCCATGCTTGAGTTTCAGGAACGCCTCGAGAAGACGGCTTGGATTCAGGGTAACATGCGACAGACGGCTCCTGCCCAGCGAATGGCTCACTTCGTGAATCGCAAGGGCAGCTACGACCTTCCTAAGTCGTCATACACTCCGGGACTCATATCCACTCCTATCCACTTCTGGATGCCTGAGTTCATCACCACTCGCCTGCAGCAGGGCTTCAGGAACTTCGGCAAGATGAGCCACGGCTTCCTCACGGATGAGGCGGTCCTCATTGGTGTGGAGACACGTACAAGTGCGCCTGTCCGCATCATACGTGACAGGGAGACGCTCCAGCATGTGCGTGTGAAGGGTCTCTTCCCATGTGGCGAGGGTGCAGGTTATGCAGGAGGTATCGTCTCAGCAGGCGTGGATGGCGAGCGATGTGCAGAGATGCTTGCGCAGTACCTTGAAGGAATTCATAATGCATAATTCATAATTCATAATTTTCCTTTGCCGAGTTCGGTAAAGGGCTAAGCATAGATATTATGAAACAGCTAATATTACTAATACTCCTGCTGGTGGTCTCTCTCTCCGCTGGTGCGCAGAGCAAGACGGAGAAGATGATACACAGGATTGTGGCGTCGGAGATGGCACGTTACAGGAAGGCATGGATGATAGATACGAAGAAGGGGCCTAAGTGGAACTACACGCAGGGACTGGAACTGAAGGCTATGCTCGACTTTGCCGATGTGCAGGGCGATGATGGCTACCGCAGGATGGTGTATGAGTATGTGGATGGCTATTGCGACACGCTCGTTTGCGAGGATGGTTCTATCCGCAACTATGACATGCAGGCGTTCAAGCTGGATGACATCAACAGCGGTAAGCTGCTGTTCCGTATGCTTGACTATACGGGCAAGAGGAAATACCGCAAGGCGATGGACACCCTTCGCCATCAGTTGGAGATACAGCCTCGCACCTTGGACGGTGGATTCTGGCACAAGCAGATTTATCCCGAACAGATGTGGCTTGACGGGCTCTATATGAGTGCGCCGTTCTATGCTGAATACTCACAGTGGTTCGAGAAAGGTACGAAGCGTGCCATGAGCATGGACGACGTGGAGCATCAGTTCTGCCTTATGTACAACAGGGCTTATTGCGACAAGTGCAAGCTCCTTCACCATGCTTGGGATGCGGATAGCGTGCAGTCGTGGGCTGACAAGAAAACGGGTAGAAGTGCACACGCATGGGGACGTGCCGAGGGCTGGTACCTGATGGCACTTGTTGACTACCTTGAGATTTACCAGAACAACAGTTCAACATACTATGCACAAGACCAGGGAGCTATTGACTCGCTTACATACATACTGCAGAGCCTGTGCGGAAGGATGCTTGAGCTGCGTGACGAGGAGACGGGTGCATGGCATCAGGTGCTTGACGTGACGGATAAGGCTGACAACTATCTTGAGATGTCCGTAACGCCTATGATGGCTTATGTGTTCTTGAAGGGCGCACGTCTCGGCTATCTTGACGAGAGCTACCACAAGGAGGCAGTCAAGACGCTCAAGGGTATAGAGCATCACTTCGTGGACGAGGACGAGAATGGTCTCGTGGTACTGAAGCATGTGTGCAAGGTGGCTGGGCTGAGCGATACTCGCAACGGCAGTTATGAATACTATATTAAGGAACAACAGGCAGACAACGACCCAAAGGGACTTGGTCCTTGGATTATGGCGTTGACGGAACTGTATAGGGCGGAGAAGTAAGTGAGGAGGACCTTCCCCCAACCCCTTCCTTTCAGGACGGGGAGAAGTCACTCTGTGAATGAATAATTAAGAATGCATAATTCAAAATTGTTTGTTTCTGTAAACACAGAGAACACGGAGAGCACAGAGGGGAAAGGAGAATCCAGAAAACATAATGCAAAGTGGCGATGCCAGCATGCTAATTATTTATTGTTAATTATAATTCCTCTGAGTTCTCTGTGCACTCTGTGTTGAGAACTATGAGCGAACAAATCATTCTTCTCCCCGTCCTGAAAGGCGAATAAGGGCGCAGAAGAGAGATTGAATGTCTCTCTGTCCCGAAATGAGGGAAGAGCAGTGCCCTGCTCGACGGAGGAACGGGGTTGGAGGAAGGTCAGGTTAGATTATGAATCCAATATTTTCAAAACTAATATCTAAGGCTACAGGCATATCTGAGCGTCAGGTAGCGAATACCGTGAACCTTCTTGAGGAGGGATGCACCATCCCTTTCATCAGCCGTTACCGTAAGGAGGCAACAGGTTCACTCGATGAGGTTCAGGTGGCAAGCGTAAGCGACAACCTTGACAAGCTCAAGGAAGTAGAGAAGCGTAAGGAGACCATCCTCAAGACCATTGAGGAGCAGGGCAAGTTGACTCCAGAGCTTAAGACACGTATCGAGGCATCATGGGATGCCACGGAATTGGAGGATATCTACCTCCCTTACAAGCCTAAGCGAAAGACTAAGGCTGAGGTGGCACGACAGAAGGGACTTGAGCCATTGGCTACGTTCCTCCTCCTTCAAAATCCTAATGCGGACGTGGAGAAGAAAGCCAAGGAGTTCGTTTCCGAAGAAAAGGGCGTGAAGAACGTGGAGGAGGCTCTTCAAGGAGCCAAGGACATCATAGCCGAGCAGGTGAGTGAGAGCGAGGAGGCACGTAACATCGTGCGCTTCAACTTCAAGAAGGATGCCGTCATCACTTCTAAGGTCATCAAGCCAAAGGAGGAGAATGACGAGTGGGTGGCTAAGTCACAGAAGTTCCGCGACTATTTCGACTTCTCCGAGCGACTTGCCAAGTGTGCATCGCATCGTCTCCTTGCCATGCGTCGTGGCGAGGCAGAGGGTGTACTGAGGGTGAGCATTAGCGGAGACGACGAGCGTTGCCTTGACCGCCTTGACCGTCAGTTCCTCCGCAACTCAAGCAAGAGTGCAGAGATGGTGTGGGATGCCGTGGAAGATGCCTTCAAGCGTCTTATCAAGCCAAGCATCGAGACGGAGTTTGCCAACTCAAGCAAGGAACTTGCCGACCAAGAGGCAATACGCATCTTCGTGAAGAACCTCGAGCAGCTTCTTATGTCCGCACCTCTCGGTCAGAAGCGTGTACTTGCTATCGACCCAGGATTCCGTACGGGATGTAAGGTGGTGTGTCTAGATGCCGAGGGTAACCTTCTGCATAATGAGGCTATCTATCCACACCCACCAAAGAGTGAGAGGGCACAGGCAGAGAACAAGATATGGACTCTCGTGAAGCAATACAAGATAGAGGCAATATCCATCGGTAACGGTACGGCAAGCCGTGAGACGGAGGAGTTCGTCAACGGTCTTCACCTCCCAAGCGACATACAGGTGTTCGTGGTTAGCGAGGATGGAGCATCCATCTATTCAGCATCCAAGGTGGCACGTGAGGAGTTCCCGGACTATGACGTGACCGTGAGAGGTGCCGTGTCCATCGGTCGCCGTCTCATGGACCCATTGGCAGAACTTGTGAAGATAGACCCTAACTCCATCGGAGTGGGACAGTACCAGAAGGACGTTGACCAGAAGGCATTGAAGCACTCGCTCGACCAGACGGTGGAGATGTGTGTGAACAAGGTGGGCGTCAATGTGAATACCGCTTCCAAGCATCTTCTCACATACATATCAGGTCTTGGTCCTGCCATAGCACAGAACATCGTGAACTATCGTGCAGAGAACGGAGCGTTCACGAGTCGTAAGGAACTGTTAAAAGTACCTAAGCTCGGTCCAAAGGCATTTGAGCAGGCAGCTGGATTCCTCCGTGTGAGTGGTGGCAAGCAGCCTCTTGACAATAGTGCCGTTCACCCTGAGAGCTATCCTGTGGTGGAGAAGATGGCAAAGGACCAGAAGTGTACAGTGGCTGAGCTTCTTGCTGACAAGGCTATACGTGCAAAGATAGACATCAACAAATACGTGACGGACAAGATAGGACTCCCAACCCTTCAGGACATCATGGCGGAGCTTGAGAAGCCGGGACGCGACCCACGTCAGCAGCTTGAGGCATTCTCATTCTCCAAGGATGTGAAGGAGCTTGAGGACGTACAGCCGGGAATGATACTTCCGGGCATCATCACCAACATCACCAACTTCGGTTGCTTCGTGGATGTGGGCGTTCATACCAAGGGACTTGTACACGTCAGCGAACTTGCAGACCATTTCGTCAAAGACCCTGCAAGCGAGGTACAACTTCACCAGCACGTACAGGTAAAGGTGATAAGCGTTGACCTTCAACGTGACCGCCTTGCTTTGTCGATGAAGGGTCTCTGACCCACCCTAACCCTTCCTACAGGGAGGGGACTGGGTTACCATAGGGACAAGGGCTTTATCCTCCTCCCCTCGGGGAGGTCGGGAGGGGGCCTCAAACATAAAAACTCTAATCGCCTCTGACGGTCACCTCCCCTCGGGGAGGAAGGGAGGGGGCTCCAATTATGAATATAATCTCAGCAGAATACAAAGGTTCTTCGCCAAGGGCAGATATGTGTCCAAAGACAGACCTTCCAGAATATGCGTTCATAGGACGAAGCAATGTAGGTAAGTCATCGCTTATCAATATGCTTACCAACAGGTCTAAGTTGGCTATGACATCTTCCACTCCGGGTAAGACCATGCTCGTGAACCATTTCCTCATCAACAACGAGTGGTATCTCGTTGACCTCCCGGGATATGGTTTCGCCCTTCGTGGCAAGCGTGAGATGGACAAGTTGTCCAACCTCATCTCTCATTATGTCCTCGACCGTGAGCAGTTGACCTGTCTCTTTGTGCTTATCGACATTCGCCATGAGCCACAGAAGAAGGACCTCGACTTCCTCAACTTCGTGGGCGAGAATGGCGTGCCATTCGTCATCGTCTTTACCAAGGCAGACAAACTGAGCAAGCAGAAGGCGCAGAAGCAGGTGGAAGCCTACATCGAACAGCTCAAGGAACAGTGGGAGGAACTTCCACAGCATTTCATCACATCTTCATCTTCCAAGCTCGGACGTGACGAACTCCTCGACTTCATTGAGAACATAAACAAGAGTCTGAAGAAGTAAGTTTTTAAGTTCTTAGGTTCTTGAGTTTTTTAGTTCTCGCAGAGGTTGGGAACACCGCCAGAAAATGGCATTCAAATTCGATAGTAATCGATGTGGTAAATCGATTACTATCGATATGGTAATTCGTTTACTATCGATATACCAATTCGATTACTATCGATGTTGCACATCGTACCTCGTTCGATTTACCATATCTTACCTCGTATGATTTTGCCACTCCTTCGGACAAGAAAAAAACTCTTTATCGCACCATTTTGCGGTTTATGCATCACTAAATGCAGAAAAACTCTGGGGAACGAAACATTTTTTTACGAAAAATGTTGGTCGCTCAATATATATTGTTTACCTTTGCGTCGAATTTAGGTAGGGACGTTTCCGTCCGATATCATTTTTCCACTAAAACAATTTCAATTCAAGCTGGTTCTAAATATTAGAACGTGCTTCCAATTTGCTAACGATTAGCCACGGTTAATCAGTCTTTAGCAATTCGTGTACTATTCTTGTACACACACGACTGCTACCTGCGCAAGGAGTAGCGTCTTTCACTCAGATTATAATAAAATACATTATACTAAGGTATGTATAACAAAGAGCAATTAGACGGAATGACACTTTCCGAACTTAAGAAGATTGCAAAGGAAATGGGCATCAAGGGTGCTGACAAGACTAAGCAAGACGACCTTATGTTCAAGATTCTTGATGAGCAAGCCGTTTCTGCTGCACAAAGCAATGCAAACGATAACACACCTGCACGCAAGCGCTCAAGAGTAAGCGTGAAGAACGTTGACAAGGTATATAGTGCCAACCAGTCAAAGGCAAAGAAGGTGGATAAGACAATGAAGGTAACTAAGGACGATTCGCTTTTTGCAGAATTGTCTGACGAGGCTAAGGCACTCGTTGATGATAGCATAGAAAAGATGAAGTCAAACGAAAATACAAAAGAGCAGGAGTTGGTTCTCACATCTGAGGATGCTCCTGCACCAAAGAAGCGTGGACGTAAGTCTGCCGCTGAGAAGAAGGCTGAAGAGGAAGCCAAGGCAGCAGCAGCTGCTGCCGAGGCAACAGATAATGAAGATAAGGGCGAAGAAGAGGCTGTAGCCACTGAAGAGCCAAAGAAGAGGGGCAGAAAGGCTGCTACAAAGAAGGCTGCCGAGGAGGAAGAGCCTGTAGCAGAGAAGGCTGAAGAGCCTGCTGCACCAACAGAGGACGATGCCGACAGCATCCCTGAGTTCATGTCAAGGGAAGAGTTTGAGGAGGCAAAGGCTTCAAACAATTCTTCAAACTCTGACATCGACTTCTCTGAGTTTATCCCAGAGGCTGGCTACACAGACGATGCCGAGCCAAAGGAGGTAATCATCAAGAATAATTCATTCGTACCACCAACTGATGGTACTGACTTCATAATCGTTGAGGACATTCCAACCATGAGGGAGATATTTGGCATGCCAAGCCCAATGGACATCTTCAACGAACCAAGAAACAACGACTATGCACCTTATGCTCCTGCTGGCAACCAGATGATGCCACAGATGCAGTATGAGGAGGAAGAGCCAGCCAAGACAGTATTCAAGCACAAGGAATACGATTTTGACAGCATCCTTGAGGCATCAGGCGTACTTGAGACTATCGACAACTACGGTTTCCTCCGTAGTGCCGACTACAACTATCTTCCATCTCCTGACGACATTTACGTGAGCCAGCAGCAGATTAAACACTTCGGACTCAAGACTGGTGATGTGGTTCACGGAACAATTCGTCCACCAAGAGACGGAGAGAAGTTCTTCCCACTCACGGACATCATTTCAATCAACGGACGCGAGCCATCATTCGTTCGCAACCGTGCAGCATTCGAGTTCCTCACACCTCTCTTCCCAGAGGAGAAGTTCAAACTCTGTAGCGGCGTCAAGGATTCGCCATCATCACGTATCGTTGACCTCTTCTCACCAATCGGTAAGGGACAGCGTGCGCTCATCGTGGCACAGCCAAAGACTGGTAAGACACTCCTCATGAAGGACATTGCCAATAGCATAGCACGCAATCATCCAGACGCTTACCTCATCATGCTCCTCATCGACGAGCGTCCAGAGGAAGTAACAGATATGTCACGTACGGTTAATGCCGAGGTTATCGCATCAACATTCGATGCCCCAGCTGAGAACCACGTGAAGATTGCAGGTCTCGTGCTTGAGAAGGCAAAGCGTATGGTAGAGTGCGGACACGATGTGGTAATCTTCCTTGACTCAATCACACGTCTTGCACGTGCATACAACACCGTAAGCCCAGCATCAGGTAAGGTGCTCTCAGGTGGTGTTGACGCCAATGCACTCCAGAAGCCAAAGCGTTTCTTTGGTGCTGCACGTAACATCGAGGGACAAGGCTCACTCACTATCATTGCAACAGCACTTATCGACACAGGTTCAAAGATGGACGAGGTAATCTTCGAGGAATTCAAGGGAACAGGTAACATGGAGCTTCAGCTTGACCGCACACTTGCCAACAAGCGTATCTTCCCAGCCGTCAACCTTGTTGCTTCATCTACTCGTCGTGACGACCTCCTCCTCGACCCAATGACTCTCAACCGTATGTGGGTGCTCCGCAAGCACATTGCCGACATGACATCGGTAGAGGCAATGGAATTCGTGCTCAAGCAGATTCAGAACACAAAGAACAACGAGGAACTTATCGTAAGCATGAACCGCTAAGATTAGTTTTATCGAAAACACAGAGAGCACGGAGTACTCATAGATTGTAAATGAAGTTTTAGATATTTTAAAAAACTCAGTGCTCTCTGAGTTTAGAGATTTTCATTTATAAAAAAACAAGAAGGGCTTGCATCAAGTGATGCAAGCCCTTTTGTTGTGCCTTAGTTTCTGTAAGTTGCTAATATGAGTCTTTTGCAAAAACTTAAAAACTCATAAACTCACAAACTTAAAAACTTACTTGTTAGCTGAATCCATATAGTTCTTAATCATTGGATTCTCGCGGAAGTTGTCAGGAGCAAGACTGTATATCTCTTCAATCTGACCGTTTGTCATAGGACGTCCGTACTTGCTGAACTCTTGGTCGCAAAGCTGAAGGAACCAAGTGACGCTAAGAACATTGTCAAAGTTGTCCGTGATGAACTTAGTCTCCAACTTGTCGAGTGCCACCCTAAGCTCTGCCTCGTCTTCACCAAGCTGACGGAGAATCTCGTCATGGTCAATACCGCTCAGGATAAGCTCTGACTCCCTATGTGGCAACTCTGCCAACTGCATGGTAAGGGAATCACGAGAATTAAGGAACACGTACAACTTATCATTAAGAGGAGTACCCTCAACCTTTATGAGTGAGTTCTGAAGGCTCACCTTGATGTCGCCCTTCTCCAGTACCACTGGCAACTGGCACACGCCAAGGTTGAGGATGACGCACATGACGGAATCCACGCTTCCGCTCATGGAGAACTTGCCGTGAACAATCTCGCACGAATCGACCTTAATAATCTCTGAACCCTTGTTGTATTCCAGATAAGCCGTGTTAGACTCAAGAACAGTCTGCAACGACGTACCGCTGACGGTGTAGGAATCAGAGCAAGACGTAAAGGTCAACACAAACAATAATGATGCCACAAGGCAACTATATATCTCTTTAACCATATATTCATTTAGATTTTTCAAAAAACAGAGCAAATATACAATTATAAGAGGATGTAGCAAAATAATATGTGAGGCGAACAATAGATATTAAATTTTATTAACATTTAGCATGACGTATTCCAACCGATACAATCATCTTGCGAAAATAATACGCAAAACATTTGGATATTTGCTCACAACTCCTTACCTTTGCACCGCATTTGAGAAACAGATACACTCATCTACCGGGCGTTTAGCTCAGCTGGTTCAGAGCATCTGCCTTACAAGCAGAGGGTCGGCGGTTCGAATCCGTCAACGCCCACGCAGTGACGATGACAGTTCGTCAATAAGACACTCCGTCAACGCCCACTAAAAAAGAGAGACAACAAACCATTTGTTGTCTCTCTTTTTGTTATTACGTTCTTATCATAGACCACACATCTCCTCCCGTTTTGGGTTAATATATGTACTATTTATTATAATCCGTAGCGTCGTCTTCTGCAACCATGAGTCCATCATCATCCGGGATGATGTAATGACTTACGGTGTGGTCGTCAAGATATATGCCGTTGAGGGTGTATGCAAGAGATGCAAGTGTCTGTTCCCGCTGCTTGGGTGATAGTTGGCATTCCCATACGGTAACACAATGCCACCCCATCATTGCAAGTTTCTGTTGCACCTCGCGGTCACGCTCTTGGTTGCGACAAATCTTCTTCAACCAGAATGAACGGTTTGATTTCGGAATCTTGCAACATTCGCTGTTGTCTATTACGGCATCGGCTGTTGTTTCCGTTATTGCCACGTTGTGCCCATGCCAGAAGCAGCCGTTGACAAAGATGCACGTCCTGTATTTCCTTAGCACAATGTCTGGTTTACCCGGCAAGCGTGAATGGTTAAGGCGATAGCGGAAACCGTGACTCCACAAGTAACGACGGACAACCATCTCAGGCTTGGTGTCCTTGCTGTGAATGGCAGCCATGTTATTATGTCGTTGCAGCGAAGTAGGCATGGATTGTAAGTTTTTAAGTTTGTGAGTTTTTAAGTTTTTTTGTTCTTTCGGAATGTTTGTTCCAAAGTTTTTAGGGTGCTTACTAACATAGCTTTGTAAGCCAACCAATATTCGCTGCAAAGTTATGGAAAAATCCTTTTTTTTGCATACCTTTACGCCCAAATTTATAACAAGAGAAGAAATAGATGGCACAACAAACTGAGCGTCAATATATCGCTATAGACTTGAAGTCGTTCTACGCTTCCGTGGAATGCGTGGCTAGAGGGCTTGACCCACTGACCACCAATCTTGTCGTGGCTGATGCAAGTCGTACGGAGAAGACTATTTGTCTTGCTGTTACGCCATCGCTCAAGTCTTATGGCTTGGGTGGTAGGGCACGTCTGTTTGAGGTGTCTCAACGCATAAGGGAAGTAAATGCCAAGCGTTACATTGAGTGTAAAGGTCAGGTCAAGGGAACGTCGTATGATGACAAGGTTCTTAGGAATCATCCTGAGTATAAAGTGGACTATATCGTTGCTACTCCGCGCATGGCGCACTATCTGGATATGAGTGCCATCATCCATAAGGTTTATCTCAAATACATTGCGCCAGAGGATATGCACGTGTATAGCATTGACGAGGTGTTCATAGATGCTACGACTTACCTCAAGTCATACAAGATGACGGCTCACGAACTTGCCATGACTATGATACGTGACGTGCTAAAGACCACAGGCATTACCGCCACGGCTGGCATTGGAACGAATCTCTACCTATGCAAGGTGGCAATGGATATTGTAGCCAAGCACATCCCTGCCGACAAGGACGGAGTGCGCATAGCCGAGCTTGACGAAATGAGCTATCGTAAGACTCTCTGGAACCACAAGCCTCTCACCAGTTTCTGGCGTTTGGGCAGGGGGACGGAAGCGCGACTTGCAAATATAGGCATAGACACGATGGGAAAACTTGCACGTTTGTCGCTTGAAAACGAAAATCTATTGTACAAGATGTTTGGTGTACAAGCAGAGTTACTCATTGACCATGCATGGGGATGGGAACCATGTACCATTGACTACATCAAGGCATACCGACCTACCACGAACTCATATAGTAGTGGACAGGTTCTCACTTGTCCTTACGACTGGGCAAAGGCTCGTGTCGTGGTGCAGGAAATGGCTATAGACATGGCTCTCAGACTTGTCGAAGGACGTCGCGTCACTGACCAACTAGGACTTTATATCGGTTACGATGCCGTGAATATAAACAATCCCGAAGTGAACGTAAAATACGATGGACCTGTTAAGTACGACTATTATGGTAGGCAAGTACCGAAAAAAGCAAATGGTGTGGTACGACTCAACGAACACACGTCATCGTCAAGGCAGATTGTCGAAGCTACACTTTCGCTCTATGACAAGATTGTCAATCCCAACTTGCTTATTCGTCGTCTGAACATTTCAGCCAATAACGTTATAGAGGAGGAAGAAAAGAGTAAACAAGTAAAAGCCGTTCAACTAGACTTATTCGTAGATTATCAGGAAGAGATAAAAGCAAGGGAAAAGGAACGCAAGCGACAGGAAAAAGAGCGGCGCATACAAGAAGCACAGCTTGCCATAAAGAAACGATTTGGCAAGAATTCCATTCTCTACGGTATAAACTTTGCAGAAGGTGCAACTGCCAAGGAACGTAACTCACAAATAGGAGGACACAAAGCATGAAGGAAGAAAAAGAAGACGATTATAGCGACATCATAGATTTGCCGCATCCCGTATCCAATCATCATCCACGTATGTCGATGATGTCACGAGCTGCACAGTTCTCAGCCTTCGAAGCCTTGTCTGGACACAGCGAGCGCATCGACGAAGCAGAGAATGAGAACCTCATGCAACAAGGCGATATGTATTTAAGTATAGAATTAAATTAGTACGTTCTTGAGAATATTGTTGCGCAACAATTTATTTTGCATGGGTGGTGTACCAATGGCTTAAAATAAAACTTGGGGAAGCGGTCTCGTCGATAAAAGATTAAGTAAAAACAAAAAGGTGTCAAGACATATAGTCTTGACACCTTTATATATATGTAACGTCCCAATTGATTAGAACTCTGCTGTCTTTGGAGTACGTGGGAATGGGATAACGTCACGAATGTTCTGCATACCTGTAACGAAGAGGATGAGACGCTCGAAACCGAGACCGAATCCTCCGTGAGGACATGAACCGAACTTACGTGTGTCGAGATACCACCACATATCCTTCATTGGGATGTTGCGTGCCTCAATCTCTCCTACGAGCTTGTCGTAGTTCTCTTCACGAACTGAACCACCGATAATCTCACCAATCTGTGGGAAGAGTACGTCTGTACCCTGTACTGTCTCTTCCATCTCCTTACCATTGAAGACTGGCTTCTTGTCGTCAATCTTCATGTAGAATGCCTTGATTGCCTTTGGGTAGTTAGTCATGATGACTGGCTTCTTGAAGTATTCCTCTACGAGGTAACGCTCATGCTCAGATGCAAGGTCGTCGCCCCAGTTACATGGGAACTCAAACTTCTTGCCGTTCTTGATTGCCTCCTGAAGAATCTCGATACCCTTAGTGTAAGGGAGACGTACGAAGTCTTCCTTGAGCACACCCTCAAGACGCTCGATAAGTCCCTTGTCAATCATCTTGTTGAGGAACTCAAGGTCGTCCTTACAGTTGTCGAGAGCCCACTTTACACAGAACTTGATGAAGTCTTCCTCAAGGTTCATGAGGTCGTCCATGTCGATGAAGCATACCTCTGGCTCAACCATCCAGAACTCTGCAAGGTGGCGAGGTGTGTTACTGTTCTCTGCACGGAATGTAGGACCGAATGTATAAATCTGTCCGAGTGCAGTTGCACCAAGCTCTCCCTCAAGCTGACCAGATACTGTGAGTGAAGTCTGCTTTCCGAAGAAGTCATCGTCATAGATGATAGAACCGTTCTCGTCCTTCTTGAGGTCGTAGAGGTTCTTTGTTGTAACCTGGAACATCTGTCCTGCTCCCTCACAGTCGGATGCTGTGATAAGTGGAGTGTGGAAGTAGAAGTAGCCATGGTTATGGAAGTAAGTGTGTATTGCCATTGCCATGTTGTGGCGAATGCGCATTACAGCACCGAAAGTATTTGTACGGAGACGCATGTGAGCGTGCTGACGCATATACTCGAATGACTGTCCCTTCTTCTGCATTGGATAGTCTGCTGGACACTCTCCAAAGACCTTGATGTCTGTTGCCTGTACCTCTACAGCCTGACCTGAACCGATAGACTCTACCATAGTACCTGTGACTGAGAGACAAGCACCAGTAGTGATAGTCTTGAACATTTCAGCGTCGAACTTCTCTACGTCAGCTACGACCTGAACATTGTTGATTGTTGAACCATCGTTCAAGGCGATGAAGTTGACAGCCTTGCTGCCACGCTTTGTACGAACCCAACCCATTACAGTAACCTCTGCTCCAAAATCCCTTCTCTGGAGGAGGTCCACAATCTTAGTTCTTTTCATGTGTTTGTTATTTCAATGAGAAGCCCTAGTTGTTCTAGATTGAACTAGAAGAACTAGAGCCTACTCTTTATTCGTTATACGTTAGATTACTCGAAGCTTCCCATGTGAAGCATAGCAACTTCCTGCTCTGTGAGGTAGCGCCAGTCGCCACGCTTGAGTCCCTTCTTTGTAAGACCTGCAAACATTACGCGGTCGAGCTTGCAAACTCGGTATCCGAGGCTCTCGAAGATACGACGAACGATACGGTTCTTTCCAGAGTGGATTTCGATACCAATCTGCTTCTTGTCTGTATCTGAAGCGTAAGAGATTGCGTCTGCGTGGATGTCGCCATCCTCGAGGGTGATACCCTCTGCAATCTGCTGCATGTCAGCTGCTGTACAGTTCTTGTCGAGAGTAACGTGGTAAATCTTCTTCTTGAGGAACTTAGGGTGAGTAAGCTTAGAAGCAAGGTCACCATCGTTAGTGAAGAGAAGAACACCAGTTGTGTTACGGTCGAGACGGCCTACTGGATAGATACGCTCACGGCAGCAGTTCTTTACAAGCTCCATGACAGTCTTACGCTGCTGTGGATCGTCTGATGTAGTAACGTAATCCTTTGGCTTGTTGAGGAGAACATATACCTTCTTCTCGATTGAAACAAGCTGATCGTGGAAGTGGATTTCGTCTGTACGCTGTACCTTAGAACCAAGCTCAGTTACCACGTTGCCGTTTACCTTAACTACACCTGCCTGAATGAACTGGTCTGCCTCACGACGTGAGCAAACGCCAGCATTAGCAAGGAACTTGTTAAGACGGATTGGTGCGTCTGGATCCTCGATGTACTCCTTGTACTCGATACGCTTCTTCATGCTATACTTAGCATTTGGATCATATCCACCGCGCTGACGGTTGTTATTGTTGAATCCGCCACGTCCGCCCTGGTTGTAGCCACCGCGTCCGCCTTGGTTGTATCCGCCACGACCCTGCTGGTTGTATCCGCCACGGTTGTTGCCACCTTGGTTGTAACCGCCACGACCCTGCTGGTTGTATCCACCACGGTTGTTACCACCCTGGTTATAGCCACCACGACCGCCCTGGTTGTAACCACCACGGTTGTTGCCACCCTGATTGTAGCCACCACGGTTATTACCGTAGCCACCACCCTGGTTGCTATTGTATGAAGGACGCTGCTGGTGATATCCGCCCTGACCATTGTCGTAGTTTCCACCACCGTAGTTTCCTCTGTTGTTATTGTATGAAGAACGCTGTCCAGCGTTATAGCTTGGACGGCTACCACCTTCCTCACTTGCTCCACCGAAACCTGCTGGACGGAAACCACGGTCGCCACCTGTGTTGCCACCGTAAGTTACACGCTCGCTGCTACGATTGAAGCGAGGACGCTGTGGACGGTCTCCACGACCATTAGAACTATAACCATTCTCACGGTTACCATAAGAACGATAGCCCTCACGGCCACCGTTAGCATTTTCAGAATTGCTTTCAGCAGGAGTTCCCTGCCACTCATCTAATTCACTCATAATACGTAATAATAATAAATTCTTTTCACCCGAAATAAAATAGGATTCTAAAGTAGCGGGCTATGAAAAATTTTTAAGTTAAAAAATTATGTGTTTAGTTTATTGTTTCTATGCTTAAGAGAAAAGTGAATAGTGAAAAGTGTATTTTACTCTGTTCGCTATTTCTTAAAAGAATAAGAATTAAAGCCTAAGATGTTTTTACTCTAAGTCTTTATTGATTTTTGTTTGGCAAAATCTTAACTCTTAATTCTTGATTCACTTTGCTTACATTCCTGTGTAAGAATGTGGAGTGATGGCACGTAGCTCTGCCTTTACGCTCTCAGACACGTCGAGACCTTCGATGAATGTCTTGATAGACTCTTCCGTGATGGCTGAGTTTGTACGTGTAAGTGCCTTGAGTGCCTCGTATGGATGTGGATAAGCCTCACGGCGGAGGATTGTCTGAATACCCTCGGCACATACTGCCCAGCACTCGTCAAGGTCGCGGTTGATGGCAGCCTCGTTGAGGAGGAGCTTGCGAAGACCCTTGAGGGTTGACTGGATTGAGATGACCATGTGACCCATTGGCACGCCGACGTTGCGGAGAACAGTAGAGTCTGTAAGGTCACGCTGGAGACGGCTTACAGGAAGCTTCTGGCTGAGGAATGCAAGGATTGCATTTGCCATACCGAGGTTACCCTCAGAGTTCTCGAAGTCGATTGGGTTTACCTTGTGAGGCATAGCTGAAGAACCTACCTCACCTGCCTTAATCTTCTGCTTGAAGTATTCCATGGATACATACATCCAGAAATCACGGTCAAGGTCGATGATTATTGTGTTGATACGCTTCATGGCATCAAAGACGCCACCAAGGTTATCGTAGTTGCTTATCTGTGTTGTCCATTGCTCACGCTGAAGACCGAGCTTCTCTGCAACGAACTTATTACCGAACTCACGCCAGTCATACTCTGGGTATGCCACGTGGTGAGCGTTGTAGTTACCTGTCGCGCCACCAAACTTAGCTGTAATCTTGCAAGCCTTGAGTTGGTTGAGCTGCTCTGTAAGACGATAGACGTAAACCATTACTTCCTTGCCAAGTCGAGTAGGGGAAGCTGGCTGTCCGTGAGTCTTAGCGAGCATAGAGATGTTTTTCCACTCATCTGCATACTCCTGAAGTTGAGCGATGAGTTCTTCCACCTGTGGGTAGAACACTTCCTCAAGGGCGTCCTTGATTGAAAGTGGAACTGATGTATTGTTGATGTCCTGACTTGTAAGTCCGAAGTGTATGAATTCCTTGTAAGCCTCGAAATTGCCTATCTTATCAAGCTGTTCCTTGATAAAATACTCAACAGCCTTCACATCGTGGTTAGTCACCTTTTCGATGTCCTTCACACGCTGTGCATCTTCTTCCGTAAAGTTGCGATAGATATCACGAAGTGGTTCGAACATTGCATGGTCGAACGACTTCAACTGAGGAAGTGGCAATTCGCAAAGAGTTATGAAATACTCAATTTCCACACGCACACGATACTTGATAAGTGCGTATTCTGAGAAATAAGAAGCCAAGGCGTCAGTCTTGCTTCGGTAGCGACCATCTATTGGTGAAACGGCCGTAAGAGCGTCAAGTTTCATTTTATATCAAAATAATGTGTCTATTCCAACTATGTCAAGTTTACTAAAACCTTCTAAAATATTGACATCTCGTCTTACTAATTTCAACTGTTCTTTCTACTTATACTTGTTGTATTTATGTTGTTTAGTTTTCTGCCCACAAAGATAATTTATATTTGGGAAATGTCTGTTATCTTTTTGGAAAAAAAATTGAAATGCGTCAATTTTAACATTTTTTAAGCACAGAAGGGAGTCGAAATGCTGTATATACCTCAATAATTACGAATACGAGGAACGGAACGAACCAAGCAAATCGTGTCAAATAGAAGTTGTTGCCAAGGTACCATCCCGGTTGCATAAACATGAGCATGGCACTAAAAAGGAGTGCGAAAACGGCAAATGACCTTTGCCTCAGAAGCCTCTTTACAGTAATGCGTAACTTGGCATCGGAGATGTTGTCCGAACCAATGGTTTGCTGTACCGTCAGTCGTCCTATGGCAAAGATGACTGCACCTAATGTATATACGTATGGCACCCATTCCCCGTGTGACATCCACGCCATTGAGGATACCACGAGTGTCACCAAGCCTACTATTTCGAGATATCCAGCTATTTTACTACTCATCTTCTGTCTTTTCTTCTTCTATGATAAAAATATCTTCGTCTTCAGTCTTCATGTAATAACGCTCACGAGCCACCTCTACTACGGCGTCAGGGTCGTTCTTCAACCTTTCAAGGGTTGCCTTGTCCTTTTCAAAAGTGTCCTGGTATTTACGGATTTCCTCCTTTAGGCGTCCAATCTCCCTTCTCTGCTGATAACGGTCGATAAGTCTCGCCTCGCCATAAAACATGATTACAAGCAGGAAGATAACTGTTGCAATATACCATTTGGCTTTTGATGTGGAGAATAGTTGTCTATAGTTTAGTTCCATAAATCTTGGCATATACTTTATACGGGTGCAAAGATAGTGAATTTGAGTGAAAAGAGAAAAGTGAAAAGTGAAAAATAAGGTGCGCTCCACTCGAAAAGATTCAAAGAGCTCAAAAGAATCAAATCAGAATGTAAAAGAGGCTGTACAATTACTTGTACAGCCTCCAAAACTGTGATTAAATATAAAGTTTTCCTCGGCAATGAGTGTCGAGTTTTACCATTCTATTAGAAGAGCTTGTTTGGATAAACACCCTCCTCAACGAGCTTAGCGATACGAGCAACTGTATCAGGACGGTCTTCTGAGTATGTTACACCGAACCACTTAGAAGTAGTGTCGAGAACCTTACAAGTTGCTGTTCCCTCATTGATAAGCTTGTTAATCATGAGTGGAATGAAGAACTCTGACTTGAGGTTAGAGATGTTTGCTGGATCTGAGAGGAACTCCTTGAAGTAAGCCTCAGAGTACTCGAAGTAGTCAGGAGTGAATCCCCACATATTCATACTTACTGGTGAGTTTGGATCAATCTTAACCCATTCACCATCCTCCTTGTTGTCCTTGCGGTAAGCAACAGAACCGTCCTCAAGACGAGCAATCTTAGTACACTCTACACAAGTTGTGAGGTGACCCTCTGCATTCTTAGAGCAAACACCGCGAGATACTGTACCGTTCTCAGAGAGTGTGTTGCAGCAACGGAATCCTACCATAGCGTACTGTCCGCGTGAACCTTCTGGAAGCTCAGAGAGGAACTTGCCGATTACCATGAATGCGTCACGGTTGTAGAAGTCGTCACAGTTGATAACACAGAATGGCTCCTTGATGATGTCCTTACCCATAAGAACTGCATGGTTTGTACCCCATGACTTCTCACGGCCTTCTGGACACTTGAATCCTTCTGGAAGAGCGTCAATGCTCTGGAAACAAAGTTCGCAAGGAACAACGCCCTCGTACTTAGAGAGAATCTGAGTGCGGAACTGCTCCTCGAAATCCTTACGGATAACCCATACGATCTTACCGAATCCTGCCTTTACAGCATCGTAGATAGAGTAATCCATAATTGTCTCGCCGTTAGGGCCAAGACCGTCAAGCTGCTTGAGGCCACCATAGCGGCTTCCCATACCTGCAGCAAGGAGGAAAAGAGTTGGTTTCATATATTTAAATGTTTTTTGTTAATGAGATTTTACGAATTCTGTGCGCAAAGTTAAGCAATAAAACAGAAAGTGAGTAAAAATTTCGTATATTTTTTTGTCCAAGATATTGCTTGATGTGCGGAAGAGTGTGAATATGGCTAAGCAAATTCACTAAGTTCGAGCCAGCGCATCTCTTTCTCGTCTATTTCGTCGTTCAGCTCAGGAAGGCGTTTCGACATACGTGTTATTTCTTCAACAGATGTCGTACCACCACAGAGGGCAGCCTCGATGATTTCCTTCTCCTTATTAAGCGTCTCAAGGTCTTTCTCCAGTTGTTCCAGTTCCTTCTTCTCCTTGAATGTGAGTTTGCGGGCGCGATTGGCATTTCTGTTGTCACTCGCTGGCTGGGATGCAGCTTGGGAGCTGCTACCTTTGACTGATGCTTCAAGCTTTGCCTTCTCTTCCTTTTCCTTGGCTATCTTCCACTCACGATATTGTGAGTAGTTACCAGGGAAGTCACGTATGTCACCATTACCGTTGAACACGAGGAGGTGGTCAACAACCTTGTCCATGAAGTAGCGGTCGTGGCTAACGATGATGAGACATCCCTTGAAGTTCTTCAGGTACTCCTCAAGTATCTGGAGCGTCACGATGTCGAGGTCATTAGTCGGCTCGTCGAGAATGAGGAAGTTAGGCGACTTCATCAGGACGGTACAGAGGTACAGTCTTCGGCGTTCGCCACCACTCAGCTTGTATATGTAGCTATGCTGCTCTTCCGGAGGAAAGAGGAAATGCTGGAGGAACTGACTTGCGGAAAGCTTCTCGCCACCACCCATATCCACGTACTCGGCTATGTCGCGTACAGCATCTATGACCTTTTGGTCTTCGCGGAACTTCATTCCCTCCTGACTATAATGTCCGAAGCGGACGGTCTCGCCAATCTCGATTGTTCCGCTGTCGTGAGGCTCAAGTCCGAGGAGCATCTTCACGAATGTGGATTTTCCCGTACCGTTGTTTCCCACGATACCCATCTTCTCGTAACGGGTGAAGTTATATTCAAAGTCCTTGAGGATAACCTTGTCGCCGAAAGACTTGCATACATCCTTTGCCTCAAATATCTTTGAGCCGATGTACGTGCCCTTCATCTCCAGCTTTACCTTCTCGTCCGTGATGCGTGTCTTGGCAACCTTCTCCAGCTCATAGAACGAATCTATGCGGTAGCGAGCCTTGCTTGAACGTGCACATGGCGTGGAGCGCATCCACTCCAGTTCCGTACGATAGAGGTTATTGGCACGGGCTATGTAGGCATTCATGTTCTCAAGTCGCTCCTGACGTTTCTCCAGATAGTAGGCGTAATTGCCCTTGTATGTGTAGAGACGCATGTCGTCCATCTCGATGATGGTGGAACAGATGCGGTCGAGGAAATATCGGTCGTGAGTGACCATGAGCAAAGCCATCGTAGTACGGGAGAGGAAGTTCTCAAGCCATTCAATCATCTCAAGGTCGAGGTGGTTGGTAGGCTCGTCGAGGATGAGCATGTCTGGCTGTGATGCCAGCACCCTTGCAAGTGCTATGCGCTTGACCTGTCCACCCGACAGCTGTGTGTCGGGACGACTTGCCTCCTCCTCGGTTATCTTCATCTGAGTGAGGTACTGCTTGTATAGCTGTATGTATTCGTCGCTCTTTCCTTCCAGTTCCGACTTGTCAATCTTTGGACTCTGTTCAAGATAGCCAATCTTCAGGTCGTTCCTGAATATCATCTTACCGCCATCATGTCCCTCGTGACCAGCTATAATGCTGAGGAGGGTTGACTTTCCCGTTCCGTTCTTGGCGATGAGTCCTATGTGTTCACGCTCGTTTATCGTGAAGGATATGTCTTCGAAGAGTACACGATGACCTATGCGTTTGGTAAGTCCGAGGACCTCAAGAAATGGTGATGGCATGTGATGAAATTAAAAATTATAAATGCAAAATTAAAAATTGAGTTTTTAAGTTTTTGAGTTTGTGAGTATTTTAGTTCTTGCGGAAGGGGGACGAAAAATATATAATTTCGAAACACAGAGGGCACAGAGAACTCAGAGAATAATATTTATGATGACAATAGAAACTCTGTGGTCTCCGTGTCCTCTGTGTTGAAAAGAAATTTTCTTTAATTTTCTAAATTTTCGTTTTTAATCCATTCCGCAAAAACTCAAAAACTTATTACATCTTCTTCATTGCCTGCTCAAGGTCAGCTATGATGTCGTCTGCATTCTCGATACCTACTGAGAGACGAACGAGGTCTGGGGCAACGCCTGCTTCGCGAAGCTGCTCCTCTGACAACTGACGGTGAGTGTGGCTTGCAGGGTGAAGTACACAAGTACGTGCGTCTGCCACGTGTGTCACGATAGAGATGAACTCGAGGTTGTCCATAAACTTGATGGCATCCTCACGAGTACCCTTGAGGCCGAATGCAATAACGCCACATGAACCGTTAGGAAGGTACTTCTTGCCGAGTTCGTAATATTTGTTTGATGGAAGTCCGCAATAGTTTACCCATCCGACTTTTTCGTTCTTCTCAAGCCACTCTGCCACCTTCTGGGCGTTGGCACAATGCTGACGCATACGAAGTGCAAGAGTCTCAAGGCCGAGGTTGAGGAGGAAACAGTTCTGTGGTGCAGGGATGCTACCAAGGTCGCGCATGAGCTGGCTCACGAGCTTTGTCATGTATGCGCCCTTGCCAAATGCCTTGGTGTAAGTGAGTCCGTGGTAGCTCTCATCTGGAGTAGTAAGTCCCTTGTACTTGTCTCCGTATGCCTCCCAGTCGAAGTTTCCGCTATCTACTACTGCTCCACCTACCTGAGTAGCGTGTCCGTCCATGTACTTTGTAGTTGAGTGTGTCACTATATCGCATCCCCACTCAAAAGGACGACAGTTGACAGGAGTTGCAAATGTGTTGTCCACGATGAGTGGCACACCATGCTTGTGAGCCATCTTGGCAAAACGCTCGATGTCGAACACCTTACCGCCAGGGTTGGAGATTGTCTCGCCGAAGAAGCACTTGGTGTTAGGACGGAACTCCTTCTCTATGCGCTCGTCGTCCCACTCTGGGTCGATGAAAGTACACTCTATGCCAAGCTTCTTCATCGTCACTCCAAAGAGGTTGAACGTACCTCCATAGATAGTGTTGCTTGTGATGAAGTGGTCGCCAGCCTCGCAAATATTGAAAATAGCATAGAAATTGGCTGCCTGACCTGAACTTGTGAGCACGCACCCCACACCGCCTTCGAGGGCGTTAATCTTCTTGGCTACGGCATCGTTTGTTGGATTGGCAAGTCGAGTGTAGAAGTAACCTTCGTCCTTGAGGTCGAAGAGGCGAGCCATCTGGTCGCTTGTATCATACTTGAACGTTGTACTCTGATATATTGGGAGCTGCTGTGGCTCACCCTTTGTTGGTTTCCATCCGCCATGAATGCAGATGGTTTCAAGATTCTTCTTCATTTTTTCGTTCTGTTTTATTTATCCGTTTGAGAGTGCAAAGGTACGAAATGTTTTTCATATCTCAAATTGCAAGTTTATAATTTAAGAATGAATGTCAAATCTATAATGTCAAATTTATGCCTCCGGAACAACTGCTCCGAAGGCATAAATTATAAATTTGAGATTTGAAATTTCCTAATAGATTAGAAGTTGAAGCGAATGTAGAACCTGTCTGCGGTTGTCTTGAACTTAGTCTTCTCGCCTGTGTCGTGGGCACCTTCATTCTTGTCCTCTATGTCGTACGTCTTGTACTTGGCTGAGCCCCAGCGATGCTCAAAACCGATACCCATCAACTTCCAGTTCATGCCAAGTCCTACGCTCTGCATAGGGCAGAAGGCTGCATACACGTTGGTGTCCTCGATGTGGGCAGATGCCGAAGGTACAAAATGATAGTAAGCCATGAACTGAAGCTCACGCCTCATCTCAAAAGGTGCAATATGAACCGAAGGACCAAGACTCACGCCCGCCTCCACCTGTTGTGGACGCCAGTCGATGTCATGCTTCGTGTTAAGCTCTGTCGTGCGCCTGTTGTAGCGAGCATAGGTGAAATCCAATCCAATGTCCATCTTGAAGCATAGCATATCCTCTATAATGCCCTTGTGAAGCTTTATCTGGAACAAGTTGGCTTGCAATCCGAGGTTGATGTTTGAATCCACATCGTCGTCCTTGTCCACCTCCGTCTTTGTCTGTCCGCCAATGAAGAGAGACACACTTCTCTTATGCATGAAAGGATTCTCCTCTGCGCATATTGGCAGGGCAAGTACAAGTCCAAGAATAACTGTCAATGTCTTTTTTATGTTCATAGAATTGCGTGTGTTAGATTGTTTTTTTATGCTTTATTTTCACCTTTTATTTTTTTATTCCAAATGCCCAAATATGTATGGGCACAATTATCTACCCCTAATCCTTCGACAACCCTTCGTGCTTCCTTCGTATTGGCTTCGTGTCACCACCAGTTTCATTGAGCATCATTTTTAACATTTAAGTTTCTTGCTACCCCCTTTGGAAATGGAGCACGAAGAAATGTTTCTGGATTACCACACAAATATAAACTATTCCACTTCATTTATCTTTCTTTTACCCCCGCACCTCACCTAAATTAATAATTTTTAACATCTTTTTCGTGACGCTTGAAATTCGACACGAAGGACTGTAATCTCCACTTTACATTATTTAATGATAAAAAACAAGTATAAAATAAGGTGGTTGAAAGGGAAAAAATGTATTTTTGCAGAAGAAAAGCAAAAAAACTCTTTTTTCTAACTTAAGTTCTATACGGTATTTGCGTATAGAGGGTAGAAACAGTTAATATCATTCCTGAGAGATGAACCGATTAACCTTTGAACATATAGCTCAAAGGCTGCGTCCGAGGATTGTCCAAGTAGCATACGACTTCTTTGAGTCGATGGACGATGCAGAGGATGTGGCACAGGAGACTCTTGTCCGTATGTGGAGGCTATGTGAGAGGTTGGACGAAAATCGGAATGTTGAGGCTTTGTCGGTAAGGGTAGCGAAGAGTGTATGCGTAGATATGTACCGACGGCAACACTTGAAGGTTATCAGGATGGATGACAATGGTTGTGATGGTGAGGATGATACTCCTAAGGCACAGCCGACGGACACGAGTCCTTCTCCACATGAGGTACTTGAGGCAAGGGAGATGCAAGGCGTGATAGAAGACGCAATTCAGAGTCTTAACCCTCGTGAAAGGCAACTGTTCGAGATGAGACAACTGGAAGGACTAACTACTGAGGATATCTCCCAACAGGTTGGAATACCTAAGGCGTCTGTGCAGAGCATGATATCTATGGCGCGAAAGAAACTGTTTACGGAATTAAAAAGAAAAATGAGTCTATGACAACAAAGGATATAAACATACTTATTGACCGTTATCTTGCGGGCGAGACGACACCAGAGGAGGAGCGACAGCTTGCCTTGGAGGTGGCTCGTGAGGATGCTCCTACCGAGTGGCGTGCCATTGCAGAGATGCTTGGCGATTTGACTCTTGGAGAGGCTATGTATGATGACATCATGCAGAAGCGCAAGGAGGCAAGGGAACGTCGCAGAAGGATGTGGATGAGTTGGAGCGTTGCTTCATGCGTGGCAGTCGTGATGGTGGTCGGTGCTTTCCTCTTCTGTGGTAATAGCGGAAATGATGCTTTGCCTTTGGTTGCTCAGGCTGATTCCGAAAATGATGTGTCACAGGTCGATTCTGTGAGTGCTGATACCGTTGCTGGTAAGACAGATGTGCAGGAAAAATCTGTGGATACGGACGATGCGTCGATGATGATAAAGGATATTCACCGCATCACTAATGCTCGTCGTCTATATATTGCTCAGGCAGAGGAAACGGATGATGTTCGTGAGGCTGTTGCTGGTGAGTATGGCGATGACTATGCGGAGGTAGATGAGCCTGTCATGGTGCTCGATATGGATTTGGAAGAATTTAGAAGTTGTATGGCTAACCTAAACGAGGCTGTTGCCGTGGTTAGGGATGACTTCGATAACGAATAAAATAACACGATGGTGATATGAAAGGGATTATTGCTTTTTTAGTATTGGTGCTGGCAAACCTTACAGCATGGGCGCAAGGTGGTGGCTTGTGTGGCTATCTTGAGGGACTTGCCCAGAAAGGAGCAAGGGTGTCGGTGGCAAGGATTACGGAGAAAGGTCGCCTTGGACGCAGGGTCTATGTGCGCTTTGAGGATAAGGATGTGCTCATGGCTGGTGAGAGACTTGATGCTGGGCATCGTGTACCTCAGCTTGTGGATAGCATCTGTATGTATCTTGAAGGTGTTGCGATGCATTCTGTAGAGGCTTACCGATGTAATAAGCACGTAATGGGTAAGGACACTATCGCATACTCGTTGTCAATCAAGGCGTATGGCGAGAACGAGGATTGCGTTCTCGAACAAGAGGAATATGGAGACTTCTATAACTATACGATGGATGACTATTTTGAAAGATGTCATTATTGTACGTATGATAACTCATACCGTAGGTTTGAAAATGAATTGCTCAACACCTTGAAAGGTAAGAACCGCCGTGCATATTATGGTGCTAAAGAGTTCGTTATCTTTGACTATGTGAATGGTCGTGGAAATATCATTTATATGGAAAATAAGGAGAATGAGTTTTACAAGTCATACTTTGGATTCCATATTGATGCCTTTGACGAACTTCTTGATGGTCTTATGACTGAAGCAAAAGCTAAGAAGCATAGTGTGGAATATGTTCATGGCGAGGCTGATGGCATGGATAAGTCTAAAGCCTATTATCTCACGGATGGCTTGTACTATGGCTCTAATGACAGCCATTCCAAGGGTACGCTCTATGTCGTAGAGTCGCCAGAGGAAGCGAAACGTATATATGGGCAGTTGTTCCGTAAGGCGGAGAACCACATGGATAATGAGCTGGGACAATGTTGCGTGATGGAGTATTCCGGTCGTTACTTCTCCCTTTGTGGCATTAAGAACATCACGAAGCTTACTGTGAACAACGTGGCTCTGTCCAGCTATGTCGTTGCTGATATGGGTAATGATGGTCGCCTGTATGTGCTTCGCCTTGAGGTGGAGGGCGAATACTGGATTCCTAAGGACTGGAAACGTGTGAAGAACTACGTTCACGGACGAGAGAAGATAATTAAAAATTGATATTTTGTAACCTAAATATTTATAATGATTATGAAGAAAATTGCTTTATTCCTTGGTGTGTGCCTTGCATCTGTAATGGTAAGTGCACAGAATGTAAATCCTCGCGGATTGTTTAGATGGACAAAGGTTAGCTTTGAAGGCAATCGTAAGGATGCCGTTCCAGAGATTGAACAGTATAAGTATTGTACGGACAAGTCAACACTTCAGCTGGTCGTCCGTAGGGATGTGACTGTTCCACATGTTGATTTCCAAGTGTCTGTGTTGCAGAATGACGCTAAGCCTTTCAACTATACAGGTGACGTGCCAATGGGTGTGGATGGAAAGGATATTCGTGTGTATGACTGCGATGGCAAGTCATTTAATCTTAAATGGTACAATACCATCATGCCTCACGACGCTCTGTTCCCATACAAGGAGTTCATAACAGAGTATTATACCAAGGACGGAGTTGATGCGCGTGTGGCTCGTTGTTTTGAACTGTGCAAGCAGAATCTCAAGGGCAATCCTAAGAAGAACAAACTGTATGGTGGTTGGTTTAGAGTAGGTTCATTCACTAAGATTGGTGATATTGACGTGCTTATGACTTGTCCAAATGATATGTATAAGGTGTATGACGAGGATGTGTATTTCCACGCATATAATATTGGAGGTCCTTACCAGATACGTATGTACTTCGTGCTTCGTCCTGTTAAGTACAAGGGTGCAAATGTGACTGAGGAGTTCGGTACGGATTGTACTATCACTTGGGTTGATGATGATACGTACAAACTTTCATATAAGGGTGAGGACGGAGCTACTGTGACGGAGTTGTGGAAGCGTTCAGGTCTTCCTACCTACATTCAGGAGAAGGTCTTCGACACTAATTTCCCTGTGTTTGAGTTGAAGAACCCTATAAGGAACATGTTCCGTTAAGGGTGCTTGCAGGCTGGGCATCACGAAGTTTGTCTATAGGATGCTTGGTGATAGTCGGGTCAGTGGAACGCAGGAAAATAAATACAAATATATTTGATTAGTTTATAGTTATAACAAGCTTTGTCCCATCCATAGCAGTGATGCTGTGGATGGGGCTTTTCTGTAGGGTAGGGAAGTCGGGAATATTTGACTTCGTGTGAGGGAAGTGTCGACTTGTATTGTCGTAATGTTGTTGTATGAGAATTTTTAGTTACACTTGTTTGGTGTTTACGATTATTCATGTTACCTTTGCCGAGGATTTGGTGAACGGGGATTACAGCCAGTATGCCCCGTGCGAGGGAATCAGGTGGGAAACCTGAACTGTACCTGCAGCTGTGTGCCATTATTTATGGAATGGACGGTCACTATAGCCACTGAGGAGTATCATCTCCTTGGGAAGGTGTCCATTCAATGGCGAGTCAGAAAACCTGCCTCTTCCTCTTTACTTAACGTATGGTGTGCCCAGGAATAGGTCTCCGTACTATTGTGTCTCATATCAATAAACTGATGAAAAGATTGATGACGGTTCTCGTCCTCGTGGCGGGCTCTGTCTGCGTATGTGGTGCTCAGGAAAAGAGCGATACGCTACGTGAGGTCGTAGTGACTGGAACGGGTACGGAACGCCTGTTGAAGGATGCTCCTGTACAGACAGAGGTAATCTCACGCAAGGTGCTTGATAGCTATGGGGGACGTTCTTTGGAGGACATTCTCTCAGGGCTCACGGCATCGTTTGCCTTCAACGAAGGGGATATGGGTAGCCAAATGCAACTGGGTGGTCTGGGCAATGGTTACGTACTCATTCTCATTGATGGTAGGAGATTGCATGGCGACAATGGTGGTGAGAACGACCTCGGACTTATCGACCCTCACAATATTGAGCGCATTGAGATTGTGAAAGGTGCGCAGAGTGCCCTTTATGGTAGTGATGCCATAGCAGGAGTGGTGAACATCATCACTCGAAAGCATAGGGAGGGAGGTGTGTTCTTGGAGAACACGACACGATACGGCACGTACAACGACATCAGACAGCATAATGGCGTGGGTGTAAGTCTCGGGCGCTGGAACTCCTATACCAACTTCCAGACGCAGCACACAGACGGATGGCAGAATACATCGGACGAATATGCTGAGGCTAAGCTTCTGCATGACTCGAAGAACAAGACTGTGAATCGTTATACTAACTGGCAGGTTGCGGAGCGCGTCACCTATACGGCAAGTCAAAAGCTTGAGGCGTATGCCGAAGGCTCGTACTATGGTAAGATAATCAACCGTCCGCAAGATGGCAATCATCCTTCGTGCGATGTCTATACCTACGACCTCATGTACCGTAATGCGAGTGCCGCCATTGGTGGCAAATGGAAGTTGAAAGATGGGGATGCCATAACGCTCGATGTGGATTGGAACAAGCATGCCTATTACTACAAATATACAGCTACGACGTTGGAGGATGGTTATGAGCCTAACGGACGATTTACGAACTACTTCCCGTATTTCGCAGGACAACGTAACTTGCAAAGCGACCAGCAGAGGACAATGGCTGTGCTCAAGGGTGTGTTCCATCTTCCATATAACACGTTGAACGCAGGTATGGAGTATCGTTATGACTACCTCAACGCTCCGATGCGAGTGCGTGGAGGCGAAGCAGACGACTGGACTGCCGCTCTTTATGTGCAGGATGAACTTAACCCTGTTGCTTGGCTCAACGTGACAGCAGGACTTCGACTCAATGAAAATGGAGGCTTCGGTTTCCGTGCCACGCCGAAGGTGAGCACTATGTTCAGCATGGGTGATTGGCGTGTTCGTCTTGGATGGAGTCAGGGCTTCAAGGCACCTACGCCTAAGGAACTCAACTACCATTATTTGCGTCAAATGGGTGCAAAGACCTTTTATTATATGGGCAACAAGGGGCTGAAGGCTCAGACTAGCAACTACGTCACAGGTGGTGTTGAGTACCGTACGTCAAGGTTCAACGTTTCTGCAACGGCTTATGCCAACTGGCTTGACAATATGATAACGCTCGTCAATGTACCTCTAAGTATGGTGCCAGAGGGCGATGTGCAATATTATGGTGACGGTAGTGCAGACCTTGTGCCACGAATGTACAAGAATATGGAGGATGCTCGCTCGTGTGGAGTGGACATGAACCTCGCATACAACGTGACGTCAGACCTTGCAGTCGGTGGAAATGTTAGCTATCTCGACACGGAAGCCCACGCTTACGACGACAAGTCGGAGCGACTTGTACGTGTTACAATTGACGGTATGGCACACTGGCGATGGAATACCTATGTCACTTGGCGTCACCGCTTCGGACGGTCGTACCGACTGGGCGTGGGACTCTATTCAAAGGGTAGTAGTATGCGTTACTACCAGAACGATGGTAATGGTAAACGCTATCAAGTGTGGAAGTTGAACACTTCCCACGAGATAGGTAAACAGTCCGCCTCTATTACATATAAGGTGGAAGCCGGAGTTGACAATATTTTCAATCATGTGGACCGTACGCCAAGACCTTATCATCTTGGTACTACTACACCACCAACTATGGTGTATGCTTCATTCAGTATAAAGTTCCATCAAGGAAGAAAAATAAATACTAACATCAAAAAACAAAACAACTATGAAGAAGATTAAATCATTGTTCATCGCTGCTCTTGCAGTGTTGACAACTTTTTCCGTAACATCCTGCTCTGACGACGACAAGGATGAAGTTCTTGACAACTACACTCGCTACCAGCGTGCCGTTGACGCTCAGGTTAGCGCACAGAAGAAGAGTGACAAGGCAATCCTCCTCGTGGCTTTCGGTTCAACATGGCAGGCTGCGTTCAACTCTTTTGACAATACAGTCAAGGCTTACCAGCAGGCATTCCCAGACTGCGATGTTTATCTCTCTTACTCATCAGCCATCTGTATTAACCGTGCAGCAGCATGGGAGCACAAGGATGACGGTGCAGAACAGCGCAACTACTATGCACCTAACTTCTGGTTGCATGCTTTTGGTGCTGTTAAGTACAAGCAGATTACTGTTCAGTCACTTCAGGTAATCCCTGGTGAAGAGTATGGTCGTGTTATTAACTATATCAAGGACTTT
Source organism: Bacteroidaceae bacterium (assembly GCA_017617575.1). Taxonomy (GTDB): domain Bacteria; phylum Bacteroidota; class Bacteroidia; order Bacteroidales; family Bacteroidaceae; genus Minthosoma. Next base: position 28,872 of record JAFZVY010000139.1, on the reverse strand, counting down.
GGTAACAACTACCTTGGTGACCTTGATGACGAATACCTTTCAGAAGTTGAAGTACGTCTCGGAACTCCACTTCTTAACAGCGAGAATGATGTTAAGAACGTAGCTTCAATCCTCAACGAGGAGTTTAAGGAAGATGCAAAGACAAAGACAGTTGCTTTCATGGGACATGGTAACCCATCAAGCGAGGAGCATGACTACGACATCTATAAGGCAAATGTACGTTACGAGCAGCTTGAGACAGAGCTTCAGAAGTTCAGCCACAACTACTTCGTAGGTACTGTTGATCAGAATGCAAACAAGAAGGAAGATGTATGGGCACGTATTAAGGAGAATGGTGCATTCCCAGAATCAAAGGAGATTGTGCTCAACGCACTCATGTCAATTGCTGGTGACCACGCTCACAACGATATGTACGGACAGGGTGAAGAGTATTGGAATGCAGAAGAGCCAGACTCAGAAGAGAATTCTTGGTTTGAGTATTTCAAGAACGTAGCACAGTACGAAAAGATTTCAACTCATGACCTCCCTGATGGTGAGCTTCGTGGTCTCCTTGACTTCAGCAAGATACTCAACGTATGGATTGAGCATACAAAGAACCCAATCGAGTTGACTGAGGTTTACCACTCAATGTACCCAGAAGAATAGGGTGCAACAGCATTATGAGGCAAATAATATTGATACTTATAGCCGCACTTGCAATTGTCTCTTGCGGCAACAAGTCGGCACCCTCCGAAGGGATGAGTGCCGACTCTCTTTTCCGTCAGCAGGATTCCATCCTTGCCAAGGCATCGGAGTTCAGCGATACTGTATATATAAGGTACGCAAAGGGACTGCGTGTCGATTACAAGAAAGATGGCATACACGTCACCATATCCAATCCTGACCCTGCGTCGCACACTAAGCCTATTGAACTCGTTATCACTGAGCCAAAGTCGCGCTTTGTGTGCATGACAGCCCTTCAGCTTGGCAATTTTGAAGCACTCGGACTGGAAGAACGAGTAGTGGGTATGACGAGCATTCGTCATCTTTTCAACCCTCGCATTAAGCAGCAGGAGAAGGAAGGTAAGACTGTCAGGATAGGTAAGGAAGGCAACTTCGACATCGAGGCTGTCATTGCCTCACGTCCCGACTACATCTTCATATCTACCAGCAAGCATGGAGGTTATGAGGCACTCAAGGATTGTGGCATTCCACTCATTCCGCATCATGGCTACAGAGAGACCAATCCACTTGGTCAGGCAGAATGGATTAAGCTAATAGGCCTTCTTACTGGCGAGCCACGTCGTGCCAACGCTGTCTTTGCTGACATCGAGACGAAGTACAACACTTTGAAGGCAGAGGTGCAGACTTCCCTTCGTGATGAGGCTCAGCATTCTGCTGATGCAGGAACAACGTCTCGTACCAACTCTGCAAGTGGCACACATCTGCCAACCATTATCTCTGGTCGCCAGATACGTGACGGTTGGTATGTTATGGGTGGCAATAGTTACATGGCGCAGCTTTTCAAGGACGCTGGTGTTGACTACATTATGAAGGAACACGAGGAGGCTGGCGGTCTTACGCTCGACTTCGAGAGTGTCTATGCCAAGGCTGTCAATGCTGACTATTGGCAGATAGATGGAAGCTTCGATGGTGAGTTTACACTTCGCGAACTTGAGGCAGAGGATGCACGATATGCCGACCTCAAGGCGTTCAAGAACAAGCACGTCATCTTCTGCAATGTTGCATCTACGCCTTACCGTGAATTATCACCGGTAGAGCCGCATATTCTTCTTGCTGATTTTGTCAAGGCTTTCCATCCTGACATTCTCCCGCACTATACTCCTAAGTACTATAAGCTCATGAGATAAGCCCGCTTGTCTCATGAGCCTTTTTATTTTTAGCTCATGTTTATTTAATTTTTTGCGCATGGATGCGTACCGCTGCACTTTAACTACCGCATTTCTTTGCATAAATCATCGAATCGGAACTCGCAGATTCTACTTCTTAGCATATTTTTTTGTTGTTACTTAATTTTGTGGTAACTTTGCACCGCTTTTTAAGGTACTAAGAATAAATTAATTTATAGCATTACTACTTGTTTATGAAGAAACAGTATAGTAACCCCTCTGTAGAGATTAAGGTAACAAAGATTAGGACAACACTCTTGGCGGGCAGTAGCTTCGAACAATGGAAGGAGCAGAATACAGCACGTATCAGCGTTAAGACAGATGGTAAGGGAAACAAGACCGACCACTTCGATGCACGCTTGCGTGATACTTCTACCACTCTCCTGGATATGTAGTTCTCCGCTTCGCCAGCCATCCCCAATGGGAAAGAGAAGAATTAAGGCTTTGAACATTCCTGATAAAATAACTACAATATGCGCGACATATCACGACAGAGTATCTACCGTATCATCTATGATATGATGAGGGCCGATGAACTCATTTCAAATGACGAGATAGCATTCGTAAGGGAGATGTGCAGTAAGTACGACATCACCCCAGAACTGCGCGAACAGGCAATGTCAATGACTCTCTCCGAGGCATTTGGCGAACTAAGAACTATGCCGGTAAGGCAACTTGCTTCGTTCATGTCAGAGCTTTCGCAGCTGAGCCTCTCCGATGGTTCGTGCTGTAGGGAGGAAGCATTGCTTCTCCTTGCATGTCGCGAATGCTTGACTGGCGACAAGACAGGCACGCTGGTGTCTCTGCCAAGTAGCGACATCATGCTAAACGACAATCAGGTGCTCTTTGTGGAGAATGGTTATGACGAAGGGATGAACGGTTTCATCCTCGCCAATTATTCGTATATAGTCAATCACTTCAAGGTGGGCGACTTCGATTTCGTCTATCTCCCTAAGATGGTTGAGCATCTATCGTCGGCTGGCACCTTGCTCCACGACATGATATACTACTTGTCGCCTTCGCAGGGGGACGACAAGGCAGATGCCATTGCCAAGTCTTTGAAGGACATGACGTCTGAGAGTCTTTTCAGGGAACTTATCCTTGGCAAGCTCGGCTTTGACTTTGACATCCACGGTCCTTCCATCATCGTTAGGATTGGTGCATCCATGGCTCATGACAACATGATGGTGCATTATCTCATCGTGCCTCTCAAGAAGGATGTGCTCGGACAGGTGGACGACATGATATCCCACTTTATGAAGTGCCAGAATTCTACATCGTTCGTCATCCGTAACAAGATTATGGAGGAAGACCGCATCGTGTATTCAGGTTTCTACCGCACACTCTTCGACCTCCTCACATACCGACAGGGTGCAAGCAGCCGTCTTGTCGTTCATCCATACAATCGCAAGAATGTGTTGACCGTTGTCACTCGTACCGTTGACGGAGAAACGGACGAGCCCCTCGACATAGGACCAAAGGAATCTGCGTTCTACGTGTTCCTTATCAGCGAGACGCTCCATTACGGAGGATTCAACATTGCAGCCAATGGATTGAATGACGTGAAATATCTTGAGGCAGCGCAGCACCGCTTTGAGACAACATACCTTTCACTTGCCACTCGTGAGGTTGCGCCAGATATTACGGATGCAGACATACGACGTCCGATGCTCTCCAAGATTAGGAAGGCGATAGAGGAACATCCGCATATCGTACAGCGAATGACATTCATGCCTGAGACTACAAAGGAAAAGGTCATCAAGGTTCATCTTCGTGATGTTAGTTATGAAATATAAGCTTGTGTCTTTATATAAAAAAGGTGATATATAATATATAAGGTGTAGCAAGCAACGGAATATGATGCTTCAAGGGTCATTGACTCTTGAAGCATCACTTTTTTTTTGCTCAATGCCTATGTTTAAAAGAGCGACCGTCATCTGGCATCACTGCCCGATGACGGTTAAAAAACTTATATGTATGTCTAAAAACTATTATATCCGATTGTCATGCAGTCATGCCCACGGATGGGTTTGACTGTTTTTGTTTTGCCAACAGCATGTTTATATAGCCAACAGCACGAGTATCTGTGCCACAAGGACACGAAGGAACATCGTGAGCGGATAGACGGTAGAGTAGGCGATGGAAGCCTGGTCGTTACCGCAGATGCTGTTGGAGTAAGCCAATGCAGGTGGGTCGGTTGTTGCACCGCTTATCATTCCGGCAATGGTGAAGTAGCTCTTGTGGAATATGAGACGCGCCATGACGGCAACTATCATACAAGGAACGAACGTGATGATGAATCCGTAGAGTACCCACCAGTAACCGCCGTTCATGACTGTATCGACAAATCCAATACCAGCTCCCAGTCCTACCGATGCCATGAACAGGCAGATGCCTATCTCACGCATAAGGAGGTTTGCTGATGTCGTGCTGTAAGTCACAAGGTGGAACTTAGGACCGTAGCAGCTTACGAGTATGGAAACGATGAGTGGTCCTCCTGCAAGTCCAAGCTTGACTGGCACAGGCATTCCCGGGAAGAAGATAGGGAGCGAGCCGAGCATCACTCCGAGTGCGATGCCAAGGAAGATGGTGAACAGCTGAGGCTCATCGAGTCGCTTGACTGAGTTGCCCAATAGCTTTTCCACCTTGTCAACGTTATCCTTTGTTCCAACCACTGTAAGGCGGTCTCCAATCTGAAGAACCACGGAAGAATGAGCCACGATGTCTATGCCACTTCGGCGAACACGACTGATATTTACGTGGAACGTATTGTTGAGGTCAAGGTCGGCAAGACGCTTGCCCTGCAAAGACGTGTTTGTAACGATGAGTCGTTCGGATACGAGGTTACTCTTCTCTTCGCTCTCAAGCATACTGTCGTTGGCATCCGAGTGGTTTGTGCCGAGCAGCACCTTGTATGTCTCAATGTCGGCAGGCTTTGCAACGAGATATAGACGGTCGCCCATCTCAAGGCGAGTGTCGGACGTTGCAAGCTCCACGTCGTTGGACTGTCGGTGCATGAGTCGTGTAGTTACCACCTTCTTGCCTGCAAGCTCCTGCAACTCCTGTATCGTTCTGCCTGCCACAGCCTCGTTGGTCACCTCAAGCGTGACGCCCTTCACCTGCGAGTCCTCGTTGAAGTTGTTCTTGTTGTAAAGCTCCTGCTCATTCTCAAAGTTAATCTTGAAGATGTAGCGAGTGAGGATGATGCTGAGTATGATGCCCACCACGCCGAGAGGGTAGGCCACTGCATATCCCTGTGCAAAGATGGAGTTTGTCTCTCCGTTGTTCATGTCGCTGAATGTCTGCTGTGCCGCACCAAGACCAGGGGTGTTGGTTACAGCGCCATATAGTACGCCAATCATTGCCTCAAGGCTCTCGCCGGTGATGACATGGATTACGAATGCTGTTACGCTACCGAGCAGTACGAGCGATGTGGCAAGGATGTTGAGCGACACGCCTCCCTGCTTGAATGATGAGAAGAAACCAGGTCCCACCTGCATTCCGATGCTGTAAATGAACAGTATGAGTCCGAACTCCTTGACGAAGTGCGACGTCTCTGGGTCGAGGATAAGACCGAAGTGGCTTGCCAGTATTCCTACGAACAGAACCCACGTTACGCCCAATGATATTCCTGCTATCTTGACGCGGCTGAGAGCCAGTCCGAAAGCAATGGTGAGCGCAATGAGAAGAACGGAATGAGCCACTCCGCTTCCCATGAAAAGATTATAGAACCACATGTTTTGAGTTATGAGTTTATTTGATTGAATGTTTTATGTAGAGTAAGGAAAAGGGGACTTAGAACAGTTCCATGAGTGCCATGCTGTACGACTTGTTCTCGCACAGAAGGCGCAGGAACTCTTTGGTCGCTAGTTTCATATATGCCCCTTTCCTTACGTTGAAAGCTCCTTCCATTGATGTTCCCTGAGTGTCGAGCGTAAGTGCCTTGAGTCCGGGAACTCGTGCCACGGTTGCATGACTGATGACGGTTGCCATGTTACTCTCACGCACGATGTCGAGAAGAAGGTTCACCTCGTTCACTTCCAGCTTGACGTTGAAGCGGTAGTCCTGTCCACATACGAGTCGGTCAAAGCAGTTGCGCGCCTGAAGTCCCTTGGCTGGCATGGCAAGTGGGAGGTTCTCAAGCTCTGGAAGTCGTATGCTTGATGCTTTTGCCACGGGGTTTGTCTCGCTGACCGCCACCACGAGGCGGTTGTCGAACAATATGTGCGAGTCAATGCCCGGATAGCTCTCGTTAGGCTTGTACGACAAAGCCACGTCTATCTTTTCCTCGTTCACCATCTTCATGAGCGTCTCCATCGAGTGGCAGTAGAGGTTTATCTTTATCTTAGGGTGCGTCTTGTAGAAGTCAAGAACCGTCTCCTTGAGCAGAGGCAGGAACGTGTATGTCGAACCGATGTTCAGTTCGCCTACCTCAAGTCCCTTCACGTCCTGAATGCGTGACCAGCATGTCTCTGCAGCCGAGATTGTGCGACGAGCCTCTGGGAGGAAAGCCTCTCCTATGTCTGTCAGTCGCACGTGGTGCGAGTCGCGTATGAACAGTTCCACGCCCAGCTCCGCCTCCAGTTGCTTTATCTGCTGCGACAAGGTGCTCTGCGTTATGTGAAGTTGTCGTGAAGCTTCGCTGAAATTCATGATTTCCGCCGCACGAGTGAAATATTTAAGTTGACGAAGTTCCATTTTTACAATATTATATTCTACCTAATCTGTATTCTTTCAATCCTCTTTGCTTCTCGCAAGTGAAGTCTGAAATATCCTAAATAACGGTGCAAAGGTAGGTACTTTTTTATGAATATGCTATCGGATATTTAAGATTTCTTCAATAGTAGCTATAGATAATAACGATAACAAGCATGAATTGCACTATCGTGAAAACCGATTACAAATGCCGAATGGAACTATCGTAAGAATCTATTATCTTTCGTTTCGTGGCATTTGTTCCCGTCGTACCTTTGCAGCGAAAATAAACAAAACAAACAACAATCGATTATGGTAGTATCAATAATTGCAGAGATAATGGTCGTCTCTCTTGCTTGCTCAATCTATTCAAAGACTAAGAACAGTCGTGGTGCAAATGAATTTGTCATAGACAATGATACCGTAAGTCCAAAGGCATAACCTTCGGACTAAATGGTGAAAACCCTATTCACCACGGTGAATTGGCGTGTACTAAATAAGTTGACACTTTAGGACTACAAAAAGTGTCAACTTATTTAGTACACGTCAATGCTCTTGGTGCGTGCGTAACGTTTCTTGCCTTTCGGACTGTTGGATGCTCCGAGGATGGCATGGGGAAAAACTCGCAGACCATTATAAAATAATTAGCCGTTCGGACATTTGTTCCGAACGGCTAATTTCGTTAATCACTTAGTGAGGTATGTCTTTGCCTGTTATCAGAAGTACCAGTGGGTGTAACCAGCTGTTACATTCTTGTAATGATAGATGGCAGTATCTACTGGTGTGCCCTTTGCCGAGCGTTGGCATCGCTCAACGGTGATGCTGTCTGGCATTTCCACTATCGGTTTTATGCATGAGTAATGGAACTCGTGCCCCTTGATGACAGCCCCGTCACGTTCCATCAGACGATAGCCGAGGTGCAGATGTGCGCCTTCCATCGTTGCAATGAATGGGAAAACACCACACATAGGCGCATCATCTATTCGATTGCAAAGATACATGAATCCACCACATTCAGCATATATGTGTCCTCCGTTCTCCGCAAATCGTCTTATGCTTTGTCGCATCTGCTCATTCTTCACGAGGTCGTCTGCAAACAGCTCTGGATAACCGCCAGGCAGGTAGAGCAGGTCGCACTCTGGCAACTCCTTGTCACGGAGTGGGGAGAAGAACCTTATCTCACCCATGCTCCTCAACACATCAATATTGTTGCGATAGATGAAGTTGAAGGCCTCGTCGCGAGCGATGGCGACAGATTTTAATGAGGAATTGGTTTTTAATGAGGAATTAGGAATTAGGAATGAGGAATGGTTTGTCTTTTCGTCGAGTGATATTGCATTATTTGATGATGGTATTGGAATTGGGCGAGAGAGTAACAATTCCTCATTCCTCATTCCTAATTCCTCATTAAATAAATACTCCATGTTTACCCCCCTCTCAACTTCCTCGGCAGCAAGCTGGATGAGGCGTTCCGTCTCTTCCTTTGCTGTGATGGTGAGTCCGAGGTGGCGACTTGGAACAACGAGGGCAGGATTCTTTGCTACGTAGCCGAGACAAGGGACGCCTATGTCGTCACAAGCTTCCTTGAGGTACTTGAAGTGGCTCTCTGATGCCACCATGTTGAATATCACTCCTGCTATGTTGACTGGCTTGCGTGTGCCATCCTCGCAAGGTATGATAGGAGCATTCTTGAATCCATATATGAGTGGGGCAACGGAGTAGGCGGCACTCTTGGCGTTGACCACGAGTATCACGGGGATGTCGAGCATGGCTGCAATCTCACCACTACTTCCATGCCACTTGTCGTAGCCGTCGTACAGTCCCATCACACCTTCCACCACGCATACGTCAGCATCCTTGGCGTAGGTGCGGAACATGTTTGCCATCTGTTCTGGGCTTGCCATCCAAGTGTCGAGGTTCACGGAGTCATTGCCCGATGCCATGGAATGAAACATCGGGTCAATATAATCAGGACCGCACTTGAAGGGTTGCACCTTCAGTCCTCTGTTCCTCAAGGCACGGAGGAGTCCCATCATTATTGTTGTCTTGCCGCTGTTGGATGTTGCGGCTGCTATGAGAAATGAAGCCATTATCTTAATTCATAAATTTAGCTCCCTTTGTGGTATGGGCGGCTATTATCATCAGCGAAAAGTACGGAAAGTCCAAGTCCCTTAGTATGGTTGTGTCACTTATGTGTTCCTGGCTTTCCATTCCTATGTTGCGGAAATAGTGGTATTGGAACTCTGGATGTGCGCAGATGCACCTGTGCACGGCATCTGTTGCCATGGATAGTTTCATTATTACCACGTTAGTTCCATTGTTTACGAGTTGCGCCAGTTCCTCGGCTGTCGTTGTTCCGGGTATGACGATGAGTCTCTCATTGAGTTTGGCAAGGTGAAGTCCTGCTATTGCTGCCGCTTCAATGAATGCAGGTACGCCAGCATGTTGTCGACAAGGGATGCCACGCTCTGTGAGTTTGTCCATCACATAGTGGGTGGTGGCAAAGAGACCTGTGTCGCCCTCTGTGGCAACGGCAATCTTCATTCCTTTGCCATGCTCGTTTGCTATGTGTGAGGCAAGGCTTTCGTACACAGCCATCACCTGTGTCCTGTTCTTTGACATGGGGATGTCTATCACCTCCACCTTGTCAAGGCTGGTGATGTCTCCTATGATATCGGCACAATGTGACTTGCCGTGTGAGCCAAAGCAATATATCTTGTCTGCCTCGTCTATCATCTTGGCGCATCCGATGGTTACGTTGTCTGCACTCGTGCCAAGAGAGAGGAAAGCTATTTGTGATTCTTGATTCATGTGTGGTTGTTAGGTTTGTTACCAATGACGGTCACAAATGATAGATTGTGTACTTTTGCATTAGTCACCCCTCTCGCCATAGAGGGAGAGAGGGTAGGGGGTGAGAGGGGCTACTTGTCCTTAATTAACATAATGTCAAGTTCTCCCTCTGGGAACACACTTCGGCAATGCTTGTAGCATTCGTTCCTTATCTTGTCAAAGAATGATTGTGGCATGATGTCCCACAGTTCCCTTGCAAGTGTTATTCCGTTTATCTTGTCGGCATCGTCACCTGCCAGCGACTTGAGGAAGTCCTTGTTCATAGTCACCTTATGTGAGTGGGTGTCGAGGTTTCCCTCCGCCAGTTTCACGGCCTTACCTATCATTATGCCGAGTGTCACTTTACGGAACCCTATTTCATAAGCAGCCTTCAGTGCCTCTCCTATGGCATTGCCGTAGTGGATATATCTTAATGAGGAATGAGGTTTTAATGAGGAATTAGGAATTAGGAATGAGGAATTGTTGCTTTCTCTCTCAAAAGGGAGCGTAAGTGAATCATTTGCTCCATTCCCATTGTCCTGGATAGCCGCCCCCTTTGGGAGTAGGGGGGCCTTGCTTTGTCGTAATTGTTCCTCCGCTTTCTTTCCAGAAACAAAGGCGAGGTGTTGACATCCTATTGCTTTTGCCACCTCTATCTCTCGTCGCATACTCTGAATGAAAGCCTCGTTGCTGAGAGGGTGGACAATGCCAGAAGTACCGATGATGCTTATGCCTCCTACCACACCTACCTTGGAGTTGAATGTGCGTTGTGCAAGTTCCTCGCCACCCTCCACGGATATGGTCACGTCAAAGTCTTCGTCCGTTATGGCTCTTATCTCGTTGGTCATCATAAGGCGTGGGGTGTTGTTGATGGCAGGACCGCCAACCTCAAGACCGAGACCGGGAAGGGTGACGGTACCAACACCTTCGCCACCAATAAAGCAGATGCCCTGTGTTCCTCTACTTATGCGTGAGTGAATCCTGCATCTGTTTGTCACGTCTGGGTCGTCGCCAGCATCCTTTGTAACTATACATTCAGCATAGCCATTGCCAAGGATGGTGTCAGTTATGGATATGGTGAGTACCTCGCCATCTGGAAGTGCAAAGCTGACATCCTCTTGTGGCTCGCCAGTTAAGAGTGCAAGGAGTGCGCCCTTGGTTGCTGCGGTGGCGCAGGCACCCGTCGTTATTCCTGTGCGGAGAGGGAAGAAATCCTTCGATAGCCCTTCGATAGCCCTTCGTAACGTGTACTTGCCTGTAACTATGATGAAACTGGCTGGCAAGACAGGTGGCTCGATGACGAATATTCTTAACCCTAAACGATGTGCCGCCTCCGTCTTGGCTGGCATTCCTCCGTTCTCGCCTGAGTCCTTGGTTATGATTGCGTCGGCATGTACGCTCTGCATCATGGCAGTCTCGTCCTCTACGGATGGCAGTTCGTTGTCCTCATTATAGAAAAGGAGACGGTTCTTTGGCAATCCGTTCCTGTCTGCGATATCAATACTCTCCTTCCTGTGAAGGATGCGGAAGTATGTATCGTGATGTGTCCAGAAAGGCTTCAGCTTGCTTATGGTGTTTGCTCCTGAGAGTGCGAGGAGTCGTTTCACGCCTTGTTGCTCCATTGCGGCTATCGCCTCGTCGTATGTTTTGCAATAGGTTGCGCAATTTATCCTTCCCGATGCGGGACGCAGAAGTCGTATGACAGGTATGCTCGTCTTACGTGCAGCCTCGGCTATCGTCTTGTGCAGGTTCTCGGCAAAGGGATGTGCGGCATCCACCATGCACACTATTGCGTGCTCCTTGCAGAAGTCCACGATGTCGTCCTGCGTCATGGCCCCCGTAATCTGTATGCCATGGCGCATGGCCACCTCCTGTAGCCCCGACTTGGTGCTGTAGTAGAATGGTTTGCCTGCATCATCAAGAGTCTCTGCTGCGATGCGTCCTTCCGTTGTTCCTCCGAATATTAGAATCATGTTGGCAAAGATAAGCAATTATATGTGAAAAGTGAAAAGTGGAAACTGAAAAGTTTGGACATTCGACATAATGTTCGTATTTTTACCAACGAAATAAAAACATTCGCTTATGGCTACAACAATCATAATAGGCACTCATGAGTATGTGCTCGACAGCTTCCTTTCTCGTGCAAGGACAATCATCACCATCGGTCGTATGACGGATGAGGCTCACAATGTGATAGCCGTGGATGATGCCACGATGGACGTGTTCCAATGTCAGCTCACCAAGGGTGATGACGGATGGCACCTTCGTCTCGGACAATGGCGCACGGAATGCCCCAAGGGTATCCGTTCCGACCGTCAGCATGCCTGCTCCATGTGCCGTGGCTGTTGCGTGAATGTGCGTACCGCCAATCCTACGTACTCATGGCGCATTCCTTCCGTTCCGTTCTTCGTCAACGGCTCTCCGCTTACCAACGACGGCATAATCCTCCACGATGGCGATGTGCTCGAGTGTGGCAACACGAGGATGGAAGTGAGGATGAGGGCAGAGTTGTTACCTTAAATTTTGTCTTTAGAACAAAAAAGTGTAATTTTACACGACTTTTTAATTCTTGAACTCAAATGACAGAACAACGATTACATCCTGTGATGCTGGTGGGAACGGGTAGTGACGTGGGAAAGAGCGTGCTTGCCACGGCTCTTTGCCGTATCTTTCTACAAGATGGCTATCATCCTGCTCCGTTCAAGGCGCAGAATATGGCTCTCAACTCGTATGCCACACCTGAGGGATATGAGATTGGACGTGCACAAGCCGTACAGGCAGAGGCGGCACGACTGGCTCCACATACAGACATGAACCCTTTGCTCCTGAAACCTAACTCGGAACATACCACTCAGGTTGTGCTCAACGGCAAGCCTATTGGTAACCGCTCTGCTTACGACTATTTCCGTAAGGAGGGTAGGGAAGAGCTGAGGCTGGCGGTAAACGATGCTTTCGACCGTCTTGCTGTCAAGTATAATCCCATCGTCATGGAGGGTGCAGGAAGTGTGTCGGAGATAAATCTGCGTGATTCTGACCTTGTCAATATGCCTATGGCACGTCATGCTGATGCAGATGTCATACTTGTGGCAGACATCGACCGTGGTGGCGTGTTTGCCAGCGTGTATGGAAGTATCATGTTGCAGACACCAGAGGATAAGGCAAGGATAAAGGGTATTATCATCAATAAGTTTCGTGGCGACCTACGTCTCTTTGACGAAGGACGAAGGATGATGGAGGAACTATGTGGAGTGCCTGTCCTTGGTGTTGTTCCTATGTTCAAGGATATTGTCATAGAGGAAGAGGATAGCGTGGAACTTGATAGGAAAAGGAAGGCCCCCCTCCCGACCTCCCTCGAGGGTGAGGGGAATGAGTCACCACAATACGAGTTATGCCGTAAAGTGCAGGTGGCGGTTATCTTGCTTAGACATATCTCCAACTTCACGGATTTTGACATCCTTGAGAGAGACGAGCGAGTGAATCTTTTCTATACAAATAATATAAAGGATATAGAGAAGGCGGACATCATCATCCTTCCGGGTACGAAGGCAACGCTTGACGACCTTGGCGAGCTTCGTCGCAATGGGGTGGCACAAGCAATAATACGTGCGCACAAGGATGGTAAGACCGTCATAGGTATATGTGGTGGCTATCAGATGCTCGGGCAGATGGTGAGCGACCCCGATGGCGTGGAAGGTAGTGTGCCTTGTCTCCCAGGTCTTGGCATCCTGCCTCTTGAGACGGTTATGACAGCCGATAAGGTGACGCAACAGGTAGAGTTCGAGTTCGACGGTAAGCCTTGCAAGGGATATGAGATTCATCAGGGAAGGACAAGGAAGAAGATGCAGACCCTCTCACCAGCCCTCCCACTCTATGGGGATGGAGAACGCCACGAACAGTTTGCGGAAGAAGAGTTACCTCTCGTTTATATTCAGGACAAGTGCCTTGGTACTTATGTTCATGGCATACTTGACAATCCTGCTGTCATAGATTATGTGGTAAGTCCTCTTGCCAAGCGTGCCAGCGAAGCACCTGTCATGACTGCCGAGGAGTTCAAGGATAGGCAGTATGACCAACTTGCAGAACACGTAAGGCGATATGTGGATATAAATAAGATATATGAGATAATTAAGAATTAATAATTCATTATTTTAGGGGCTTTTGCTTATGCTTAACGGTCACGGAGATGACGTATATAGGTACAAGGATATACGTATAAATTTCAGTTCAAATGTGTATAATCACTTCGACCATGAAGGATTGTATTGTTATCTTGCAGATAAGTTGGATAATGTGGCTTCGTATCCAGAGCCTTCACCTACCTCTCTGGAGGCAGAGCTTGCCATGATGCTTGGCATCAAGCCAGACGAGGTGTGTGTGACTAATGGCGCAACAGAGGCAATATATTTTATTGCCCAGACATTCCGAAGGAGTAAGACGGCAATACTCATGCCTACGTTCTCCGAATATGCGGATGCCTGTCGCATACACGAGCACACGCTATGTTCCATCTATGCACTCGACCAGATACCTGAGCGTGCGCAGATGGTGTGGTTGTGCAATCCTAATAATCCTACGGGAAGCGTAATAGATAAGGATGAGTTGATGAAATGCTTCAAGGCACATGAGGATGTCATCTTTGTGCTTGATGCAAGTTATGCGCCTTTCACCCTCAAGCCTCAGATTACGCCAAAGGAAGCGGTGGGATTGCCTAATGTCATCATGCTTCATAGCATGACTAAAGAGTATGCCGTTCCGGGACTTCGCATCGGCTATATCACGGCAAGCAAGGCTTTGCTTCAGAACATAAGGCTTCAGCGAATGCCGTGGTCGGTCAATCAGGTTGCTATAGATGCAGGTCATTACCTCCTTGCGCATGAGGATGAGTACCGTCTTGACGTTGACACGCTCGTTGCGGAACGTGAGAGGGTGGCTGAGAAACTTCAGAAACTGGGTTGCATAGAGACATGGCCATCCGACACACATATTCTGTTGTGCAAGTTAAGGATGGGAAAAGCATCTTCCCTGAAGGAGTACCTTGCCACTCAACATGGCATACTTATTCGTGATGCAGGCAATTTTGAAGGACTTGATTCGTCATTTTTCCGTATTGCCGTACAGGAAAAAGAGGAGAACGACGAACTCATAGATGCTATTGGAGAGTGGCTGTTTTTGTGAAATTAAGAAGCAATCTTTGGGGAAAGCTATCAATTCTTTGAATAGTCGCTTAAAAATTTTTTCATAAACTTGCTTTGTGAGTTCCGATTTTTGACAATAATTACAATAAGTTATGTCTCAAATGTATGTTCCTTTCCTAAATAAGACAAACAAAAATGTCTCAAATGTAATTTGGTATGTATTTGCGTTGTAAGTGAAAGTGTAATTACGGGAATGCTCATATCTTTGCAATGTTCAAAAATTAATAATAGCTTTTTCTTTAGTTCATCAATTACGTATATCCTTATGCCAAATATTTATACAGAGTGGTCTGTTAAGACTTTTGGGAAATAGTTGCTACTTCGTTGAGAAGTGGCAACTTTTTTTTGTGTGCTTTCGTTATCTACACCAAGGATTTTCTGTAACAACTCGTTTTGTTTTACCTAATTTCTGTCAATAAAAACTGCTCTTTTAATGTCGATAAATCTTGATTTTTGTTAAGATGATATGTTCTATAAGTTAAAATGATTTATCTATAATGGAACAAATCGGCTTTTCTTCTTAAATTTTCTTGGTCAATATTAGCTTTATGCTCTAAATTTGCACCCGCTAAAAAGGACGGGGAGATTCCGAAAACCTCGTTCGTGGGAATTCTCTAATTGGTAAAAAGAGTAGGAAAAACTATTTATTTTTGAACAAGAAAAAATTTATGAAAAAGATCGTACTTTCTGCACTTGTTGCAGCATTTTCTTTGTGCGCTAATGCACAGTATGAGTCAAAGACTGGTGACATCGCCCTTGAGGTAGGTTTCAATCCATTCTCTACAAGTTTCAACACAACTAGACTTAATGGCGGTTCTATCAACGCAAGATATTTCATCTCTGACAAGAATGCTGTTCGTCTCAACCTTGGTTTTGCTTACGATGGTACTTCTGACAAGCAGGGTGATAATGACGTAAGCAAGCATTCTGGTTCTTTCTCTCTCGACTTGGGTATTGAGAATCACTTTGCTTCTTTTGGCCGTCTTGACTTGTATGCTGGTGGTCAGCTTGGTTTTTCTTCATCATTCGGTGGTGCAAAGGTTGGTAATAAAGAGCTTTCTAGTGGTACTATTGCTGATGATGGATGGTATATTGCTGAAAACAATGTTAATCCTTGCTCAACAACTTTCAGTCTCAATGGATTCACAGGCATAAACTTCTTTGTTTACAAGAACCTTTATGTGGGTGCAGAGTTTGGTGTTTCACTCTCTACAAGATCATACAAGGATTTTGAAATCAAGGAAGGCGATACTACAATTAAGAGGGAGAGCAACAGGAGCAAAACTTCTTTCGGCTTATATGCTGAACCTGCTCTTCACCTCGGTTGGGTATTCTAATATTATATATAAGGTGTAAACGTATAACCTGCTGGCATTATCTTCGGATAGTGCCAGCTTTTTTGTTTTTACTCCATAGATTTGATTTTATCAATCAAGCATGAAAAACCATGGAATGCTTGCAAAATGTCGGAGTGTCAACCTTCCTTAATCCTTCGTTAATGGTTCGTTAACCCTCCCTAATTTTTCCCCGAATGTTCATGTGGCAAAAGGTAAGTGGATGCTTCGTAACGTGGTTGCAAAATGTCAAATTAACGATATTTTTCATCTGTTGAACCATGGATTTGGGCCAATCGCTCGTTATCTTTTACCTAATTCTTGTCAATTAAAACCATACATTTGATGTTTGTTTTTCTTGATATTTGTTCAGAGTGGTTGCTCTGTTAGTCAAAAAAAGTTGTCGATAATAGAACAAAAGGGGTTTTCCCCTCAAAAATCCTTGGTCGTTTTTCTTTTTATGCTTTAACTTTGCACCGCAAAAAACAATGGTCGAGGAGATTCCGAAAACCTCGTTATGTTAAAATTTCTAATTGATAAAAAAGAGTAGGAAAACTAAAAAACTAACATTAAAATTATGAAAAAGATTATTCTTACTGCTCTTGTAGCAGCTTCTTCTCTTTGTGCTTCTGCACAGGTTTGGCTCGGCGGTTCAGTAGGTTTTGATGTTACATCTCCAAAGGTTGGTGATTCTAACACAACTTTCACTATCGCTCCAACAATCGGTTACTCACTTGATGAGAACTGGGATCTCGCTCTCGAGCTTGAATATGCAAATTATGGTGATGTTGCTAATGCTGAGGCAAAGGATGCTTTCGTTATTTCTCCATTTGCTCGTTACAACTTCGCTAAGTGTGGTATTGCTACATTCTTCATCGATGGTGGTTTCGGCTTTGGTAAGGTTTCTTATGAGGGTAACTATGACGATGCTACATTATTCAACATTGGTGTACGTCCAGGTGTAAAGGTTGAGCTTTCTCCAAAGGTTGAACTCGATGCTAAGCTTGGTTATCTTGGATACCACAATGTAAAGGATCTGTACAGCAAGTTTGGTCTTTCTGCAAATGGTGAGGCTCTCTCATTCGGTTTGACATTCAAGTTCTAATTATAAGACTTTGACATTTAATTAAGATATTATGGTTGGCATTATCTTCGGATTTTGCCAACCTTTTTTGTTTTTATGTGGAAGAAAAAACATGATTATGGTTTACTCAAAGGAAAAAAGTCGTAATTTTGTAATCAAATTCAATAAAAACATATTCTGAAATGAAAAGTAATGGTATAATTTTGGTTATGGCTTCTGCCATAATGATGTCTGCAGCCTCTTGCGGCTCTGACAAGGAAGACGAGTTGGGCAACTGGGAGCCAATGGCATGGGAACATGACGGCTATAAGCGTGATGCTGCTGGAAATATAGAAGTTCCAGAGGCTGGTGGTGACTACACTTTTATTTGCCAAAACTACAAGCCATGGGTTTGTGGCGCGGAATCTGCAAGTGATGAATGTGTTATGCATTATTACTATTCAAGCGATACGGGGGCTGTTGTTGTGCCATATGATGAACCTGACACCGTGGAGGTTGATAGCGCAACACTTGATAGTATAAATAGTATGCCTCCTTCTTATCCTGTAAAAACTTTCAACACTCCATATTATGTGGAAATGGTTGATAGCGTACATGTTGTTTGTACGGATTATAGCGTTAGGGTTATAATTCCTGCAAGTAAGAACCGCAGAACACTCAAGGTGAACCTTACTGCAGGTGACATCTTTGATGACAAGTGTTTCATCCAGAATGCGGATAAGAAGTAGTATGGTAGGATAAGAAACAAAATTCAAGATATGATAAAAAAAGCTTTTGTCTATGTTATGGCTTCTGCCATGATGATGTCTGTTGCCTCTTGTGGCTCTGACAAGGAGACTGATGACGAGCCAGAGTTGGTAGAAAACATCATATGGGAGGAGGACAACTACAACCGTGTGGTGCTGGAGGATGGTAACTCATACGTGGTTGTTCCTGCAAGCGGAGGTGACTATACCTTTGTGTGCAAGAGTGGCAATCCATGGTTGTATAATGCAAAATACATAAGTGACTATGAAGCCAAGTTGTTCCACGTTGGCTATAGCAAGATTGTGGTGTATGGTGGCGAGAGCAAGACTGTTCCTATTGATGCGGCAGCCCTTGACAGCTTACAAAATAAGGTTCTTGAGGTGTTTACCATAAAGTCTTCCGAGCCTAATCCTTGCTATGAGTTTAATGAGGATGGTTTTAAGGTGAACTGTGAAGAGAAGGTGGTAAGCGTTTCCGTTCCTTCTTTCGAGGGTCGTCGCACATTCTCCATTAGCGTTATGAGTGGCGAGAGGAAAGGTACACAATACTTCGTACAGAACCCTAATAAATAAGGTGGCACTATGGCAACTCTCCCTTTGCTTTTCGGTTGGTTTCTCGACTTTGTCTTTGGTGACCCAGAACGCCTGCCACATCCTATAGTGTGGATGGGACGGTGGATTGCCATGGGTGAGCGTATGCTCAACAAGGGGAATCATCGCATGGCAAAGGGAGCGTTGTTTTCCGTTGCAAGCATCATACTTGTGTATTGTCTCGTGAGCCTGTGCCTCGCATCGCTCACTCCTCTTGTGGCAAGTCTCATGCCAAGTCATCTTTTGGGTAATGTATGGCTGGTTGAGTTGCCTTACATCGTGTTCAGCTCCTTGCTTATCTTCTATTGCCTTGCCGGCCATACCTTGCGTAAGGAGGTGAGGATGGTGTTTGAGGCTATGGACAGGAGCGTGGAGGACGGACGCAAACAGGTGGCTCGTATAGTGGGAAGGGACACGAGCGAGTTGTCTGCTCAGGAATGCCGAACGGCAGCCCTTGAGACGCTTGCCGAGAACCTGTCCGACGGAGTCGTTGCCCCTCTCTTTTGGCTCTTCATCCTTGGCGTCCCGGGTATGGTGGCTTACAAGATGATAAACACGTTCGACTCCATGATAGGCTATCAGAACGAGCGTTACAAGGATTTCGGCTGTTGGGCGGCAAGGATAGACGATGTAGCCAATTACGTTCCTGCACGTCTTACCGCATTCCTCATACTCTTGGCTTATAAAGTGATGTGTATGGTGGGAATGGTTAAGGGCAATGGCTTGGGTTGGAAGTATTACCTTGGCTTCATAGGTTTCTATGGTCCTAAACATGCTTCGCCTAACTCGGGATGGCCAGAGGCAGCCTTGGCAGGAATACTAAACTGTCGCTTTGGCGGTCCTCACAATTACTTCGGGCAGTATTTCTACAAGCCTTATATTGGTACTAATGACCGTAAACTGACAACGAGCGATATGCTGTTGTCGGTCAGCATATCGCTCGTTGCGGAGATATTGATGGTAGTTACACTACTTTTAACTCTTGCTCTTTCTCTTTTATGTCAGCATTAATCTTCAGGTTCTTTACTCCCACGAAGAGCATCACTCGGCTTACGAGAAGCAACGGAACGACAAGACCCCACGCAATCATGATGGTGGTGTGGTTACGCAACGCATCGGATGAAAGTCCGTCAAGACCGTAAACGAAACCTGTGATGGCAAGTACCATGCAATAGAGCAGGTGACGGAGTGAGAGTACCCAGTATGAGAGGCATATTGTCTGTACAGGCTTGATGTGAAGGTCCTTGTACAAAGCCCATCCTGCACAGAAGCAAGTAACGATACCTGCTGCCTCGGCAATAATCTTGAGGAAGAAGCCATATACCGCATAGTCGTATGACATGGTGATGACTATGGCGTTGGCAATAGCCACGATGGCATCGAGTACGAAGTACGAACTAAAATTGCTGCTCGGTATTCTTGAGCCCATCCATACTATGTGCCATGAGAAGAGGAGATAGAGGAGAAGCTGCAACCATACGGAAACATCCATGTAGTAGAACTTTACTATGGTTGCTACTTGTCCGAAGCTCTCGTAAAGTGAGTCGAAGTTATCCATATAAGGTTGCCTGAAAGCTCCTATTATGCTTTCTATCAACATGGCAATAGCGATAATTTTAAGACTGTCTCTTAGTTTCATAAGGCTTTCTGTTTTTATGGTTTGGTGCAAAGGTAATAAAAAATAAGTTTTTAAGTTTGTGAGTTTGTAAGTTTTTTTGTTATCGTGGAAAACTTACCTCTGCATAAGCTAAAAAACTCACAAATTAACAAACTCACAATTTCACGTGAGAACTTAGGAAGCTAATTTCCCACAATAACATAAAAACTCAAAAACATAAAAACTCACGAACTCCAAAATGCTATTAACGTTCCTACTATATTTCGCTTTGCTCTTCCTCGTTTCGCATCTTGTGGGAACGAGGGGTAATGACGCTTTCTTCCGTGGCAATCGTAAGTCGCCATGGCAGTTGGTGGCCTTCGGTATGGTTGGAGCGTCATTCTCTGGAGTGACATTTATTGGCGTTCCGGGTATGGTGATGACAGGCGACATGACCTATCTACAGATGTGCATAGGTTTCTTCTTTGGCTATCTCGTTGTGGCATTTGTCCTCCTTCCTCTCTATTATAGGATGGGGCTTACGAGCATCTATGGTTATCTTGACAAGAGATTTGGGAGTGTGAGTTACAAGACGGGAGCATGGTTCTTTATCGTGTCTAAGCTCAGTTCGTCGGCTGCCAAGTTCTATGTGGCTTGCCTTATCCTCCAGCAGTTTGTGTTTGACGACTACGGCATACCTTACTGGCTCACGGTAATCGTGACGCTTGCCTTCATCTGGCTCTATACTTGTAGTAGCGGAATAAAGGCGCTTGTATGGACGGATGCCCTTCAGACACTTTGCCTTATCGTGGCACTCATCCTTATCATGGTGAAGGCAGTCGATATGCTCGGCATGGATTGGAGCGAGGCTTATGATGCTGTGGTTAGTAGCCCTCACTCACGCATCTTTGAGTTCTCCGACTTCGTGAGTCGCCAGAACTTCTGGAAACAGTTCCTAAGTGGCGTGTTCGTGGTAATCGTGATGACAGGCCTTGACCAGGACATGATGCAGAAGAACCTTACTTGTCGTGACTTGCGCTCGGCACAGAAGGACATGTGTTCCTACGGCATACTCTTCATCCCTGTTAATGCCTTGTTCCTTATATTAGGAATATTGCTTGTTGCCCTTTATGGACATCTTGGCATGGACATTCCCCAGAAGGGTGATGACCTCCTCACGGGGCTTGCTGCCACGGGTGTTATGGGAAATGCCGTCGTGGCATTATTCACCATAGGTGTTATTGCAAGTGCATTCTCAAGTGCGGATAGTGCGCTCACGGCTCTTACCACATCTTTCTGTATCGACATCCTTGGCAACGATTCCACGGACGAGCAAGGTGAGAACATTCGTCGTAAGGTCCACATCGTGATGGTGGCTGTGTTTGTTTTCTTCACCCTTCTGTTCAAGTGGATAGGTTCAAATAGTGTCATCGACCTTATCTACACCTTGGTGAGCTACACCTACGGCCCTCTCCTTGGACTTTACGCCTTCGGAATGTTGACCCGACGGATGCCACGTCCTCGTCTCGTTCCCTTCATAGCCATAGCCTCCCCTTTGCTTTGCTATGCCCTTGATGCTTTCACCCTCCAGCACTATGGCTATAAGTTCGGCTACGAACTCTTGATGCTCAACGGTATGCTCACATTCTTGGGATTGCTCGTTGTCGCAAAAAAACATCAAGAGTAGGACAAAAAGAAACAGAACGAATGCGCACAAAACGAAATATTGAAAGAATCTCTATAGATTCTCTTGTGAGGCTATTTTAACTCTCTCGGGAGGAAAAATTTTTTTTCTACCGAGGGAGTTAAAATTAGGTCGTGAGGGAAGTCACTATCCAAAAGCGTATTTTAGGGAGAATGAAGTATGCAAGAAAGTAGGACAAAATGAAACACGCTAAATTATTTTGTCAAAGAGTATTGCCAAATAATATATTTGTTGTAATTTTGCTGACCGAAAGAGGTTCATACTTATGATTAAAAGGGAATCGGGTGAGAATCCTGAACAGTCCCTGCTGCTGTAAGTCCTTTTTTTCTTGGTAAAAGCAAGGTGCCACTGACTTCTGCATCCGATGGGTACAGGGTGTGTTGGGAAGGCGTTTTTACAAAGGACGAAGTCAGAAGACCTGCCTCATTTCATAGACACTACCCATCTGTCCTCAGGGGATAGGACGAAGGAAGGACATAACTAACTAATTAAGTAAATGACGATAAATCGACGGATTATTGTCTTCGGTCTGTGGCTGACAGGTGCTGTCGGTTGTATGGCTGTGGGAGACAATAATAAATACTTGGAAAATGGTGAACCCCGTGATTCGTTGGAGCTCAACACAGTTGTCGTTATGGGCAAGAGCCGTGTGCAACAACTGAAGGAGGGAGCTTTCAGCCTTAATGCCGTGGATATCCATTCACAGGTTAATTCCTTGACCACTCTTGCCGATGCCATTAGTCGTACCGCAGGTATAAACATACGTACGGAGGGAGGACTTGGCTCTGACTACAGCCTCTCGGTCAACGGTATGACTGGCAACTCCATCCGCTATTACGTTGACGGAGTGCCTATGACGTTGCGTGGCAATAGCGTCAACCTGAGCAATTTCCCGGTAAACACCATCGACCATGTTGAGATTTACAAGGGTGTTGTTCCTGCCTTCCTCGGTGGCGATGCACTTGGCGGAGCTATAAACATCGTGACTCGCAAGGAGCATAAGTCATTTGTGGATGCCTCTGTGAGCGTGGGTAGTTTCCATACCTATCGTGCAGACGTCAACTCGCAGGTGGTGCTTAACAAGAAAGGCTTGCTTCTCCGTCCTCAGTTTACGGTTGACTACACCAAGAACGACTACAAGGTTCATGGAGTTGAGGTGTGGAACGCAGGCGTGGGACGTTACGACACGGTGAGCCGTAAGCGATTTCACGACCGTTACTTCTCCACTCAGGCACAGGTGGATATGGGTGTGGAGCATAAGTCGTGGGCAGACCAGTTCTTTGTGGGTCTCGGTTATTCCGTTTCGCAAAAGCAGTTGCAGACGGGTACGGTACAAACCATCGTCTATGGCAAGGCAGAGCGTAACAGCGACGCCCTTAACGTTCATGCCACCTATCGCAAGCGTGGTTTCCTTACGGACAAGCTTACTACGTTGCTCAGTCTTTCGCACACTTGGGACCATAGCGTGACGATTGACACTACCTTCCATCGCTACACATGGGACGGTACGTCACGCCTTGCCACTAAGAACGAGACGAATGGACGAGGCAAGCAATATCGCCACTACAAGCGTCCGCTCACCATAGGCAGGGCTAACTTCTGCTATGAGTTCAACGACCAGCACTCGCTCTCGCTTAACTATATGTACAACCGTACCGGAAACAAGCGTTACGACACGGCTGAGGACTATTGCGCCAAGGAGGATGTGGATGCTACGTTCACGCCTTCTGACGATTGTATAGAAAAGCAAATCATAGGTCTCAACTATGACCAGAGCCTGTTGGACGACCGACTGGTGTCCGCTTTCTTCGTGAAGGACTACATCAATCATGTGCGTACGGAACAGAACGACCTCTATTGGCTCACGCATTCAAATGATGTGGAGCGTTCTGCCACTAAGACCTACTGGGGCTATGGTATGGCTGTGCGCTTTAATGTCTATGAATGGTTCTCGCCAAAGTTCAGCTACGAGCATGCCGTCCGTCTTCCACAGGCAAGGGAACAGCTTGGCAACGGCACGACCACATACGCCAATCTTGCCTTGCGTCCAGAGACGAGCCATAACATGAACCTCGGATTGTATGGCAACGTGAAGCTGGCACAGGAACAGTCGTTATATTACGAGTTGAATGGCTTCCTACGTTTCACACAGGACTACATTCATCTTCGCATAAGTGACTCCGACGGTACGGCACAATACGAGAATGTGAACGATGTGGATACGCATGGCTTGGAAGGTGAGGTGCGCTACTCTTACTCCAACTGGTTGCAGGTGTCAGCCAATGCATGTTGGCAGGATAGCAAGGACATGAACAAGTACCTTGACAACGGCAATCGTAGTGCCACCTATCGCAATCGTATTCCTAACAAGCCTTGGTTCTTTGGAAATGCAGAGCTTACGCTCTCACGCCACAACCTATTGCATGCATCCGACTGTCTTCGCTTTAGTTACGACTATCAGTACGTGCATTGGTTCTATCTCACATGGGAGAGCTATGGCTATCTTCCTTCCAAGGCAAGGATTCCTACCCAGAACATGCATAATGCCTCGCTCACGTACTCATGGAAGAATGAGAGGTACAACCTCACGTTTATGTGCAACAACCTCTTTGATGCCACAATGTATGATGACTACAAGCTTCAGAAACCAGGGCGCAGCTTCACGGCAAAGTTCAGGGTGTATATAAGATAAGCCCCCAGTCCCTTGCTACATAGGTGGAGAGGTTACTCTATGGGTGATGTCTCTCCTCGAGTCGTCTTTGGCTCGTTATTTATCATAGTAAATATTCATTAAATATAAACATAACAACGATGAAAACAATTAAGTATCTTGCAGCCATGGCTGCTGTTTTGACTCTCGGAGCAGGAGTTACCTCTTGTTCGGATGATGATGATGATAATGTTCCAGCACCTGTTGCCAATAAGGGTGACTATCACTTCGACCTCCTCGTAAGTGTGGGCGGTACTACTGGTATGTCTTCTACAGGCGTTACGGCTACTCTTGTCCGTAGCGTGGATATTGACGCTCTCTCTAATCCTGACACAACAATAAGCATGAAGGGTATTGGTGCGGACATTACAGCCGACATCAACTCAGAGGCTATCATCAAGGGTGCATACTACTATGAGGCATCTCCTCTCAAGAACACTTGGTATGGCAAGTATCAGGTAAGCAATACTGGCGTTAATAATGTTACACGTTATGAGTTTGCAACAAACACATTCCTTACTCGCCAATATACTCACGCTTGGACTTCTGACAATTCTCTCGTCATCCTTGGTGCTAACCGTAGCGTGAGCCGTAAGTCAAAATATGCGGACAATACAATCATGTGGACACGCCTTGCTGATAGCGAGAATATTCTTGCCATCGTTGATGAGGGAACTCTCGACCTTACAGAGGCTACTAAGTCATTCCGTGAGGGTGGTGTGACTGCATTCTGTACAAGTGGTCTTGCTACTTACCGTAAGGCCGACAACACTATCATCTATGCTTTCACAGATGCTGGTACAGATGCTGAGGCTGGTTTCTACATCGCCTTTATTGATGCTAAGACAATGGAAGTAAAGCATGTTTGTCGTGAGACTCGTGTTGACGAGATGGCTGGTACTGCATACGGAGAGTTGCAGCAGGACAAGATGTTCTTTGATGAGAATGGCGACCTCTACATCGCTTGTGGAACAAAGATTCCTAATGCAGAGAAAGACGCTCAACAGTATGGTTCACTCGTTCGTGTTAAGAATGGTGAATACACAACTGACCAGACTTACCTCGGTCTTGGCAAGGTGGACAATGGTAAGATCCTCACAGCTGAGTACATCGGTAATGGCAAGTGTGCTCTCTATGTCACTAACCCTGTAAAGGCAGGACTTATCTCTGACATGACTGTATATGATAATGGTTGGGGACAGAATGCCTTCAACAGCTACTATTACATCTACGATATCGCTTCAGACAAGTTTACTGAGCTTACATACAATGGTGAGACACTCCCTGCAAGCTGTGGCTCATTCACAGATCGTGTGGCTGTATTCAATAACAAGGCTTATCTTGGTGTGAATCCAGATGAGGCTAAGTACGGTTCTCCACGCATCTATGTATATGACGTAAATACAGGTGCTGTTTCTCTTGGTGCTCGCATCGAGGGTGGTTATTACTTCAACCGTCTCTCTGTCGTAAAGAACAAGTAATGGTTCTTGGCGTATAAAACAATGGAGCGCACCAATCATGTCGTTGGTGCGCTCCATTATTGTTATCATTCCCCTCCTCCTGCCATTGTAAACATTTTTTACACGCTTCGTAAAAAATGTTTACAATGGCTTTTCTTGTGTTTGATAGTCCTTTGCCATCGTGTAGGGGAGCATTATCTTTGCATCAAGATAATTGAAAAACGAAGGAATGAAACAGGTTGTATGTATGATGGTGGCGTGTGCTTCATGCGCCTTGGGTGCTCAGGCAAGCGATAACGACTCGGTGTCTGTGGCTAAGTTTGAGTCTTTGCAGGAGATAGTGGTGAAGGGCGACCTTCCTAACACCCGATTGAAGGGTAATGCGATGGTGACACGCATAGAGGGTACTGCACTCGAAAAGTCTGGTACGCTTGAGGAAATGCTTGTGATGGTTCCCGGTATGACTGGTGGTAAAGACGGTCTTGAGGTGCTGGGCAAGGGCGCTCCCGTAATCTATATAAACGGCAGGATGATGCGTGATGCAAGTGAGTTGAAGCATCTGCGTAGCGAGGAAGTGCGTGACGTGGAGGTAATCAACAACCCTGGTGCGGCTTATGATGCCACGGTGAAGGCCGTGGTTAGGATTCGTACAAGGAAGCAGGCTGGTGAGGGCTTTGGCTTCAACGCTGCCCTTGCTGACGAACAGGACTTGCGCTATAACTTCAACACGCCTAATGGCAAGGTGGCGATGAACTATCGTATGCACAATGTCGATGTCTTCGGCTCTGTGTGGGCTTGGCATCAGGACTACCGCCAGTACAGCACTCTGGAGGAAGAGTCATATACGGGTAAGGTGTTCCACCAGAATGGTCCTTACACGATGACATGGAAGAAGGATGGCGTGACCTATACGGCTGGTACTAACTGGCAGATATCTGACAATCACTCTGTGGGTGCAAGGGTGGATGTGAGTAGCGAGATGAATGCGGAGAACAGGGTGATATATGATGAGGACATTCATGTGGACGGCGTGTTCATGGATCATCTCTACTCTGAGCAGGTGAGCAAGCCTACCAAGCCGCTCGGTTGGCTCACTAATGCTTACTACAACGGTAAGGTGGGTAGCCTTGGCATAGACCTCAACGTGGATTACATGAAGGCTGACGACAAGACCGACAGGGTGAATACTGAGCGCGGACTCAACGCCACGGACATCATCAAGAGTGGTTCGAGTGCTGAGAGCGACCTCTATGCCACCAAGCTCATTCTGTCCTATCCCGTATGGAAGGGTGAGGTTGAGGTTGGTACGGAGATGTCTTTCGTTAGGCGACATACCGCCTACAACGTGGACAAGGCAAACATCGCCGACTCTGATGCCGACATCAAGGAGGACAACGTAGCTGCCTTCGTGGAATACTCATGTGACCTTGGCAACATAGGCGAGGCTACCGTGGGAGTGAGGTATGAGCATAACGTCTTTGACTATGCCGACCATATAGGCACAGGCTCGTTCCGTCGTCCTATGGACAACGTGTTTCCTTCGGCTTCCTTTGCCACTCAGCTGGGCAAGGTGCAGATGGGTGTGTCGTATGGAACGAAGACCTACCGCCCAAGTTACTTTGCCATGAACGATGCCGTGACCTACATAAGCCGTTACTTGCTTCAGGCTGGTAGTGCCACGCTGAAGAACGAGATGCTGCACGAGTTCACGCTTAATGCTTCGTGGAAGTGGCTCACCTTCACAGGCTCATACGAGCGAAGCATCGACGGCATCACCCAGTGGACGTTCCTTGGCGAGGACAACGTGGTGCTGTGTAAGCATATCAACCTCGACAAGCCAATCAACGAACTGAGTGCATACCTCGGTATGACTCCTCGCATCGGCTTCTGGTCATGCAACGCTACCGTGGGCATGGCTAAGCAATACCTCACGCTCGACGTGGAGGATGTGCGTGCCGAGGGTGGCTATCGCACCTTGAAGCATAATGACCCTGTCTTTACCGCCAATATGTTCAACACGTTCAACCTTGGTCACAACTGGCGGGCAGACGTCAACTTCATGTTCCGTTCAAAGGGTCACAGCCAGAACTTCTACGACGACTACAACAACTGCCGTCTTGGCGTGGTACTCCAGAAGAGCTTCTTGCGTGACAACGCCCTTACGCTACGTGCAGCCGTGGTCGATATCCTCCAGCGTAACCATCGTAACGAATACTGCGATACTGGTTACGACAAGACACAGCAGAACAACCGCTTCTCCACGCATAAGTTCAACTTCACATGTACCTATCGCTTCAACACCGTCCGTAGCAAGTACAAAGGCTCTGGTGCAGGCAAGGACATGCAGGACAGAATGAAGGGGTAGCGTAGGTGCTCATTTTTTCTGTTCTACAAGATTATGTGTGGGAAATATATTAAACCACGAATCTTTAGCTCGGCGTAGCCAATTACACGAATCATTTTAGTCCGTCAATCATGTGGACAGCATTGGTTTCGCCGAGCTAAAGGTTCGTGTCATTCGCAGACAACACATGTTGTCTTACTTCGACTTCATAGTGAAGTCATGACGTTTAGTGGGTCGTATCCAGTACGTACGGGAACGTACTCTCAGTACGTCCCCAACGTACTTGGAGTACGCTCGCCACGTACTACGAGTACGTTCGCGACGTATTTTCAACATTCTGCAGTCTAACAATATTAGTTGTCCACTTTATTCCTAACTTATTCTAAAGGTTGACTTTGTTTTAGCTTGTTCTTAATTTAGGTTTACCCTCTTAGAATTGCCATTCCCTTATCTGTCCCTTAGGTGTGCCTTTGGTGTATCTTATGTTTGTATGTAAATTGCATGCCAGTTTTCCATCAAATGAAAACACGTTAATTGTAAAGATGTCACTTTGGAAGTGAATTGTTATAAATATAAAGAAACGAGTAGATTGCAACACAATGTCAATCTACTCGTTTTATTTATGGATATACGTTACTATTACAAAATGTATTTACTTAACGACTTTTTTATAATGTGTTTGTACTATAACAT
>JAFZVY010000138.1 GCA_017617575.1 Bacteroidaceae bacterium | reverse complement strand
TATATATAGAGATATCGTATCCGAAAAGTAAAATGAGAAAACATATACCTCAAAAAAAATAACTGTATAACTGTATACTGTACACCGCACCCTCCTATGGTCTTACGTTCATGTTCATGCGTAGGGCCATGTGAAGTTCCTCATATACGCCCCGTGTGTATTTCTCTAAAGAGAAGTCACTTGCGAGTGTGGCGAGCATCTTGAAGTTGGGACGCACTGCAATGATTGACAATCCTCAATAAACTAATAATTCTATTAGTAAATTTTGAAATAAAACTATTTCAAATAAGATTATTTCAAATAAAGTTATTACATTTGCAGACAATAAAAAAATTGTAAGAATATGGATATTCCTTTTGTATATGGACGTGTGGCTACGAACAAGGAGTTTACGGGAAGGGCAAATGACATTGCCCGTCTCAAGGCTAACCTTACAAGCAAGGTCAACACGACGATAATATCTCCACGAAACAATTAAGCCATTCGGAACAAGTGTCCGAATGGCTTAATTCGTTATTTATGAATCTTTATTTTCGCAAGAACTTAATTTAAGTTTCGCAAGTGCTCAACTTGTTAAGGTCATTAGGTTTAAGGTTATCGGGTCGCTACGCTTTCAGGTTTTGATGTTCTCTGCGACGAGTATCAAATCTGATAGCCTAAGACCTATAAACCTAACAACCTTTCAATTAGTGCTTGCGGAAGTAGAGAAACTTAAAAGCTTACTCTCACCTTCTTGCCATTAATGACATAGATGCCGGAGGAGGTGATGTCGGTGAGACGGCAGCCTTGGAGGTTGTAGATGGTTCCCTGCATAGCATCTATGCCCAATGAGCCGATGGCATCAGGGATGTTCTCACCGAGGTATGTGAGGGTGAAGTTGTCGAAGATGGACCAGTCGTTGCCTATCATAGTGCTCTTCTTCACTCCGAAGGTGAGCTTGCCGTCGTCACCCACGCTACATACGAGGGAGTTCTGGTATAAGCCCTTGCGGAAATAGACGCTCGTCTGCTCCATGGTGTTTGGCACATAACCGTATGAGCCTGCCACGATACCTGTTGCACCTGCCTTGCCTGCATCGGAAAGGATGCTGACGAGTGGCACGGATGCCTCGTTGGCGTAAAGCACGGCATTGAGTTTTTCCGTTCCTGCTCCGTGAGTTGCGACAGCCTCATCAATGCCTCCGGCACGATAGAAGCCCTGACAGGTGAGCATGTAGCGACCTGCTGGGAGACCTGTGACGGTCTGGTAGATGTTGAAGTTGGAGTTCCACTTCTCTGCACAGTTGTAATCAACCGTAGGGCCGCCAGTCCATCCGTATGAGCTGTTGCCCTCAAATGATGGGTTGACTATGAAGTCCGTGTAGTCCTTCTTCTCGACCGTGGGCATGGTCACGCTCTCAGCGCATACCTCACCATTGGTGCCAAGAGATACCTTGACTGTCTTTCCCTTCTTGATTGTGACTGATGATGAACTGCTCTTGATATAAACGATGACCGTGGCATCTTCCTTGGCGGTGATGTATGCAGACTGGTCGGTCTCAAGCTGTGCCTCGACACCTTTGCCCTTGATGAGTACGAAAAGTGGCTGAGCATAAGAGTGGTTCTGCTGGAGGTCGAGTGTGACGCTTGACTTGCTGTCGTCAATAGTGGTGTTCTGATAGAAGACTGGTGCAAGTCCATTGTATGCCACTCCGCTGAGCTGAGCCTGATTGTCGCCCTTGAAGTTGCTCACGAGCAAGTAGCCACATTCTTCGTCTGGTGCGATGACTCCGTTCCATCCTGCTGGGAGGGCGTTACGAAGAGACACGAGTGCATTGGCGTACTCCTTGGTCTGCTTGGCATTGACAAGGCTGTAGTAAACAAGGTTACGTGCATCGACCACATCGTCCTTCTTGACCGAGCGACTGCTGTTGCTGTACATTGGGTAGAGCTTGGACGTGTAGATTGAATTGTTTGTTCCACGGTCGCCGAAGGCTATCTTCTTATTGTTCTTGCCCACTACACCGAGTTCGTTGTCCACGTTGACCCAGTCGCTCTGGACGCTTGCAAATGATGAGCCGTCATACTGCTTGTAAGCCACTTCCTCGTCGGTGTCCACCTTGCCTTGGTTAGTGACGTTTGCCTTGGCATCGAAGTAGAGGGTACGCTTGGTCTTCATCAGTTCATCGGTTGAGATGGCGAGGAGACCACCCTTCTCTGCTGATATTGTTGCAGCGGCATTGGCTGTCACGTAGTCGAGGTAGATGATGGCGTTGCTTGGCGTAGAGTAGATGACAAAGCGATTGTCAAGTGCTCCGTCATTGCAACTGAGTTCGCCGTTCATCACGTAGCCGTTACCCTTCAACTGGTAGATACCAGCCACGACAGGAGTGGCGTTAGTGCTCTTTCCGCTTACGTCGTACCATCCGATGATGTTACCAGTATTGTTGGCACGATAAGGAACGACAATCTTGTTCTTGTCGGCAGAGTTGGCTGCAAAGTAGCCTGTGTAGCTCTTCAAGCCATTGCTCCATGAGAAGCAAGTGAAACGGTAGTCGGTAGCAGCACGCACGATGTTCTGGCATGGTATCATGCGAGCCTCGTAGTGCTTGCGGTTGAAGTCAGCCCATGATGTAGGAGTGACGTCGGCTGTAGAGAGTACGTCGTGCATGAGGTAGGTCATCATGACACGGTGAGCCTCAACACCCATACGACGTGCGCCTACGTCGGCACGGAGAAGCCAAGAGCCGTCAGCTGTGGTCTTCTGGCGAGCCTTGATATACTTGTAAGCAAGGTTCTCAAGCATGAGAGCGTTGGCATCACGAAGGAAGCAAGCCTGAGTAGAATATGATGTAATCTGGTCGTAGAGGAAGAGTGACCAGTCATTACCATTAGGCATGGCAAGCTCGCCATCGGCAAGGGCAAGCCAGTTGAGGATGCTGTCCTGCACCTCCTGATTGTGGTGCATGAGAGCGTTGCTCTTCCACTTCTCCTCTCCCTTGATACCCATCTGGAACATCTTGAGTGCGAGTGCAGCCTCGCCAAGCTCCTGCTGTACCACGTTCTGGTAGGATGTGTGGAAGAGGTTATGGTTCTGGAGTGAATAGTCATCATAGAGGTTCTGTCCGCGATAGAGGTCAGCCACGGTCTTGTTGTCGTACCACTCGTCAATGACCTTGTTGTTATTTGCATCGCTTGGGTGAGAGTAAGAGTTGATTGCCATCTCACGCATACGCTCGAACCACTTGCTTGCAAGCTCGTCGTCAGGGAAGAGTCCGAGTGTGGCAGCAAGCACGTCTGCCTCCCATCCGTTCTCCTCTGCCTTGGTGTCGCCTGCATAGCCCGTAGGTATTGAGCGGTAAAGCTCGTAGTTGCACTCTGCCTTGAGAAGCTTCTCTATGTATCCCTTCTGCTCGGCTGTGAGTTTGTTCCACTGGAAGTATGCGGAATAGGCAACGGACATAGCCCAGAGACTTGACTCCCATACAGCATCATCCTTGGAAGTTGAGCCCCAGTAGTTGTTGCCAGAACAAACCTTAAGTTTATTTGCCTTATGAGTAGAGTAAGCAAAGACGAGTGACTTCATAGCCATGTCCTCAAGCTTCTCGTATGTCACGCCCTGTGGGAGCGTTATGCCTGCTGGCTGAGCATACTTGACGAGGAAGGCACATATCATGGAGAGGTCGGCATTAGGGCGCACTCCCCTCTCGTCGTTTGCCATGGTGTTCTCACCCTTGAAGCATCCGCACTTCTCGTTCTTGCTGTTTGGTGCAGAACACTCCTGGAAGTCGTTAACCATGTATGTGGAGAAGTCGGCAAGCATCTGGAGGAGGTCACGCTTCATGTCAGCCTCTGGCACGAATGTATTGTTGATTACTCCCTCGGTGAATGATGTCACGTCGGTCTCCTTTGGCTCTGATGGAATCTCGGCTGTATCAGGGAGACGATAGAGTCGGAAGTTGTCCACGAGGATGCTACCACCAGAACCGTTGCCAAAGTCAACACGAAGGCCGACATTGATGGTCTTCTCCGTAGTGAGGTTGAAATAAAGAGCCGTGCTTTCCCATACCTCTGGCATGGCGTCCTTGAAGTTGAGTGACACGTTGTTGTCGCCAGCAACGAGGTAGGCAGCATGGCTGGATGCCGTGATGCACTTATTGTCAACATTGAGCCTGTACTTACCTGCTGGGAGCGTTATGCTCTGGAAGAGCGTGGCTGTTGAGGCTGTCCATGCGTTACGGATGTAGTACATCTGCGTACCGTTGGAAGGCTTGCCCGGAGCACCGAAGTTATTGTCGGTGGCAGTAGCCGTGGCAGTCATGATGTCGCTTACGCCATAGTTGCCCGTAAGAGTCCATCCATAGATGCTCGTAGCCACATAGGCTCCACGAGTGTTATCCTTGGCAAGTGTTGCTATGTCGTCCCTCTCGAATGAAGGGTTGACGAGATACTGTGCAGTAATCTCGGTAGCGTCGTCGCTATCTTCAAACTCGAAGCCTTCGCCCGACACGGTTGCCTTTCGTCTGTTGTCAGTCAATCCCATTACCACCACCGAAGATGAAACGATGGCAGTCATAACGAGTAAAGACCTGCGCACAAATGGTGAATTTACTTTCATTGATTTATCGATATTTAAGTTTGTTATTTCTGTTTTTCGACGAATTTTCTGCAAAAATAAACAAATCATTTCATAAACTATCTTAAAAAGTTGAGTTTTCGCTCCCAATTAAGATACTTTTACCAAATATTGTGGTATCTTTGCGACAAAATAAGGCGAAAAAGTGGATAAGACGTGACCGCTTGTTTTTAAGGAAACGAAAATTAATTTTCTACCTATGCTACAATGGAGTTATCGCTCCAAAGGAGCGGACGAAGAAAAAACAGAGAAAAACAAATAAAAACAGAGAAAAAAACGTTTTCTGAAACACAGAGAGCATAGAGTAAATACAAGACTCTCTTTTTCTCTGAGTCCTCTGTGACCTCCGTGTTTAGAGAAATGATTTTCGTTCTAAAGAAATCAACGAAAAGAGTAAAATATATTTTTCACTGTTGACTCCGTCGAGCTAAAGGTTCACTTTTCACTTAAAAAAATATGGACTTTAAACAAAACTCTAATATGAACAAACTATTTATCACACTTTGCGCAGCCCTTCTACCTTTGTGCGCAAACGCCCAAGTGGACGAGCTTTTTCAGGAAGCTAAGCCAAAGGGCAAGGAGACTGTAACCATCGAAGAGATGAAAAGAAACCTGTACGGTAACATACCTACAGAAAACGGTAAGATTGTGCTCCGCTACACTTGCGAAACACCTAACATGACAAAGGATGAGGCTTATGCTCTCTTAGGCTACTGGGCTGAGAAGCGTTTCCAAGCTGACCTCAAGCGTGCAGAATGGGGCGAGAAGAACTTCTTCCACAACCTCCCTTATGCAGCAGTAAAGATGGCAAGCAAGAAGGACGGTAACATCAAGTGTCAGGGTGCAGAGGAGCTTATCGTTACTAACAAGACATTCGTAAAGAACTGGTCAGAGTTCTACTACACTCTCAACATAAGCGTGACTGACAATCGCATTGATGCAGTCGTTACAAACCTCTACTACATCACGGATGCAGAGGGCGACAGAGCCAAGCTCACTGGTGAGGAGTTCATCAGCAACGAGGCAATACAGAATGGTAAAGGCAGATTCGTAAGAAACGCCACTAAATACCGCAAGGAGACTATCGACCTGTTCAAGTCTCTCTTCAGCGAGATAAAGGTTGTTGCAAGCTCAAAGAAGAAATAAAAAGAGCAGACACTCTTTCCACCCCTCCCCCTCTATGGGGAGGGTGACTAATGCAATAGCATTACGGAGGGAGTCATAATATTTCCGCAAAACTGCGAAACTTTGAATTTTGAATTTATAATTTTCAATTTACTTCATGGCTACTCAAGAAGAAATGGACAAGATCATTGCTGAGGCCTTGGCAGACAGCAAGAAGCAAAGCAAATGGCACCGTCCAAGCAATAAGGGACTATCGGCAGACAAGATAAGGGAAGCACGCAAGATTCTCAACTTCTTGTTCATGGCACTCTTTGCCGTAGCCCTCGTAATATACTTTGTATTCCCAGAGCAACGCCCACTCTTCTTCTGCGTTGGCTTTGGTGCAATGGTACTAAAGATTGTGGAGTTCATTCTCCGTTTCATGTTTTAGAATAAAAATTCATTTATAAAGAACCCGCCAGCCTTGCTGGCTAAATCAGCATTTTACATTTATTTTAAGGCACGAATTACCATGAATTTGCCACGAATTGTCATAAATATTTAATGACAAATTATCAAGAAAATAATTAATGATAATTCATGGCCAATTTATGATAATTAATGCTAAAATAATGGTAAGGTTGGTAATTTAGTCGCCACAGACGACGGGTTAAGAAAAAGTTTTTATCTGTTTTTATTGTTTTTATCGTTTTTTCTTCGTCCGCTTCTTAGGAGCGATTTTCTCCACGGAAACTAAAAAACTCAAAAACTTAAAAACTTAAGAACTTAAGAGACAGATGACATTAAAGAAATACATATTATCCACTCTCTTATGCGTTGTGCTCACACCATCCGCGTGGGCACAACGCTCTGTTAGTGAACTGGAGTCAAACATGGACTCTGACATGGCTCTCCAGAACGATACGACGAAAAAGAAAAAACCTAAGATTGTACCTAATGACGTCAAGGCATGGACCATCGACGAGGTGTTTGGCAACATACACCACGTGGATGTAGATACTCTCATGAACCAGTTCTACAACGACAACCTGTCTGAGGGTCGAACAGGACACTACAACACTCTGTCTAACCTTGGTTCGCCCCGTTACTCACGTATCTTCTCAGAGCGTGGTGTGACACCGCAGTTCATGTTCACGGAGCCTTTCGACCAGTTCTTCGTAACCACAGACCGTTTCCGTCACTACGACACTAAGTCACCATACATGAACGTGACATACGCCAACTGTGGTTCAAAGCAGACAGGTGACGACCACATCAAGGTCATCTATACCAACAATGCTGGCAAGCACCTCAACCTTGGCGGTATCTTCGACTACATGTATGGTCAGGGATTCTACTCCAACCAGAGTACGTCATTCATGAATGCAAGTGTATGGTCAAGCTACAGAAGCGAGAGGTACAACTTCCACTTCTACTACCAGCACAACTTCATGAAGATGGGTGAGAACGGCGGTATCGTAAACGAGAAGGACATCACCAACCCAGAGGCGCAGGCATACCAATACGCCTCTAACGACATACCTGTATATCTCGACCAGACTTGGGGACGACAGGAGCATGACGTGCTCTTCTTCAACCATAACTACAACCTCGGATTCTACAAGGAGGAGATGGTTGACTCCAACCGCATAGAGACATTCGTGCCAGTGACGAAGCTGTTCCATACTCTCAAGTTGATGAACATGCGTCGCTACTACAAGGCGTATGGCGAGACTCCGGGCTACCACATGGAGACGTTCCTCCCGGGCGACAGCACTAACGACTGGACCAAGTACATGAGCATACGCAACCATGTGGGTATAACGCTCTGCGAGGGCTTCAACAAATGGTCTGTGTTCGGCATAAGCGCATACATCGGTCACGAGTACCGCCGCTTCATGATTATGGACAGCATCCCAGCAGGTATGCTCTATGGCAGCGACAGATACATAGAGACTCAGAACAACGTGTTCGTGGGTGGACAGTTGTTTAGCGAGCAGAACAAATATATACGTTTCAACGCAAATGCAGAGTTCGGACTCTATGGCGAGGAACTTGGAGCATTCGACATCAACGGACATGCTGAGATGAACCTGCCTCTGTTCAACGATACGGCACAGCTGGTGGTGAACGCATACATCAAGCGCATCACACCAAGTTTCTACTATAACCACTACCACGGCAAGCATGCGTGGTGGGACAAGAGCTTCGACAAGGAATACAGACAGAGGATTGAGGGTGCCCTCTCCCTCCCTACCACAAAGACAAGGCTGGGCGTCAGCATAGAGAACATCACCAACTACACATACTTTGCCAACAACGGCAGATGGATAAGTGCACAGGACACGGCAACAAACAGCGTGATACCACTCCAGCACTCAGGTAGCATACAGGTGTTCCGTGCCACACTGGAGCAGAACTTCCGTCTCGGAATACTCCACTTTGACAATGAGATAACATATCAGACATCGTCAAACGAGAATGTGCTCCCACTCCCTAAGTTGTCAACATACCACAATCTCTATCTTGACTTCCGCATAGCCAAGGTGCTTCACACCCAGATGGGTGCTGACCTCAAGTATTTCACGGAATACTACGCACTGGACTACTCACCAGTCATCGGTATGTTCACAACGCAGAACATTAACCGCCGCGTGAAGATAGGTAACTACCCTCTCGTAAGCATATATGCAAACTTCGCTCTGAAGCGCACACGCTTCTACCTCAACTACTATCATGCCAACCAGAGCGACGGTCGCTACTTCTGGGCACCAGGTTATCCGATGAACCCAACGACCCTACGCTTCGGTCTCAGCTGGAACTTCTTCGACTAAGCTTTATCGCACGAGGCGTGCGGACGAAGAAAAAACAAAGAAAAACAGATAAAAACATAAGAAAACATTATCTTTTTTAGTTTGTATCATTCATCGAAATCAAACAAAAAGAATGTTTAT
The DNA here is from genome assembly GCA_017617575.1 of Bacteroidaceae bacterium. GTDB lineage: Bacteria > Bacteroidota > Bacteroidia > Bacteroidales > Bacteroidaceae > Minthosoma. The sequence continues at coordinate 3,762 of JAFZVY010000138.1, read as the reverse complement.
GTTTTTATCTGTTTTTCTTTGTTTTTTCCTGTTTTTTCTTCGTCCGCACCTTGGGTGCGATACAACACTACAAGTTAAAGCTTGTAGTTTACCTTAATAACCAGCACACGGAGTTTCTGACTTGCCTCCTTTGTCTTAATCTTTGCCACGTGCCAGTCGCATGGGAACATTATGTTGAATGTGCCAGGGATGGACGCGAACTGTTCAAGTCTGTCGGCATCAAACTTATAGTCACAACGGTCCTTGTCCGTATTGAAAGGATTGGCAACGGATGTCTCATGGTCAAGACGGGCAAAGCCTTCTGTACCACGAACGACATACATGAAGTCAATCTTCTTGCGATGACTCTCCGTACCCTTTCCTGCCTTCAGGTCATCCTGACTACACCAGTTCTCGCTATCCTCCACACTCACTACGAGGTCTGTTCCCTCAATAGGAATCCTACCAGCAGGAACGGCAAGGAGGTCATGCGTCTGCAACCAGTTGAAGAGAGCCTTCCACTCCTCAGAATTGCGATGATACTGGATATAGAACTCCACAAGATTAACCGTAGGAGCAGGGACAGCCTTGGTAAAGCCATTACGCCACTCCCCTTTCTTCACCCACTTCTGTGCCAGCCTCTGTATATCCTTTGGATACTCATTAGTATATGTCTGTGCATTGGCAGTCATGGATGCCACGACCAATGCCAGCGAAACAATTATCTTCTTCATATTGTCGGTTATTTTTGATTATTATGCAAATGTAAATATTTTTCTTTAACTTTGCACACAATTGAAAGACAAAACAGTCTCATAACTAATACACATAACTAAAAAAACGATGAAAACAAAAACCTTATCAACTCTTTTCATGTCAACAATCATGTTGATGTTTTCTTGTAACAGTAACAAGAACAATCCGTCATCAAATGAACAGACAGACTCCCTGGCACAGGAGACAGATGTCACAGACAAATGTGACACGACCTACTTTCTTTATGACAATTACTATTTAGGCGACATGCATTATGAAGCAAAAAAAAATGCTGTCATTATGCTCATCCGTTCTCAGAAAGAAGTAAAAGGATATTTCTTTGCCCCATACATGCAGTTTGAGGAAATGGGCGAAAGCGGACATTCATGGGGCTATACCGTCTGCAAGATGGAGGATATCACCTATACAGACAAAGAGGATTTTGAGTTAAATTTCTCTGTAAAGCCAGATGTAAACAAATTCTGTAATGTTCCAATAAGCGTGGATTATACATCATTTGAAGATGCCCGCAAGGCTGGTTATCAATTATGGGATGTTACTCCAGAAAACATTGACAGATTAACTCTCAAGACCAAATATAAAGGAGGTAAACTGACAGTAGTATCTTCCTTGTATCCCGAAGAAACAATTTTCCATGAAGACATATACATCGAAAAGAGTAAAGCCGAACTTATCAAAGAATATTTTGACTACAAAATTGTTGATGACGAGATGAGGTCAGCCATCAAGAACATCTACACATCTCACAAGGATGCACTCTACAGCGATGCTTCAATCGACAAATACCTCAGCAAGGACTTCAAGGAGTTCATGACTACGGTACGCACTCAAGCCAATGATGGCAAGCAATTAGAGAACCTTGACAAAATCAAGTTCCTCTGGCTTATGTCCGACCATGCCGAAAACGTAAAGTGGAACATCACATATTCATTTGTCGGAAGCAAGACTGACGGATATGTTGATGTATATGTAACAAACGGTGGAAAGAAACAAAGGGTTCAGTTGATGATGCGCAAAGAGAATAACGCATGGACTGTTTACAACATCGCTCATGAAATACCTGTGGAAGAAGCCATGAACAATATTGACGTTCTCTACTATTTCAAACGATACCTCGAAGAAGACATGGGAATCAAATCTGATTATCGTGACAATCCTTATATCTGATGGCACGAGTTCCAAAGAACATCATCTCATGTTTTTGTAAAAAAGGATTATTTGCTACAAAAAAGACATTTCTTGAATATAATTTGTCTATTTCACAAGAATATTTTACATTTGCAAACATAATAAATTCAAATGAATAGAAGTATGGATAAGACATATAACATTCCAGATAATGACAACAATATAGTAGCTGAATCTGACGTTGCTTATGCCCCAGCCAAGAATATGCCATTACATTTGGATATTACGCTTGATGAAAATGCTATCATAACAGATATAAAGAAAGCCATCCAAATGATAAAAGGTATTGTGTCTGTAAAAATAAAATCAGATAATGACGTTAACAATAATGTCATAAAAAAAAGTCTTGTTGGAAAAACAACTACCACCAAAAAAGACGATACACTTATGACCAAAGAAGAATTTCTTGCAAAGTTAGCACGAGGTGAGGAAGAATACAGGCAAGGCAAATGCACCCGCTTGATGCCTAATGAATCTGTTACAGAAATGCTAAGGAGGAGCGGATACAATGTATAACATAGAGTTTACTTCCGACGCACTGGCAGACCTTGCAAAATTGGCAAAGAGCGAGCCGAAGATTTATGAAAAGACTCTACGTTTTATCGAAGAACTGAAGGAACATCCCAAAACAGGATTAGGACACCCAGAAGCCTTAAAAGGCAAACCAGAAGGTCGTTGGAGTCGTGAAATCACAAAGAAGCACAGACTTGTATATCAGATTTTTGATACAGAAGTTCTTGTACTCATCTTATCTGCATACGGACATTATAATGACAAATAGCACATTTTCATAACAAAAACGCTCATACGGCATCGTCGTATGAGCGTTTATCTATACAACCACAAATGACATTTAAGAATTGTCAAGCCATCTTAAACCTTTTCAGCTTTTCGGTGTCTTAGGAAAAGACTTATTTAACTTAATACATTAAAACAATTAAACAAATCATGAAAAAACTATTCGTAACAGTCTTTGTTGCATTGGTGTCATGCTGTGCCTTTGCACAAGAACCACAAATCGGCATGATGCCGGGTATGCCAAAGATTGAATGTGACTTCAACACGTACGTTGCCGCTCCAGAGGGATTTGACAAGGAGACTGCTGGCATAGACCACGGAACAATCGAAGAGGTTGAGTACAAGTCAAAGACCGTAGGTACAACACGCAAGGCAACAATCTACCTCCCACCTAAGTACGACAAGACGAAGAAGTACCCTGTACTCTACCTCCTCCACGGTATCGGTGGCGACCACAAGGAATGGATGCTTGGCACTCCAAACATCATCTTGGACAACCTCATCGCACAGAAGAAGGCAACACAGATGATTATCGTCATGCCTAACGGCCGTGCCCTTGCTGACGACAGCGCATCAGGCAATATCTTCAGCCCTGAGAAGACAAAGGGATTTGAAATCTTTGAGCGTGACCTCATCGACGACCTCATCCCATTCATCGAGGGTAAGTACAGCACATACACAGACCGTGAACATCGTGCAGTAGCAGGTCTCTCTATGGGTGGAGGACAGTCACTCAACTTCGGACTTGGCAACATGGACAAGTTTGCTTACGTCGGCGGCTTCTCTTCTGCACCTAACACTAAGACACCAGAGTTGCTTATCCCAGACGTGGCAAAGACAAAGAAGGAGAACAAGCTCCTCTGGATGGTATGCGGTGGCGCAGACGGACTCATGTACAACAGCGCACGCCTCAAGGCATTCTGTGACAAGAACAGCGTTCCATGTACCCTCATCCAGTACCCAGAAGGCAAGCACGACTTCGTGGTATGGAAGTACGGTCTCTTCAACTTCTCACAGTTG
>JAFZVY010000137.1 GCA_017617575.1 Bacteroidaceae bacterium | reverse complement strand
TCTTTGTCTGTGGTGTGTCATTATACATTCTACGTGGGGCTTTCGGCGTTGCTCGTTTCGATGATTTGGGCGATGCCAGAGCCTTTACTGCGTGGAACGGGCAACAGATTCGGGCTCCACGTTTTTTTGTGCCTGTATGTAACGAGTGAAAAGATATTTCTATGCGAGGAGTCGGCATAACATGACATACAGATATGAAATCAAAGAACTACATTACTCCATGTGCTATGAAACACACGACAGGATTGCGCATGAGTATTCTTGCTGGTAGTACTGCTGACAGCAGGGCTTATAATGGTACAACTAACGGAAATGCAACCGTTCCAGACATGCCTATTGAGGCAAGAGGACGACTGTCAATTGATTAATCTAAACATAGCATAGAAATGAAAAAAGAAATCCTTATGTCATTCGTGGCAGCTGCCATGATGGCATCATGTTCTTCTGACGAAGAACTTTCAAATTTAGGTGAAAAGTTCAATGGCAACGTGACTCTCACAGCAGAGCCATATACATTTGAGGATGGTGATACACGTACCACTCTCACCAACACAGGAAGCAAGATAGCCTTTGCATGGGATGATGATGAGGCAATCGGTATCTTCCCGATTGCTCCGACAACCAATATTCAGGCAAAGCAGGTGTTGAAGAATGGTAGCGGCAACAGCACAACATCATCATTCGATGGTGCAGGTTGGGCACTCATGTACGGCAATACCTATGCAGCATACTATCCATATCAGAACATGCTTTCTGAAACACCTTATACTGCTGTTCCTATTGACATGACTGGTCAGACGCAGAACGGTAACAACAACCTTGACCATATTGGCGCTGGCTACGATTATATGTATGCCGTTGCAAATGTTCCTACAAACGGCAACGTAAACTTTGATTTCAAACACGTCACTTCCATCATTATGCTTGAACTTACTATGCCGGAAGCTGCAACATGGAAGAGTGTCACACTTGCAAACAAATCTGGCGACAAGGTCTTCACAACATCTGCTACAATGAACGTGGCAACGGGTGAAATCACACCAAAGAAAACTTCATCAGAGGTAACGCTCTCACTCAATAACATAAGCACAACCGCATCAAACAAGGTGCTTACTCTTTATTTTGCAATCTTACCTGCAACGACTGGTGACCTCACACTTACAGTCAGGACATCTGCCAAGGCATACACAACAACTCTCGCAGGTAAGGCGCTTGTGGCCGGAAAGGCTTACCGCTTTACGGCTTCTCCTACCACTCTCGCTATTCATTCAGGCGATGGATATGAGAACGGCTACGCATACGTCGACCTCGGCTTGTCAGTCAAGTGGGCAACCATGAATGTTGGTGCAACAAGCGTTACGGATTACGGTAAGTACTATGCTTGGGGCGAGACAAAGGCGTATGGTGAGGAAGACCAAACAAATGCAATGAACTACAACTATGCAGGCCGTTACACTAAGACTTATTATAATTGGAATACGTACAAGTGGTCAAATGATGATAACGGTAACTCATTCAGCAAATACACAGATTATCCAAAGCTCAATCTCGACCCTGAAGATGATGCTGCCACACAGAACTGGGGAGGAGCGTGGCGTATGCCAACCGAGAAAGAACAGAATGAACTCGTTGACAATTGCTACTGTATGTGGACATCAAGTTACAATGGTTCTGGCGTAGCAGGTTATATCATGTATGTTGCTAAGTCATCTTCAGACAAGGGACGGGTAGTAAGTAGGGGGGTGATTCCATCAAGCGACTACTCTCTCTCTGATTCCCACATTTTCCTTCCTGCTGCTGGCGGTCGCATAGAAAGCTCGCTCGTCAGTGCAGGCACGTACGGTGGCTACTGGTCTTTGAAATGCAACGGCAGCACCCACGCAAGTGTCATAAGCTTCAATTCTGGTATTTGTAGCAGCGGCCGCGTCAGTCGACGTTGCGAAGGTTATAGCGTCCGTGGTGTTTGCGAGTGATGCCAAAGGAATTTACCACCCAAGAAGTGGTAAGAACAGATGAGAGAACAATGTAATTAAATCGCATCATGTCGGGTGGGGCTGGGTACGGTATCCTCCCAAGAAAAAGGGGCATAGGTACAAAGCCTCACACTACATGATGCGAGAATTTTTTCATGAATAAATAACAATAAGAGTTAAGAACGATAATGCCACAGATAGCAGACATACAGAGTGCGGAACATGAACTTCTGCCCTAAAAACGGCAACAGTAACAACAATAACCATTACAATTGTCAAAGCGTCTGTGCTGTCTGTCCTTAATACCATAAATGTTGTTTTGTAAAATCAAATGAAAAATGGGTGTTAATTTATTGATAGATGAAATATCTCGTAATCTTGCACAAGACTATAACGAGAATTCTTTTTATGAATATATAAAGAGGGCTTTTGATGAATATCTGGTTCATTTGTCCAAACATAAAAAGGAAATAGAGACATTGTTATATAATACAAAAGAATTTGATGGGGAAAAGACATATAAACGTTTTGCAAGTTTAATAAAAAAAATCAATGCTTGTTGCTTGGATATTTTAGAAAAAGCATATCAAGGTGATATTCTTTCCGCAGCATTAGAATTGGATAAGCTTTTAACTGTACAAAAATACACAAGTTACAAGCTTATGGATATGTATGTAAATTATTTAAATTTTGAACAGACAAGTGGAGGGACGTTTTTTCGCTGTGTGGATTTTAAAGATGGTGATACACCCAAGAGTTGTGGACATGTCCCTTATGATAAAAGGTATCTTGTTAATAAAGGTAGATTTAATCAGTTAGGCTTTCCTTGCTTGTATCTTTCAAATTCTCTTGAATGCGCCCAAAAAGAGGTAGGAAGAAAAAAATCTAATAAAATAAGGTGGTACGGAAAGTTTGTGCCAAAAAGAGACCTACTTTTTATGGATTTTTCTATCCGAATGGGTGGTAAAATTGATAGTATGTCAGATTACGACAAGTTTTCATATCTGGTAACATATCCGTTAAGGTTATTATGTTTGACAAAAACCAAAAGGGAAAGCGTTGCATTTACGGAAGAATATATTTTTTCACAATTGTTTTTGCATATTTTGTTTATAAACCATAAAAATGGTAAAATTCCGAATTATCATGGAATACGTTTTACTTCTTTGAAGGACTCACGTTATTTGAATTTTGTTGTACCTGCAAAATATAATTCAAAACAGCCTAAAACGTCAGGAGTTAGTGAATATATTGCGGTGTTGTTCGATGAAATAGAAGTTGAAAAAGTTCAAGGCAAATAACAAAATATTTGTATAGAGGATAAGTCGTTGTATAAAAATAATCGTGTTCTTCACTTTCTTGTTTGAAAAAATCGTACTTTTGCATTGTCATTCTTATCATGATAATCTACATAGTAGATGCATAAACAACAAACAAGTGGTTATGACTTATCTAAATTCATTTCATAAAGAATCCGTTGAAAGATGCTTAAAGAAGATTGCTCAATCAAAGAGTTTGCAGATAAACTGCGAAGAAGAAGCAAGGAAAGCAATGGAAATGCACAGGAGGATTGCACGTCTATATCCAGAGACATAGACGCAAAGGCCGTCAACTATAAATAAAATTAAGTTAAACCTGAATCAACCTTAATTAAGAATAAGAGGATAAGTCGTCAACTACAAATCATTAAACGACATCGTAAACTACAATTTGGTTTGAGTACGTCGCCGACGAACTCTCAGTTCGTTCCCGACGGACTGAGAGTCCGTTCCGCTACGTACTGGCAGTTCGTTCTGGACGTACTGAAATGAACTTCACGCAGAAGGTGTAAAAACATTTGCGAATTAAGGCGTGTTTCCGAAAATTTGCCACTTTACGCATCGTAAACATCATGTTTACAGAGTGTAAAGTGGCTGATTCTGTTATTGTGTCTATGATTTTTTTCATTATGATATGCTTGGGTATTGAGAAAAAGACAGTATCTTTGCAATGTTTGACAAGAATTATCAACGAGGTGGTACGGTACTTCCCGTTTGTGTGAACCTTGAGAAACCAAATTCAACAGCCAATGCCTGTAGAATTCATTTCGGACGAAATAAAATAGAGTGCAATGAATATGGAAAATCAAAATATAGAGTACAAAGCAAGGTGGTGTCCTGGTTACGTTCCAAAGGAATAATGTGAACTTGATAAACTCAAACTCAACAGATGCACATGATGTCGCAGTAAATGTCGCAGAGGAACTAACTGAAAGACAACGGTCTATTGTGGAAATGATAAAAAATAATGTCGCAGTAAATGTCGCAGTAAATACAAGATATCTCTCGGAAAAACTGAATGTGAACAGAAAAACCATTCAGCGTGATATTGCGTGTTTACAGGAGAGAAAACTCATACAATGGGTTGGAGCGGATAAGACAGGTCATTGGGAGATTGTTGATAGGTCTTTTGGCGATGTGTAACCTTTGTGAAATGGAATCATAAGGCGTAAAAACATTTGCGGATTAAGGCGTGTTTCCGAAAATTTGCTTACTTTTGCATTATCAATCTTCAATCTACGTATGGACAATCAGACGACGACTCTGTCAGACGCAAATAATCAGATGTCTGGCGGCTCAGCATATACTCATAATGACGGACAGGAACATAATCCGGAGATGAATCTTGCGTGGCAGTTCATAGCCGACACCAACGTGTCCGTGTTCCTCACAGGAAAGGCGGGAACAGGAAAGACTACGTTCCTGCGCAAGCTTCGTGAGCAGATGCCTAAGCGCATGGTGGTGCTCGCACCTACGGGCGTGGCAGCCATCAACGCACAGGGACAGACCATCCACTCATTCTTCCAGCTTCCATTCGGACCTATGGTTCCGGGACAGCAAGCGGAGAGGAGCGGCTACTTCAAGGTGTCGAAGGAAAAGAAGAACATCATCAAGACGCTTGACCTCCTCGTCATCGACGAGATATCCATGGTGCGCTGTGACCTCCTCGATGCCATCGACGGAGAACTACGTAAATACAAGGATAGGACGAAGCCATTCGGAGGCGTTCAGCTCCTGCTCATCGGCGACCTTCAACAGCTTGCACCTGTGGCTAAGGAATCGGAATGGCAACTGCTTGCACCATATTATAGTTCACCGTACTTCTTTGGTAGCAAGGCTTTGCAGGAAGTGAGGATGGTGACCGTGGAACTGAAGCACATCTACCGCCAGTCGGATGCCTCATTCATCGAGATACTTGCCAAGGTGAGGAACAACACCGTGGACAAGGCCACGCTCGACAGTCTCAACTCTCGCTATATAGAGGGATTCATACCGCCAGTCGGCGAGGAATGGATTCGCCTCACCACTCACAACAACATGGCAAACTCATACAACGAGCAGATGCTTTCGGGCATCGACGCTCCTGTGATGTCGTTTGCCTGCGAAGTGAAGGGCAATTTTCCCGAGACAAGTTATCCTGCAGACGAGACCCTCGTCCTCAAGAAGGGGGCGCAGGTAATGTTCATCAAGAACGACCCTTCAGGTGCCCACGAGTATTACAACGGCAAGATAGGAACTGTACGCGGTCTTGACGATGACGGCAACATCATGGTGTGGTGCAAGGAGGACAATCGCAACATCAGCGTGCCGATGGTGGAGTGGGAAAACACGAAGTACGTCATTGACGACAAGACCAAGGAGATAAAGGAGGAAGTGGAGGGAACATTCAAGCAATATCCTCTGCGCCTTGCGTGGGCAATCACGGTTCACAAGAGTCAGGGCTTGACCTTTGAGCATGCCGTGCTCGACATCAACAGCTCCTTTGCCCACGGACAGACGTACGTTGCCCTCAGTCGATGCCGCACGCTCGAGGGTATGGTGCTTGCACGTCCGCTGTCGAGTGGATCGGTCATCACGGATGCCTCGGTCAATGCCTACGTTGACAAGGAGCTTGCCGAGACCGACAGGAATGCAGGGCAGTTGCCTTCGATGCGCTTCGAGTACTATCTCTCATTGCTTGACGAACTATACTCATTCGCAACCCTTCAGCTGGATTATCAGTACCTCACTCGAGTGGTTGACGAGCATCTCTATCGCCAGTTCCCAGAATACCTTGCCATGCTCAAGGAACGAACCGACATGATAGAGGCGACGCTCGTGAACGTATCGGCAACATTCCGCAACCAGTACCTGCAGATAATGCAGAGGGAAGGCATCAAGAGCCAGTTGCTCCGTGAACGTGTCAAGGCTTCTGCCGATTATTTCCTCGGAAAATTGGTGGACATCTTCACGCCAGTCATGAAGGAATGGAACATCGAGATAGGCAACAAGACCATCCGTACGCAATACAACAACGCACTTGACGCGTTCAAGGTGTCGCTCTCCATGAAGATTGGCACGTTCAAGCGCATCGGTGACGAAGAGTTCACCATAAAGAACTATCTTTCAGCCAAGGCAAAGGCTTCGCTTGACGACCTCAAGACCAAGAAGACGCAGAAGGGTGGGGAAGACATCGATCCAAAGCCCCAGAAGGTTAAGCGTCAGAAGGGCGACTCAGAGCGAGAAACGCTCGCCATGTTCAAGGCAGGCAGCACTATTGACGAGATAGCTGCCGCACGTTCCCTCACCAAGGGCACGATAATCGGCCATCTTGTTTCGTTCATCCCTACTGGCGAGGTAAGTGTCGACATGCTTGTCACGCCTGAGCGACAAAAAGTGATAAAAGACGCTTTTGCCAATGTGAGTGACGACGAGGAACGCAAGCTAACTGTCGTCAAGTCGTCGCTTCCCGACGATTACTCCTACGCAGAGATAAGGCTTGTTTTGGCAAATGAGAACAAAGATTGATGGCTAATTCCGCTTTAAGCGCATTTTTTATAACAATCGTGTGACATTTCGGTAATTATGCTTTATCTTTGCAAAGGAATGATTAAAATAGAAATGATTAAAAATGTTCAATATATGAAGAAAACACTTTTGGCATTTGCTGCCACTTTAATTGCTTATTCAGGATTTGCGCAGACTGCAAACGTGAATAGGGGAAGAATAGAGAATGTAACAGATTACGCATCCCTTCTCAAAACTTCAAATAAGGGTGCTCGCAAAATCGGAACACGTGCGTCTGCTGCGCTTCCTTGCACGGGAAGCCCAAAGGTGCCAGTTGTTCTTGTACAGTTCTGCGACACTTTGTTTCGTAATGCTGACAATCCAGAGGAGGTAAGAAAGCATTACGATGATTTCTTTAATCTAAAGTCTGGAAACGCATCCCCTTCTTTAGGCTCAGTTTACCAGTATTTCAATGAGCAATCATACGGACAGTTCACTCCAGAGTTCGACATCATTGGTCCTGTAACGCTCAGTAAGGGTGCTTTCTATTATGGCTCAAATTCTCCAAAGAAGGATCACCGTATAATGGAGTTCTTTAGGGAGACAAGTAAATTGGTTGTAAGCCAAGCTAACAAGAATTGGGCAGACTATGATAATAATAAAGATGGAAAGGTGGACATGGTCTTCTTTATCTATGCCGGTTCTGGTGAGAACGAAAGCGGAAAGGATGCCAATCTTATCTGGCCAAAGGAGAGCGTAAGCCCTGTAATCGTTGATGATATTGTTTTCGGAGCATACGGATGTACTTGTGAACTCTTCTATGGAGGGTATGACGGAATAGGTACTTGCGTTCATGAGTTATCACATGGTTTAGGTCTTCCAGATATTTATGATACAGATGCTGCATCTTTGGAAGTAGCTGCCAAAGGTATGGATGCTTGGGACATAATGGATGGTGGTAACTATCAGATTTCAGGTTGTGCTCCTATCGGCTATTCCGCTTATGAGCGTGACTTCATGGGATGGCGTAGTTTAAATACTGTGGATATTAGCAAGCCAGCCACACTAACCCTCAATCCTTTGGAGAATGACGGTGTGGCTTACAAGATTGTCAATCCAGCAAACACTAATGAGTACTTCATTCTTGAGAACAGACAGAACATTGGTTACGATAAGTATATGCCTTGGCCGGGTTCAAAATCGTTCAATGCCTATGGCGGTGTTCATGGTATGCTCATTACTCATGTAGATTACGATCCATCAGCATGGACAACCAATAAGGTAAATACAGATAAGAATCATCAGCGTTACACCATTGTTCCTGCCGATGGTAATTTCTATACTTTCTGGGATGAAAAAAAAGACCATAATGCGTATGATTCATATCGTGGCGACCTTTATCCTGGTTCAAATAACGTGAAGGCTATGTCGTCATACAAGACATTCACAGGTGGAACAATCAATGTGACTGTTGACAATATCCGTGAGGTTGATGGCGTAATTTATGTTGATATCAATGGTGGTACGGTCATTCCAGCACTTCAGAATACTTTGGCTACAGAAGTTACTACAGCCAAGACTTACGTTGGCAAGAAGATGGACAAGACTGTTGCAACTGCTCTTTCAAATGCTATTGCTGCTGCAGAGAGCGTGGCAAGAGACCAGGATGCTATTGAGAAGTGCATTACTGATGTGAAGACTGCTGTTACTAACGCTACAGCTTCCATCGAGTTATATAAGAAGGTGGCAGAGGTAATCGCAAATGCCGCAAATCTTGGTGAAGTCGGTAAGGCTTCATTCGCTGCTGCAGGCATACAGACTGCTTATGACAATGGCACAATCACTTCACTCGATGCTGTGAACAAGGCTTACAATGATGCTGTTGCTGCTCAGACAGAGGCTGATGCTGTTGCAGAACTAAAGGCAACGCTTGCAAATGACGTTACGACAGCCAAGACATACGTAGGCAAGAAGATGGATAAGAACGTGGCAACTGCTCTCAACAATGCTATTACTGCTGCTGAGAATGTAGGTAACACACGTGATGCTGTAAATACAGCTTCTGCAAATCTTGCTACAGCCGTTACTAACGCTACTGCTTCCATCGAGTTATATAAGAAGGTGGCAAAGGTAATCGCAAATGCAGCTAAGCTTGGCGAAGTAGGTAAGGCTTCATTCGCTGCTGCTGGCATCCAGACAGCTTATGACAATGGCACAATCACTTCACTTGATGCTGTGAACAAGGCTTACAACGATGCCGTTGCTGCTCAGACAGAGGCTGATGCCGTTGCTGAACTCAAGGCTGCTCTTGCTAATGACGTTACTACAGCCAAGACATACGTGGATAAGAAGATGGACAAGAACGTAGCAACTGCTCTCAACAATGCCATCACTGCTGCAGAGAACGTTGGCAACACTCGTGATGCTGTAAATACTGCTTCTGCAAATCTTGCTACAGCCGTAACAGATGCTACCGCTTCAATCGAGCTTTATAAGAAGGTGGCAGAGTACATCGCTAATGTTGATGCTCTCGGTGAGGCTGCCAAGGCAAGCTTTGCCAACATCCGTACAGCATATAATAATGGTACTATCACTTCGCTTGCCGATGTTGAGGCTGCCTATGCCGAGGCTGTTGCTGCCCAGAATGCAGCCAACGGAATTGATGATGTGACTGTAAGTGCTAAGTCAAAGGCAATTTACACTGTCGATGGCAAGGCTACGAATACTCTCGGTCATGGCATCAACATCGTGAAGGACGCCAATGGAAAGACTACTAAAGTGCTCAAAAAGTAAGACGCTGATAGCTCTATAAAATCAATCTGGTTTGAATTGCCAATTCAATCCCGATTGATGTGGCAAATCGATCCCGATTGAATTACCAATTCGATCGGGGTCGATTTTGTATATCGATAGGTGTCGAATTTGGATACCATTTGCAGAGCCTTGAAAATGGTGTTTCCAATGCTTTTTTGTGCCGATTTATGCGTCTTTTTGTAATAATTATGGTATCTTTGCGACAGAAATGTTCGCATTTCTTAGAGGTTTCAGTCCTTTAACTACTACTTTTTTATTGTAACTATTAAAAAACTAATGATGAAAAGAATGACTTTGGCATTGTTTGCCACGTTTATTGCTTGTTCGGGTTTTGCTCAGACAATTCAGCGCAGAGGGCGTATAGAGAATGTAACTGATTATTCGGTGTTCGCAAAGACTCCTACTGGTGGTGCACGTAGGGTAGGACTTCGTAGTTCTGCACCACTTCCTTGTTTTGGCAGCCCTAAGATTCCAGTTGTGCTTGTTCAGTTTGCCGACCAAAAGTTCTTGGACTATGACAAGGATGGCGTCGTAAGAAAACGCTATGATGACTATTTCAATCTCAAACAAGGTAATGCAGGTAATTCAATAGGCTCAGTATATCAGTATTTCAAGGAACAGTCTTACGGGCAGTTCACTCCGGAGTTCGATATCATTGGTCCAATTACTCTCAGCAAGGAATATGCTTATTACGGAGAGGATTGGTACAATGGGAAGAAGTTGGTTAAAAGGGATGTGAACATAAATGAATTCTATCGTGAGGTATGTCATAATGTTGTCACTAATGAAAACAAGGATTGGAGTTCGTTTGACAACAATCACGACGGTGCGGTAGATATGATATTCTTTATTTATGCTGGTGAAGGTGAAAATGCTTTTCACGTTGACGACGAAGATGAAAGTAAAATACAATATGATAAAAGAGACCTCATTTGGCCTAAGGAAAGTGGAAATACAGAAGTATTTGCTGACATTACATTTGGCTCATACGGCATGACAAATGAATTGTATCATGGTGCTGTTGATGGTATAGGCACTTGTGTTCATGAATTGTCACATGGGCTTGGTCTTCCAGACCTCTATGATACGAGTGGAGGATATGGACTTGGTGTTGATGCTTGGGATGTAATGGATGGTGGTAACTATCAGATTGGCGGTTGTGCGCCTATCGGTTATTCGGCTTATGAGCGAGACTTCATGGGATGGCGTAGCATTGAGACTATAAAAAAGGATGAGGTTGTTACTCTTACCATCAAACCTCTGGAGACTGACGGTGTAGCCTATAAGATTGCAAATCCTGCTAATACAAACGAGTATTTCATTCTTGAGAACAGACAGAACATAGGTTACGATGAATATATGCCTTGGCAAAATACCAGTACTTATAAGGCAAAGGGTGGACAACATGGACTTCTCATCACTCATGTGGATTACGACAAGAGTTCATGGACTGGAAATAAGGTTAATACCAATGTTAATCATCAGCGTTATTCTATAGTTCCTGCAGATGGTGAACACCTATCATTCTTAGATGCAACAAACGAGAATTATCCTATTTTTGTCGAGTCATACATGGGCGACTTCTATCCTGGCGCAAAGGGTGTGAAGGCAATATCGTCATACAAAACCTTTACGGGTGGTACGCTTAATCAAACTATTGACAACATTCGTGAGGTCGATGGCGTAATCTATGTTGATATCAATGGTGGTACAGTCATTCCTGAGCTTCAGGCACAGTTGGCTACAGATATTGAAACAGCAAAGAGCTATGTTGGCAAGAAGATGGGTAGTAGCGTGGCTAAGAAACTTAATACTGCTATCACTAATGCAGAGAATGTTGCAAGAGATCAAGATGCAATCGAGACTGTATCAGCAGCACTTGCCAAGGCTGTGAAGAATGCAAAGAACTCTATCAACCTGTATAAGAAGATTGCTGCTGTTATTGCCAAGGCTGCAGAACTTGGCGAAGTTGGAAAGGCAAGCTTTGAGGCTGCTGGCATCCAGAAAGGCTATGATGAAGGTACGCTTACAAGCATCGATCCTGTGAACCAAGCCTATGATGATGCCGTTGCAGCTCAGACAGAGGCTGATGCTGTTGCAGAACTCAAGGCAACTCTTGCTAATGACGTTACTACTGCTAAGACTTACGTAGGCAAGAAGATGGATAAGAATGTAGCAACTGCTCTCAACAACGCCATTACTGCAGCTGAGAATGTAGGCAACACTCGTGATGCAGTTAATACTGCTTCAACTAATCTTGCTACTGCCGTTACTAACGCTACGGCTTCAATCGAGTTGTATAAGAAGGTACTTGCCGTAATCAACAAGGCTGCTAAACTCGGTGATGCAGGAAAGGCAAGTTTTAAGGCTGCTGGCATCCAGACAGCATACAACAATGGCACAATCACTTCACTCGATGCTGTGAACAAGGCTTACAACGATGCCGTTGCAGCTCAGACAGAGGCTGATGCCGTTGCAGAACTCAAGGCAATTCTTGCTAATGATGTTACTACTGCTAAGACTTACGTAGGCAAGAAGATGGACAAGAACGTAGCAACTGCTCTCAACAATGCCATCACTGCTGCTGAGAACGTGGGCAACACTCGTGATGCTGTAAATACTGCTTCTGCAAATCTTGCTACAGCCGTTACTGATGCTATTGCTTCAATCGAGCTTTATAAGAAGGTTGCAGAGTACATAGCAAAGGTGGACGCTCTTGGTGAGGCAGCCAAGGAAAGTTTCATTGGTGTTCGTAAGGCATACGATGATGGTACTATCACTTCTCTCGAAGATGTTGAGGCTGCCTACGCTGAGGCGGTCAGGGCACAGGAAGCAGCCAACGGCATTGGTGATGTGAAAGTAGATGCTAAGTCACTGCAGATATATACTGTCGAAGGCAAGACAATCAGCACCCTCGGTAATGGCATTAACATCGTGAAGGATGCCAATGGCAAGGTTACAAAAGTCATCAAGAAGTAAGTGGCAGTTTCTTAACCAATACATATAAAAACAGAAGTGCTAAAGCAATGTTGCTTTAGCACTTCTGTTTTTATGTCAATTTACTTGTAGTTAAAGAAAGTAAAATATCTTAGTATTACATTCTTTGTCTCTATATAAAAAAAGGCAAAGAAGTCAATGTGTTTACTACTTTTGATTTAATATGTTAACTACAACCAAGATAATATATATACTCACCTTCAGTTAATATATCGTCCTTTTTAATCCAAATTCGTTTAAAGGCGACAAGAATAGAAGATGAATAAAGGATGAACTATATATTTAAAATAAAAAATGCAAAACTCGGAATGCGTAATTCCGAATTTTGCATTTTGAATTATGATTTTTTTATTGATTAGAGCCATCCAGCCTGACCAACTACGATAAGCATAGCGTAGCCGAGGATGAGACCTGCGATACCCATGATGATTCCTACCTTCATCATCTCGCTCTGCTTGATGAGACCTGTTGCGTGAGCAAGTGCGTTAGGAGGTGTAGAGATTGGGAGAATCATAGCAAGTGATGAACCGAGAGCAACACCAATGAGGAGTGTGCTTACGCCACCGAAGCTTGCGAGGATAGACTGTGCTGAGATTCCTGCAAGTGCAAGGATTGGCACAAGGAGGTTAGCTGTTGCTGTGTGGCTGATGAAGTTAGCCATAGCATAGCAAATGAGACCTGAACCGATAATCATGAGTACTGGGCTCCATGTCTCGAATGGAATTGCTTCAATGAGGTGCTTTGCAAGACCTGTGTCCTGAAGTGCAACACCAAGGGCGAAACCACCAGCAACCATCCAGAGTACTGACCAGTTGATTTCCTCAAGGTCCTCACGTGTAATCATACCGATAACGCAGAATACGCCTACTGGAAGCATTGCAACTACGTTTGAGTTAACGCCAGAGTACTTATCTGTACACCAAAGGAGGATAGTAACAAGGAATGTTACATATACCACGATTGAACGCCAGTCCTTCTTTGCTTCACCTTCAATCTGAAGCTCGATAGTCTTCTGAGTGAATGGGAAGAGACGGAGAAGTACGAACCATGCGAACACGAGGAGAATTATGGCAAGTGGGAACATGAAGAGCATCCACTGACCGAAACCGATGTTCATGTTAAGTCCTTCTGGGTCGTTGAGGAACTTGAGTGCAATTGCATTTGGAGGAGTACCGATAGGAGTAGCGATACCACCGATGTTTGCTCCTATTGGAATAGCAAGAGCAAGGCTGATGCGACCCTTTCCATTAGCAGGGAGTGACTTGAGCACTGGTGCAAGGAATGTGAGCATCATGGCTGCTGTTGCAGTATTTGAAAGGAACATTGAGAAAATACCAGTTACGAGGAGGAAGCCGAGGAGTACGTTCTCAGACTTCTTGCCGAATGGTGCGAGCATCACCTTTGCGAGGTAAGCATCCAATCCTGTCTTTGTAGCGGCGATTGCAAGGATGAATCCACCGATGAAGAGCATGATGATTGGGTCTGCAAAACAAGCCATAATCTTCTTGTAGCTGATAGCAACGAGAGCTGTAGTTGCCTGACCGTTCTCGTCGAGTACAGGAAGACCGTCCTCACCAATGACTGGCTGCATGAGTGCATCCTGCATGAACCACAGCGAGCTGTCGGAAGCGCAGAAGAGGAGAATTACGATGATTGATACTGAGGTCGTCCATGCTGGTATGGCTTCGAGAATCCACATAAGAGTGGCGAAACAGAACACAGCGATAGTTCTCTGCTCGAGTACCGTAAGATCTGGAATACCGAATGCTGTTGTTGGCAGATTCCAAAGAATCAGAAGCACGAGAACGCTGAAAATTAACTTGAGAAGACGGGTATTTGCGGTGAGTTCACGCAATCTGTTCTTCTTGTCACGACGCTCCGCTTCAAGATTGTAACCAATAAAGTTTTTAAACATATCTTTTAACTAAATACTATATAAATTTTTGTTTTTTAATTTTGCTCTTTATAGTTTTAAGGAGTCCCGCCAAAGCCTCATTTTAATCTTTTTACACACAAACTACCAATTAAGCAAATTGCGAAACTCATTCTTCTTGTAAAACCGTTGCAAAGTTACGCCAAAAAACTGATGTGACGAAAAAAAAGTGCCTAAAGATTGAAAAAAAATGAATGTAATTTTTTTTTCAAAACTAATAGTGATTTTTTTACGTGTTTTTGTTTCAAGATGTAGTAAAAAACGCTAATTTTGCAAAAAATTATAACTATCGTAAAATTTACTAATATGGAAACAATGGACTGGTCAAGTCTTGGATTCGGATATCACAAGACAGATTACAACGTACGCTGTTACTATCGTGACGGCAAGTGGGGTGAGATTGAGACTTGCTCCGAGGAGACTATTCCTATGCACATGGCTGCAACTTGTTTGCACTATGGACAGGAAGCATTTGAGGGACTTAAGGCATATCGCTGTCCAGATGGTAAGGTCCGAGTCTTCCGTAGCGATGAGAACGCAGCACGTATGCAGGCTACTTGTCGTGGTATTCTTATGCCAGAACTTCCAACTGAAAAATTCAATGAGATGGTTGATAAGGTTGTTCGCCTTAACGAGCGTTTCATTCCACCATACGAGAGTGGTGCAACACTCTATATCCGTCCTCTCCTCATCGGTACGGGAGCACAGGTCGGCGTTCACCCTGCGAGCGAGTACCTCTTCGTCATCTTCGTTACTCCAGTAGGTCCTTACTTCAAGGGTGGATTCTTTGCTAATCCTTACGTTATCATTCGTGAGTACGACCGTTCTGCACCACTTGGTACAGGTATATATAAGGTTGGTGGAAACTATGCTGCTTCTCTCCGTGCCAACAAGAAGGCACACGACTTGGGCTATGCTTGTGAGTTCTACCTCGACGCAAAGGAGAAGAAGTACATCGATGAGGCTGGTGCTGCCAACTTCTTTGGTATTAAGAACAATACTTACGTTACTCCAAAGTCAACATCAATCCTTCCTTCCATCACAAACAAGTCGCTCATGCAGCTTGCTGAAGACCTCGGCATCAAGGTTGAGCGTCGCCAGATTGCAGAGGAAGAGCTTGCTGAGTTTGAGGAGGCAGGTGCATGTGGTACTGCAGCCGTAATCTCTCCAATCTCAAGAATTGATGATGTGGAGACTGGTAAGTCATACGTCTTTGGCGACAAGCCAGGACCAGTGTCTACAAAGTTGTACAACTTGCTTCGTGGCATCCAGTATGGTATCGAACCAGACAAGCATAACTGGACACGAGTAGTTATTGAATAATAGGTTAATGTTTAGAGGTTAGTATGGAAAAGCTTACATCCGTAGAACCGTATAATCTCACAACCGTAAAACCGTAAATAATGGGTAAAGGTAAACTTGCCAAGTTTGCTGACATGGCAGAGAACCCCCTCGTTGTGGAGTGTCCGTTTTGGAAACTCCAGAACGAGGGCTTTGCTCTTAAAGGCAAATGGCATTCTGATTTCTTTCACAACGACAATCCTATAGTCCTTGAACTTGGTTGTGGTCGTGGTGAATATACAGTGGGACTTGCAAAGCGATTCCCTGACATAAACTTCATTGGTGTTGACATCAAGGGAAGCCGTATGTGGCACGGAGCCAAGGAAGCACTTGAGAACGGTATGAAGAACGTAGGTTTCCTTCGTACAAATATAGAGTGCATCGACGGTTTGTTTGCCGAGGATGAGGTGTCTGAGATTTGGCTCACATTCTCTGACCCTCAGATGAAGAAGGCAACGAAGCGTCTCACTTCAACATACTTTATGGAGCGTTACCGTAAGTTCCTTGTGGATGGCGGTATAATAAATGTGAAGACAGACAGTAACTTCCTCGCCACCTATACTAAATATATGGTGGAGAAGAACAACCTCAAGATGGAGTTCTTCACGGAAGACCTTTATAATACAGAAGGTGTGGACGACGCTTTGACTTCCATCCAGACATATTATGAAGGAATGTGGCTTGAGCGTGGTATTCCTATTAAGTATGTTAAGTTCCGTCTGCCAAAACAAGGAACTCTTGAGGAACCAAATATCGAGATTCCAGTTGATGGCTATCGCTCATACAACCACGAGGTGTTGAGCACAAGGACAACGGGAAAGTAAAGACAATTAAGAATTCCTAATTCAAAATTCATAATTGCAGGCATGCCATAATGTTTTAGCATTTATATATGAATTGTGAATTATTTAAGGGTGGTTATAATCTTACATTTCTAATTTTTAATTTTTAACGTGACAACAATTTATCCAGCACTAATACACCAGGCACTTGCCACGGTACGCTATCCGGGAAACGGCAAGAGCATCATGGAGAATGAGATGCTTGAGGATGACCTCCGCATCGACGGACTCAAGGTCAGTTTCTCACTCATTTTCCCAAAACCAACAGATCCATTCCGTAAGTCAGTAATCAAGGCTGCCGAGGCTGCCATCAAGATGTACGTGGACAAGGACTGTGAAGTGACAATCAATGAGAAGTCGGCAACGGCTCTTCCTCCAGAACCAGACAAGCTTCTTCCTAATGTGAAGAACATCATCGCTGTCAGCTCTGGTAAGGGTGGAGTCGGTAAGAGTACCGTAACAGCAAACCTTGCAGTAGGACTTGCAAAGCTCGGCTATAAGGTGGGACTTCTTGATACAGATATCTTCGGTCCAAGTATGCCAAAGATGTTTCAGGTTGAGAATGAACGCCCATACGCAGAGCAGGTGGATGGTCGTGATCTTATCGTGCCAGTTGAGAAGTATGGCGTAAAACTTCTCTCCATCGGATTCTTCGTCAATCCAGACGAGGCAACACTTTGGCGTGGAGGTATGGCATGCAACGCTCTCAAGCAACTTATCAGCGATGCGATGTGGGGCGACCTTGATTACTTCATCCTTGACACTCCTCCGGGAACAAGCGATATTCACCTCACGCTTCTCCAGACGCTTGGCATCACAGGTGCCGTCATTGTCTCTACACCTCAGCAGGTGGCACTTGCTGACGCACGCAAGGGAATCAACATGTACATGAACGATAAGGTGAACGTTCCTATCCTCGGTCTTGTGGAGAACATGGCATGGTTCACTCCTGCCGACCATCCAGACGAGAAGTATTACATCTTCGGTAAGGACGGAGCCAAGGAACTTGCCGAGAGTCTCAACGTACCACTTCTTGCACAGATTCCACTCGTTCAGGGTATATGTGAGAATGGTGACAACGGAACACCATCTGTCCTCGACCCAGCATCACCAGCTGGCATTGCCTATATGCAACTTGCTGCAAAGGTCGTCACTCAGGTAGACAAGCGCAATGTTGAGCGTGAAGCCACTAAAAGGGTAGAGGTGACAAAGCACTAACGACATTTTACCAACGGCAAGCTTATCTGTTAAAAATGATAAGTTTGTTGTCAAATGAATAATCCGTGGCATAGTCAATGCTTCGCTTAGTATAAATTATGTCTGGATATAGAAAAATACAAATAAAGGTGTCAGGGCGATTGTCTTGACACCTTTTATTATTATAGTTTCTATATCATATAGACAGTAAACTCTTTGAAAATTCAAAGTCTTGCATTGTCATTATGCCACATTCTGCTGCAGCGTTAAGGTTGGCTGTGGCATCGTCTATGAAAAGACATTCCTCGCCTTTAGCACCAATCTCCTTGAGTACCTGTTCGTAGATGCGTTTGTCAGGCTTTGCAAGGTGCATCTCATGTGAGAGAAACACGCGGTCGAAGAATGCGTCCGTAGTATGTCCTTCTTTGGAGAAGAACTTGTCTTCTATGTATCTCCAGTGACAGTCGTTGGTATTGGAGAGAAGATATACGTTGTACTTCTTATGGAGCGACTTAACCACTTCAAGTCTTTCCTCTGGAATGGAGAGTAGGCAAGAGTTCCAAGCATCCTCTATCTGCTGGATGGTAGTACCCTCGGTGCAATAGCGAAGTATTCCGTGGAGGAAGTCATGTGTGCTTATCTGTCCAAGCTGGTAGAGTTCCATAGGGCCACTCACGCTCATGCCTTCACATACGGTTGCACCCTTTGAATCGCCCTTCGCCATCATCTTCTTGACAGGTACACCGAGAGCTTCCATGCGATGGAGACAAGCCACCATGTCTATGTCGATTATCACACCGCCAAGGTCAAATATAATGTTCTTTATTTTACTATTCATACTCATTTTTGTTGTGTTATGTTGCAAAAGTACAAAAGAAAGCGTCGTAAAACAACTATTTTCTATATATTGTACAATAATAATCGTATTTTGCCTTGTCATTTGGATTTAAAGCTTTAATTTTGTAGCGCATAATAAAGAAAAAATAGTTATCGCTTCCCCCTGCAACGTAAGACCTTAACTCTTCTCTCGTTTGGAGACTTACGTGTAGAGGCGCACCAAAAAGAAACAAAACAATGAGACAAGGCACAAGTTTATTCATGGAGATTATACGAGGCATAATGGGGTTATGTCTGCTCGTATATTATTTATTCCGTCTCGCTAAAGCATAGACATCGGAATATTGTGTTTATCTAACGTAGTACTAACAAAAGAGAAAAAAATTAACGAATGATTACCGTAAAAGGTATTCATTCGTTTTTTTTTGTTATTATTTCTTTTTCCCTTTGCGGAACATGTGAGTGAAGTTGCCATCGTACAGCTTGCTGAGACCTTCACGGTTGTCGATGGCTTCGCCTACGACTATCATGGTGGTGAGGGTCAGTTTGTTCTTCTTCATTATTGATGCAAGGTCCTGTAGCTTGCCACGGAAAATCTTCTGGTCCTTCCATGTGAGCTTGTAACAACAAGCTACTGGAGTCTCTGGAGGATAACCACCCGCGAGGAGTTCGTCCTGTACCTGCTGTGCGATACTTGCTGATAGGAAGATGCACATAGTGCTCTGGCTTTGGGCAAGCAAGTGTAGCTTCTCCTTTTCTGGCATAGGAGTACGTCCCTCGCCACGTGTGAGGATGATGCTCTGCACCTTCTCTGGTATAGTGAACTGAGAACGCAATTCTGCTGCTGCTGCAAGGAAAGAACTGATGCCCGGAGTGATGTGATAATCCATCTCGTATTGGTCGAAGAAGTTCATCTGTTCCTGTATTGCTCCGTAGATACAAGGGTCGCCAGTATGGAGACGTACAACGAGGCCGCCCTTGTCGTAGAACTTCTTCATGAGTTCAAACTGTTCCTCAAGGTCCATGTTGGCTGAAGAGCGAACTGTTGCACCAGGCTTTGCACATGATGTCAGTTCACGAGGAACGAGGCTACCAGCATAAAGGATAAGGTCTGCCTCTTCAAGGAACTTGCGTCCACGTACACTCACGAGGTCTGGGTCACCCGGTCCTGCACCGACAATCTCGATGTGTCCCTGTCGCTGTATGCCTTCGTCACAGGCAAGAGCATATGTGTAATGGGAAATCTTGCCGTTCACGTTCATGCTTCCCTTCTGTTTCTCTATGACGAGGGTAGAGTGCTTGTTTGGACACTTTGCACTTGCCTCAGCCACTCCGTAGCAACCTGTCACCTCAAATACCTTTTCAGATGGGTTAGGTATCTTTACCTTGTTAAGCTCGTCGGCTGTGTATATCTTCAACTCTGCATGAGGCATGAGCTTGCATAGTTCGGCAAGCAGAGGCTCGTCCTTCTTTAGTTCTATACTGCCAATAGTGGCTATCGACTCGCTTGCATATCCTGCCGCACCAATCTCGTTGATGAGTTGTGGTGCAATCTCCACTGGTGCCATGAGCTGGCAACCCACGCCAAGATGGAGACACTTTGGATAGAATTGGAGACAAGGAATGGCAGAAGTCGTGTATTTCTTAGGACTCACAATAATGAGCAACTCAAACGGATTGCCGTTTGTGTTAGGTTTGCTCATCTCCCTGCGAGTGTAGAGTGAGTAGTCGTTATAGCTATGGAATATCTTGACGTGTTCAGGCTTCGTCTGTTCCATGTACCTTGTACCGTCATCCTCTGTCTCAAGTACTAGTGCTGTCTTGTGCTTGTTGACAAAGAGCGTGATGACGTTATTCATACGTTGTGCAGCAAGTCTCTTGCCACCAGCCATGGCTACCGTCCATCCATACTCTTGTGCAATAGTATCTAAAGCCCAGAGGCCAGTGTTGTCACTCTGTGTAGTCACAACAGCCTCGCCACCAGTAATGGTTGCCAAGGTTGTTGCAAGCTTGTTCGCACCACCTATGTGACCGCTCAACACGCTTACCACGAACTTACCAGTAGAGTCAACGCACACCACGGCAGGGTCTTCGTGCTTGTCGCTAATGCAAGGTGCTATGCTACGTACGCAGATACCCATCGCTCCTATGAAGATGAGAGCATCGGATGTAGTGAACAGTTCCCTTGTGGCGTCTGCCGCGGATGCTATGTTTGTGCAACCGTCAAGTTCGCCCTTATGGTAAATCGTGATGGCTGCGCTTTCGTCTATCTCGCTCAACTCCGTCTTGATGGTTTGTGCAAGCGAAACAGATGCTTCCGATATGAGTATGATTGATGTGGTCATTGGTGGAATATTTTTGTGTGCTGGAGTAAGAATGAGTAAAATAGAGTAAAAAGGAGTTAAAGGACGAGTGATTGAAAATCAAATCTATTATTTATGCATTTGGAACAAGTGTTCGGGACGCATAATGAATTATAGATTATGGTATCGTCTTTTAACTTCCTTTTACTCCTTTTTGCTATTATTAACTCCTTAATGTAAAACTAATTCATTTCAAGTCCGAATGCTTTCTGGAGTTTCACTAGAGCATCGTAATCTTTGTAAAGCTGCTGGAGCTGCTCGAACTTGCTGAGAACCTTCTTTCGCTCCGTCACCTCACTGAGACGTACCACCATGCGGATGTTTGGATTGCCAAACGATTGCTGAATGAATGCCTGCACCTTAGGTACATACTTGTTGTACATCGACTGTATCACAGGATTCTCGGCAAGCACCTCAAATGTTTCGCCACTCTCAAGGATGGTTGGTTCAATGTTGTTGAAACGACTTGCCATGGCGGTCTCGTCCTGCGAGAGAGTGAGGGCAAAACGCTTTAGCTCTATTGTCAGGTCCTTTACGTTCAGTTGCCTTGTAGTTGCCGCTGAACTGTCGTACTGCGGTACCTTTTCTATCTTTTGCTTTGCCACTTCCTCCTCCTGTCGCTTCTTGTCGCTTACGGCATTGAGGATGGAGAATCCCGTTAGGTTGCGTCTTAACGGCTGCGAGTTTGTCGGAGCCATGACATGGCCAGTGGCAGTCTGTGGCTTAGGTACTGCTGTAACTGCTGGTGCGCCTGCCACGTTTGGTGATGGCGCAGGTGATGGTGTTTGAGTGTTAGGCACCACCACAGAGGCAGGATTGCTCTGAGCAATCTGCCTGAATATTGGTCTAAGTATCTTTCGGGGGCTACGCCCCGAACCAGGTACGTCCTCCCCTTGTGCAGTCTGAGCCACCTGTATGAGCGTAAGTTCCACGAGTAGGCGACGGTTCTGGCTCTGTTTGTAACTGAGGTCGCAATCGTTGCATAGCTTCATGGCTGTGAAGATAAACTTAGGCTCACACTTCTGAGCTTGTGCGTGATATCGCTCGCGCACATCGTCGCTTGCCTCGATAAGCTTTACCGTCTGTGCGTCACGGCTCATGAGAAGGTTGCGGAAGTGACTTGAGAGTCCGTTGATGAAGTGCTGACCGTCAAATCCCTTGCTCAGAATCTCGTTGAACGTGAGCATACATTCCGTTATCTTGTTCTCAAGACAGAAGTCAACAATCTTGAAGTAGTATTCATGGTCGAGCACGTTGAGTGTCTCGATGGTACGCTGATACGTGATGTTTCCACCGCAGAAGCTTGCCACTTGGTCGAAGATACTGAGGGCGTCGCGCATACCTCCGTCAGCCTTCTGTGCAATGACGTTGAGAGCGGCAGGCTCACTTGTTATTCCCTCCTTGGCTGCAACCGAAGCGAGGTGAGCCACGATGTCCTCCACCTTCATGCGGTTGAAGTCATATATCTGACAACGGCTGAGGATGGTAGGCAGAAGCTTGTGCTTCTCCGTGGTTGCAAGAATGAATATAGCATGGTGAGGTGGTTCCTCAAGAGTCTTCAGGAAAGCGTTGAAGGCAGCTGTTGAGAGCATGTGTACCTCGTCGATGATGAACACCTTGTACTTGCCAATCTGAGGTGGTATGCGCACCTGTTCTATGAGCTGACGGATGTCCTCCACCGAGTTGTTGCTGGCAGCATCAAGCTCGTGGATGTTGTACGAACGCTGCTCGTTGAATGCCTTGCATGACTCACACTCGTTACAAGCCTCTCCATTCTCGTTAGGGTTGAGACAGTTTATGGTCTTGGCGAAGATACGAGCACATGTAGTCTTACCCACACCACGAGGTCCGCAGAATAGATAGGCGTGAGCCAGCTTGCCATTCTTGATGGCATTCTTCAGGGTCACGGTAAGCGAAGTCTGTCCAACGACCGTGTCAAAGGACGCTGGACGATACTTACGTGCTGAAACTATATAGTTCTCCATAATCTATATCGAAAAATGTTTTCGGCAAATATAGCGAAAAAAGATGAATCACTTGTTAAGTATGTGTGAAAAATCACCTATTTTATTTCTATCCTTTGTTTCCGCCCTCTGTTTCTTGCTGATTAAATCATCTCTCGCTTCTCCTTTTGCGTTCGTTAGCTAACCCTTCCACGATTGTTAGCTAACGATTCCAAATTGTTAACTAACGATTTCTGATTGTTAGCTAACAATTTTGGAAGGCATGACTAACGCTTTCCTTGTATTTGCGAGATATGGGTATGCGTTCCTCGCCAATGGCTATTGCGTCCTTTTCTATGGAAGAGCAATGGGAACGGTTCACGAGGAAAGAACGATGGGTACGGACGAAGTTGCTGCCGAGTAGGTTCTCCCAGCTGGATATTGGGGTCTTGTTACGGAACTTGCGATTGTCCGTGGCATGAATCCACACTTCCGTATCGTTGCTTTCTATGTACATTATCTCATCGTAGAGTAAGGTCGTGCTTTGACGGTCACTCGTGAAGGTGATGCTCTGCGGAACGTCTTCCTCGATATGGCTCGCTACAAGTTGGCCGAGGAAATAGTCTCCTGCCAAAAGGAAGAGGAGTATGAAACAGATAAATATCGGGTTGAGAAGAACGTCGGGAATGTCGAAACCTCTCAGGTAAGGGTCGTTTCTCTGAATCCGGATTACGATGTTGGCTATGTGGATGAGCAGGAAGGAAGACGTAAGCACAAAGAGAGAAAGGAACACGAGGTTCTTTATTCCTTCGCGCTTGTCGCTGAAGTCAATCTTAGTCAAGCCGAACTTGAAGGCGATGGCGACAGGGAGGAACGTGGTGCTTACGAATAGTGCCTCCGAAAAACCGTACTCTGTGCTGCAAAGTATTCCTGTGACAAGGATGACGGAAAGAGTCCAGTAGCCAATAATCAGTAATGTTCGTTTCATGTCATTTATTTATTTTGTGCAAAAATAGCAATAATTACCCATTCAAAAGCCATCCAAGCACGTCTAAATCCCCTTACAGAGGGTTTAGTAAAGCGAACAGAGGGATTCGACAAGCGATTTTTCATGCGTTTATCAGCATAAATGATACCTTTGCATCCGAAATCAATCGATTGGTGAAACAGTATTAACTTAAATCATTAAATCATTATGAATACAATATCAGAATTATTCGTACAAGGCGATGCAGGTTGGATGTCAATCCTAACTATAGAGCTTGCCGCCATCTTCTTTGCAGCATGGAAAGCTCCAGCATGGGTTAAGGAACTTGGTGCCATAGCATTCCTTACGGCTGTCTTCTCTACTTGTTATGGTTTATGGCAGATGTTTTCCGAGGTACTGAAAATAGGGGAACTTTCCATCACCCTATGGTGTTCGGGATTCAAGTGCGTACTCGTCCCATTCATGTACGGCTTGCTTATTTTCATCATTTCGCTTGTCATCCGCATAGTGCAGAAGCCAAGGATATAAATACTTACCTTGCCATACAAATAAGAGGGCGTGTCAGTTGCGACACGCCCTCTTTGTTTTTTCTTCCATCAAAATTTAGGATTTTACGGCTGAAGAAAGCCCAAAGGGCTGAAAGAATACTGGCAGGGGTGAAGCATAGCGGAACCCCAGTGTAATGTGATGTTGGTTTACGGAACTCCGAAGGAGTGACAGAATAATGAAAGGAACGAGGCTTTTGTTCTGTCACCCTTTCAGGGTTCTTAGAATGATAATGGCCTTGTTACAGGGGTTACGCTATGCTTCACCCCTGCCTGTGTTCTCACCAGCCTTTCAGGCTTCCGTATGACCGCATGACGTTCTATCGTAAAACCGCATAACCTTATAACCTCAGAACCGTTTCTCCGTCCTACCGTAAAATCTCACAACCGTCTAACCGTCTCTCACCCCTTATTCACATCCTGAATCACGAGGCTTGCGAGCATAAAGCCAAAGATACCCGTGATGTGTGAAAGTGAGCCGTTGACCTGTGCCTTTGAGGAACACCATTCATGATTCAACAGGTTAGGGTCGCCAGGACCGTTCTGTGCCTTAGGGCACATGCAATGTTCCGTGCCGCAAGTGGAGTTCTGTCCCTTGTTCTCAAGCAACTCGTCCGAATAGACGCATTGGAACTTACGACTTGGAAACTTGTCGTCACGCTTGAAACGCTTGCGCAAGGCACGTGCAAGAGGGTCGCCCTGTACCTTTCTGAACTCGGCGACCTTGATGCGAGTAGGGTCAATCTTCAGGGCAGCACCCATTGACGAGAAGAACTTAGCCTGCGTCCTTGTAGCCATGAGGATAAGCAGAGCCTTATCCTTGAGCGAGTCAATGGCATCTATGATGTAGTCGTACTTGTCTATCTCGAAGCTGTCAGCCGTCTCAGCTGTGAAAATCTGCTGCAAGGCAGTAATCTCAGCCGAAGGATTGATAGAGAGCAGACGTTCCTTGAGGACGTCCACCTTGACCTGTCCCACGGTCTTTGTTGTTGCCATGAGCTGTCGATTGATGTTTGTGATGCACACACGGTCTGAATCCACTATTGTGAGTCGTCGTATTCCGCTACGCACAAGGCTCTCGGCACACCAAGAGCCTACGCCCCCCACGCCAAATATTATCACGCTCTTCTGGGCGATGCGCTCCATGAAGTCGCCACCCAACAGCAGTTCTGACCTTCGAAATATTGCTTGTTCTATAGCCATATAATTGTCTTACTTTTTTCGGGGTGCAAAGTTAGCAATAATATTCAGACAATTAGAAATATTTGCCATAAAAAGTAGTGGCTTACACGTTGAAGATGTAAGCCACGTTTTCGGAAAAGCAAAGGTGGAGAAAGGTTGCAAGGATTAAGCTTGTAACAGAACCATTTTGGGCTTCAAAACGTTTTACGGCTGAAAATAGGTGCGATTTATGTGTTTTACGGCTCATGATGAGCCGATAATTGGGAAAAAATAGCTAAATTTGAGCCGTAAAACGTTGTGATGCAGCTCGCACTTGGCAATTCAAACAAGTTTGATCGCACTCACTTAATTGCAGCATTACATTGATAAAACACTCAATATGATTTTTTATTTGAATAGA
Organism: Bacteroidaceae bacterium; assembly: GCA_017617575.1. GTDB lineage: Bacteria > Bacteroidota > Bacteroidia > Bacteroidales > Bacteroidaceae > Minthosoma. The sequence goes on along the minus strand of JAFZVY010000137.1, from coordinate 2,698 downwards.
ATCATGAACATCGGTTTTACATAATCGCTATTATGTACCGACTAAAACCAAAAATACAATTTATTATGCAGATAAACATAAGTACATCCTATGTGGATTGGGATTTTGAAAAAGCGAGCATATACTTGCCTGTTAGGTTATCAACAACTTACTTCGATGGGTATGGGGAATGTATCGTTATCGTTGCAAACAGGGCTGATGGTATGACAACGGACATCATGGAAAATAAAAAATCGGAGGTGTTCATTACTCTTATGAATAAGAGACTGTATGAAGATGTGAAAGCAAAGGTGTTGGGAATGGACTATTGGGAGCCCGATTCCCATTACAAAACCGTCGATGGATTAGCCGATGGCGTTAAGAGAAAAATTCATCTGGATATGTGTATGTTTTGAACATCTAAGGTTTGATAATTAATGCTATTTATATGACTATTAAACAATATCTAAATTCGTCAAGGAACTCGTTCGATTCCTTATTCCAAGATTACGACAACTCGCAACCATTATATCCATATATAGTATTGGCGACACAAGAGGTTTCTTTTGTTTTTCATTCTTCTCCAATGTTTGCGGATAAGGATAAAGGTTTTTATCTGAAGGATGACAAAATAATTCCAAATGTTGATTTACGTGGTTCGGACGATTTCATTCCTCAATTGTATTTGAAAACGACGTCAAGGTATTTTAGTGTCTATGAAGAAGATAAGCATAGAGGATTAACATATGCATTCTATTCAAAAGCCGCTTGCCACAAAATATATCAATTCTTTGATGAAAATGGTGAAGGTATAGACGTTTATAAACAAATTCCTTCTTTCCTTGAAGACCCAAATCTCCTTCCTGATTGGTTGACAAAAGGAATGGTTGATGAAGAAGATGTTGTAGGCATGGTGACGATTGAAGGAGCAATTTCAAATCAACGAGAGGGCATATTTGCTTTGCTTCTACGAAAGCCTATAAAGAACAAGAAACCTTATATGTTTGACTTCTATGAAGTTCTTGACTATCAAAAAATCTATATGGAATCTAAATATTTGAATACATATAGTACAAAGGTATTAGTATGGGCTTTTATCCATGATTTGAAGAAACTTTCGGATTTCGGTAACAAACAAATCATGAACGATGAGGAAAACGCAAAAGTATTTGGAGAATTCATTAAAGCTAATTACGAAAACTTAACGAATGAGCAGAAAGATGAATGTGTGATACTTTATCCAGACATCTATAAGAAGTACACCCCATCGAACGAAATCTATCAGAGGCTTGTGGCAGACACCGTGATGAGTATGGCGATAATAATTCGACGTTGGGGTATTGCTGGTACTTATGCTGTTGCTACAATTGTTGGAGATGAGATGGTATCAAGATTGATGGTTACGACTATAAAAAAAATTGATAGGAACAAGACGATAACTTTTACGCTTCCTTCTGAATATAATTTTCCACTCATAGTTTCCCTCGTATTTATGAATTTAATGTATAGCAGCAACATCCCAGTTAAGGCTCAAATAGGCTATTGGCTATATTACTTGCTATACGACTATCGGAAAAGATGTTTAGAAGAAGAACTACCATTTATAAATACGCTCCTTGTCTTTACGTTGAGAAATAATTCTAATTCATTTTCAAAGTTAATAAATGTTATAAAACAAGTAACGTTCAATGATGAATATGTAACAAAAGGTTTCTTTGGAACGAAAGTTAGAAAATTCCAATCTACATGGTCGAACTATGATGATTTTACATGTATTTATGAACTTATTTACCATTTTACAGGTAATGGTGAAAGCCTATGGCAAAAGCTATCAGTTCAAGAACAACAATTCTGGAGCAAAAGACTTGACGATGAAATAGAATACGAGTCAATACTTCAACATTTACGAGGGAATGTCGGACATACCGTTATGGGCATGGATAAGCAACGTGAGTTCTATGCAAACCAAGTATATGAATTCATCAAGTCCGAGATAGAAAAGAATAATTTCTATTTGCGAGATTTTAATTGAAACTATAGGTGAAGCAGGGGCAAATCTTCGCAAATTGAAGTGATGCTCCTGCCATTCCTTTTCTTGCTATTCGTAAATATGATATTCATAATTATGTAGTATAGTATAGACTTGATACTGCTTTACGTGCTAATCATGCTGTTCTTTATTGTAATCATGGCAATGTTACAAACAAGCTAAAAATCAATCGTTTCTTTACCATTTTTATTTCATTTTCTGCTTTGTGTTTTTGGATATAAATATCTATATTTGCAATCCAATGAGGATAAACTTTCCCCTCGTTGATAACTAATTATGGTAATATACACAGGTGAACTCCGTTTTTGTGAGGATTGCATCCATCGAATAATAGTAAATGGATCGCAAAATGATGAGATTCGATGTGAAATATTTGGTATTCGATTGGGACATGGCTCTGAAGCCAACCAGTGTATTCCTGATTATTTTGAAGAAACAGCTGTGGCAAAGGAGGTCAGAAAGAAAAACCACGTTTAAGGTTTTGTGAATCTTGTTTTATCATTATGTACTGATGGAAACTATGAAGATGTCACATGAGTGTTTTGTCTCCGTTTCACCTCCGTCGCTTCTCCGATGCATCTCCGTTGATTCTCCTATCTTCCTTCGAAGAATCTCCACCGAATGTCCACCGCATCTCCACCGAATGTCCACCGAAACGGTGGACATTCG
>JAFZVY010000136.1 GCA_017617575.1 Bacteroidaceae bacterium | reverse complement strand
TTTGTGGCGACTCACATACCTCGACACATGGGGCTGTTGGCGCTGTGGCAATGGGCATTGGTACAAGTGAAGTGGCACAGGTGCTGGCCTCGCAGTGCATCCTCCAACAGAAGCCCAAGACCATGCGCATCAATATCGAAGGACAGTTGCCGGCATGCGTTACTGCCAAGGACGTGGCTCTCTATATCATGGCTCAGATGACTACTTCTGGTGCAACCGGCTATGCCGTTGAGTATGCTGGTAGCGCTATCCGCAATATGTCCATGGAAGGACGTCTTACACTTTCCAACCTCTCTATCGAGATGGGTAGCCGTGCAGGACTTATCGCTCCGGACGAGACTACATTTGCTTATCTCAAGGGACGTGAGTATGCTCCTAAGGGTGCAGAGTGGGATAAGGCTGTGGAAAAGTGGAAGCAGCTCTTTAGCGACCCAGATGCCAAGTTTGACAAGGAGGTGACATTCCGTGCTGAGGACATTACTCCTCGTATCACATACGGAACAAATCCGGGTGCAGGTATCGCCATCGACGAGTGCATCCCAACACTTGACCAGATTCCAGCACAAGACCAAGGACAGTTCCTCTCTATGCTCGACTATATGCAGTTCAAGCCTGGACAGAAGCTTGAGGGTACTCCAGTGGATTACGTATTCCTCGGAGCTTGTACAAACGGTCGTATCGAGGACTTCCGTGCCTTTGCATCTGTCGTAAAGGGTAAGAAGAAGGCAGACAACGTGGTAGCATGGATTGTTCCTGGTTCATGGCTCGTTCGTCAGCAGGTCATCGACGAGGGTATTGACAAGATACTTGAAGAGGCAGGATTTGAGCTTCGTCTTCCATCTTGTTCTTCATGCCTTGCCATGAATCCAGACAAGGTGCCAGCAGGCAAACTATCTATCTCTACAAGTAACCGTAACTTCGTAGGTCGTCAAGGACCGGGCGCACGTACCGTCCTCGCTTCACCACTCGTAGTGGCAGCATCAGCAATCACAGGAGTTATTACTGACCCAAGAAAATTGTAAAGACATGGCAAAAGAAAAATTCGATATAATTCAGTCAACTTGTATTCCAATCGAGATTGACAACAACAATACAGATAACATCATTCCTGCACGTTATCTTGCATTCACAACTCGTGACCCTAAGTTTTATGGCGACGCGTTCATGCACGACCTTCGCTATGACGCAAACAACCAGCCAATAGCTGACTTCGTCATGAACAAGCCTGAGTTCTCTGAGGCACCTCGCAAGGGTGTGCACGAGATTATCGTAGGCGGTCAGAACTGGGGCTCAGGTTCAAGCCGTGAGCATGCAGCATGGGCTATTGCTGGTTATGGTGTACGTGTGGTAATCTCTAACTCATTTGCCGATATCCACCGCAATAACCTTCTCAACTGCTTCGTGCTTCCTGTCATCGTGTCACGTGAGTTCCAGTTGGAGCTTTTCGCAAGCATCGCCAAGGATAGCAAGACAGAGGTAAAGGTTGACGTGCCAAACCAGACTGTGACAAATATGGCTACAGGTCGTTCAGAGCATTTCGACATCAACTCTTACAAGAAGTATTGTCTCCTTAATGCTTATGACGACATCGACTTCCTCCTCTCTAACACAGACAAGATTGAGGCTTACGAGAAGAAGTAATGTCTTCCCTCAAACCATGCGTGGTTTGAGTCATCACTCATACAGATTTTAAGCAAAGAAAAGATTGAGCAAGATACTAATCTTCAATCCTTCAAATGATATGGCGCTTGCCGCCAACTCATTATCTTATTTCCCTCCTCGGCACATACAGCAGATGGAAGAAGACCTTGCGCTCCTTCCCCTCTGGTGGGCAGAGGAGGGAGATTGCGTGTTGACTCCTTACAATGCCATCTATCGTGTAGGAACAAACCGCACACTTGAGTTACAAGATATCTCGGTACTATCTTCCTTGGTTGCTTCAAGCAAGGATTTCTATTCACTCTTCAATATCTGGGGATGGTCGTTGGCACTCCGTCATCGCCTTCTCCATCTGGGCATACCAGAGGCGTTCTTGCCTACCAAGGAACAGTTGGCAGACATCCGTACGCTCTCTTCCCGTGGCTTTGCGGCTGAATACATTCACCAACTCTTTGAGGATGCCGACCGTGAAGGATGGAGCACCCACCTTGTCGGTAGAGGCATGAGGGTGCTCAACAGCTTTACCGAGCCCGGCGAAGTCGATTCTTCATTCTTCATTTTTCATTCTTCATTTATTTTCAAGACACTTTGGTCATCATCAGGTAGAGGTGTGTTTGTTTATACACCTAATACCCCATTCAATACCGACAGAGTGTCATCTGCCATTCGCAATCAAGGTGGAATACTCATAGACGATTTCTATGAAGACAAGTTACTTGACTTTGCCCTTGAGTTTGAGACAACGGATGCAGGCACTCGCTTCCTTGGCTATTCCGTATTTGAAGCATCATCTGCTGGTAGTTATGGCGGAAACATAGTAGCGCCACAGCCTTATCTTCGTGAACGAATCCTATCCACAGGAATAAGCGAGAAGTTACTGGATAAGGTAATAAGCTACACCACCCATAGGCTTGGCTCGCTCCTTGCAGGTCGTTACCAAGGCGTCTTTGGTGTAGATATGCTCATCTGTCGTCATGAGGGCAAGACGATGCTTCATCCATGTATTGAGATAAACCTCCGCTGCAACATGGGCATCCTTGCAATAGATGTCTATAAGCGACTTGGCGATAATGCCAACTCCATCCTTGCTGGTGACCCTAATCATGGATTCTGTGCACAGGTTAAGGACGGAAAACTTGGGATACAAGTAAGCAAATAACGCATTTAGCTATTTCTTTTATTGTTTGGTTGTAACTGAATACAAAAAGTGGCATTTTGAAGAATGATTACAAACTTCAAAATGCCACTTTTAATATTTATGATGCTTATCTCATTACCTTACGTACCGAACCGTCTGACATTCGGATTATGTTCATTCCCTTCTTGAGGGAGTTGAGTTGCACGCCATCGGTAGAGTAGATGCCTACGGCTGTTGGCTCGGAAACATCCTTTGTTTCTTCAATGGCTGTTGCTTCGCCTATTCGTTCACGTACATTGGAAGTTGCGCTACTGAGACATTCGAGAGTGAAGTTGTCGGCAGCGAACCAGTCGCCTGAACATGTTGCAAAACGCTTGACACCAAGGTTGATGTATGAACCGTTTGTCGTAAACTCTATAGAGTAGCGATGGAGCTGTCCGTCACAGTTTGTAACTGACTGGCGTACCTCCTGACTTGGACTTGCAACGTAAGCATAGAGTCCTACCTGATTAGCACTTCCTCCACGATAGAGCATATCGGCTGAAAGGCGGTATGTTCCTGCTGGGAGTGTTACCTGCTGATAGTAGTCAAAGGCTATGCGTGATGGTGTGTAGTGCCATACCTCAAGCATGGTGTTGCCTGTTGAAGCCGTATATTGACCGTTGCCAGAGCCGAATGAGCCGTACCTATTCCAACCTGTTGGCATGGTGTGGGTATTGGCGTTGTTAATAATCTCTGGGTTGGTGATATAGCTTGTCATGTCGATAGGATATGATACTGAAGAACCACCTGCCACATTCTGTACCTCGCTCTGTGAAAGGGCGTAGTTGTAGATGCGCACATCGTCAATAAGTCCTCTGAACATTGGGTCGACCACGAACTGGCTGCGTCCAAGGAAGTTGCACACACCTGCCACATCGCTTGGACGGAGAGTGATGTTGGAACTGCTTACGGCAGCCTGACCGTCAACATACACAACGACCTTGCCGTTTCCGATGGTTACTGCCACGTGCTTCCATGTGCCTGTTGCAAGGGCTGAACTTGCGTTGAGCGTCTGTACGCTTCCGTTTGCCTTAATCTCAAATGTGAGCTTTCCGTTCACGTTGCTTGGAGTAAGGAAGAAGTAAGCGTCCTCACCATTACCGAAGTCAAAGATACGTTGCCATGCGCTACCTCCGTTCCATTTTACCCAACCGCAGAATGTCATCTCATCCATGTTGCTAATCTGGTAAGGGAGCAGGGCGTATGTGCTGCCGTTGAAAGAGAGTGCCTTGCCGTCGTGTCCGTTGGCATAGCTTGCGTTGGTAGCAGCACCCATCATGTTGGCTGTTGCGTCTGATGTGTTGTCGTCAAAAGAGTAGCTTGCCACCAATCCCTGCTCGCCATTGGTCATGGCTGTCACGGTTGATGATGCAGAACTGATGTTGCTGCTCTTGTCTATTGCCTTAATCTTATATGAATAGCGAACGCCCTGAACGGCTGTGTTATCCACGTATGCCGTACCTTTGACTGCACGTGCTATGGTGTTCCAGTCGTTCTGTCCGTATGTGGCACGAAGGATTGTGTAGCCGTTAAGGTCGGAATTAGAGTTTGCGTTCCAAGTAAGCTTGATGGCTGCAAGCAGACCTGCGGCAGCTAATCCTGTAGGTGTGGATGGTGCTGTACGGTCGGCAACGACAGATGGGTCAGCCAGTTTCCACTTCTGTGAGTTGGCACGTGTGAGTGTGCGTTGTACCACCTTCGTGCCGTCTGCTCCGTCAAGCACGAGGTTGCTGTAACGGTTGTGGATGTAGTAGCTTCCGTTGCCGGCATACTCAAACCACCATTGCTCACAACCGCTTCCGCCACCAGGATAGATGATTATCTGGTTGCCCTCGTCAAAGCTCCAGTTGAGGTCGTCGAGATAGAACACGGCTGGCTGGTTAGGGTTGGCAAGTGATATGTATTCGTAGCTGAAGTCGCCACCATTGTTATGAGGCAGATGCTGTACCTTCCATGCCTGACGCACATCGTTTGCCACGCTTGTGGAGAGTGTGACATTGTATGCTCCGATGGATGTGTTGCTACCCACACCAGTCATCACCTTGCCGTTTGCCACGTTGACAATCTGCCATGTGCCAGCCACAGGAGATGGCTGAACATCCTCTCCGCTCTGAATCTTGATGACGCCCTCCGCATTACGTTGCTGCGAAGTGCCATAGCTACCGTTAGGGTCGGCAGGCATATCCACATAGTAGGCACGTGTAGGTCCATAGCCGTCATAATATACATCACGGTCACGGCTCACGAATCCGAAGCTGCTCTGCTTTGCCTGACGCTCGCTTGCACCGACGAAGGCTTCAGTCACTCCGTCCTGTGTGTTGCGATAGACGCTGGCTGCCATGAAGGCATCATCATTCTCTGCGTATGCAAGGCGGTAGCCGTTGCCATCACTTGCACGACAGAACTGTGAGCGAGTATGCTCGGCTGTTCCCCACCATATACCGTTGTTAAGTCCGTAGTTAGCACCTACCATGGCTTCCATTGTGTTGTGCAACTCATCCTCAGTCACCACCTTGCCAGCAGCCTTGACACGCTGGAAGAAGGACTTGAAGTCGGCAAACGAACCTGCCAACTGATGCGTGTTACCCTCGTCGGCATACGTCTGTGTTGCACTAAACCATCCCCATGCCTCGCTACAGTTGAGTGTGCTACCTGTCATCAGTCGCTTGCCGTTGAACCAAGAATCATTCTTGGCAGCACGACAGATATTGTTGAGGTCACTCTTGCTTCCGTGTCCCCAACCGTAATCAGGCTCGTTGAACGGAGCAACGCTCACCACGGTGTAGCCGCTGTTCTCCACATATTTGCCCGTAGCCTTCATGAGGTTAATCCAGTTGGTGGTATTTGCACCATTTGAATACATTGAAGCCACGGTATATGCGCCACCGTCAATAGGCTTAGGATCGCTATTGAGGCATACCCCCGGAGTTGTGCCCAGCAATCCCACGACGCGAAGACGCTCGTTGAGGTCGATGAGGTGGTCGCTACTGAGCGACGTGCCGTTGAGCGCATACGTTGGCTGGAAAGACAGACGAACGAGGTCGATGTTGTCGTTGAAAAGATTGAGGTAGTTACGTCCCTGTAACATATTAGCCTCGCTAATCCACGCACAGTCGAGTCCCCAGCTAATCTTAGGCATACGCTCACCCGTACCGTTGTAGTCGAAGAATAATGTGCGCGCAGGAATACTACGTGCCTCAAGATAGTCACTTGAACTTGATACCGTCTGTGCCTTAGATGCACCGACAGCCGAACACACAGCAATGGTCATTGCCATGGTTCTCATAGTAAAATCTCCCATAGACTTGGTTAGTTGGTTAATAATAATGTTGATTAAGTTTGTTTTAACAAGCTCAGCTAACGCTTCGCTAAAAAAGTTGTTAGTTATTCTGTTGTTTAGGTTTTATCTTCGCACCAAAGATACGCACATTTTACTATAATAGCAAAATATATTGATAAATATTTTACTTTGACGGAAGAACAAATGACAATTAGGCACGTTTTCTCCCTTCAACTATTAATAACGTAGTGTGTTGTGTCGTTGGTTTGTGATGCTTTTGTAAACTATACATTATAAATAATTACTCAAAGTTGATTTTTTGATAAAAAACATCTGTTTTTCTTTTGGGGATAAAATAATAATGGATATCTTTGCCACGTGATTATTCAATAAAGGTTGAATCTAAAAACACAGATTAGACTCGACATTAGGGTATATCATCTAAAACACGGATTATTAACTAAATAAACATTATTGGTTATGGCTAAATGGGTATGTCCAGTATGCGGCTATGTTCACGAAGGTGACGCCGCTCCAGAAAAGTGTCCACAGTGTAAGGTTCCAGGTTCTAAGTTCAAGAAGTTGGAAGAGGGTGGTGCCCTCCAGTTTGTCACAGAGCATGAGCTTGGTATCGCTAATGCTATTCCTGCTGGTGCAGATGGTGACTTCGTTCGTCAGGGACTCAAGGATCACTTCATGGGTGAGTGTTCTGAGGTAGGTATGTATCTTGCTATGAGTCGTCAGGCTGACCGTGAAGGTTATCCTGAGATCGCAGAGGCATTCCGACGTTATGCGTTTGAGGAGGCTGACCATGCTGCACGTTTTGCTGAGATGCTTGGTGAAGTAGTTTGGGACACTAAGACTAACGTAGAGAAGCGTATGCTTGCAGAGGAAGGTGCTTGCAAGGGTAAGATGGAGATTGCCAAGATTGCAAAGCAGCTCAATCTTGATGCTATCCACGATTCTGTTCATGAGATGGCTAAGGATGAGGCACGTCACGGTGCTGGTTTCCAAGGCTTGTTCAACAGATACTTTAAGTAATTCAGAATGCATAATTGTTTGATAGAAAGCAATTGATGATAAATAATTAAAAAGAGGATGTGAAAATAGGCACATCCTCTTTTTCTTGAAATAAATCCAACATTTTTTACATGGGTCGAATATGAGAAGTTTTTTATTTGTATTTATATTGTTGATTATTACGTCGTGCAACAGAAGTGAAAAATTTGGTAATAAGGGAATTATTATTGAGTCAATAAAATATGATAATAGAATGGTTTATTATCAGACCCGTGGTGATTCCATATCTAAGTTCTCTTATGAAATTTGGGTTTCTGGTACCTCTGTTATGTTGGAGGTAAACAATAATCTTGTCGATTCTCATTGTTTTGAGAATTATGACGAGGCTGATACTTCTGTTGTTGAGGATGTGAAACCATTTAATGATGGTAAGTTTTTTGTTCCTACTTTTTCCGAACAAATGTTAGAAATGAAGGAGTGTTTACGAGTTGCATCAAAGGATTTTGACATTAGTAAGTTAAAGGTTATTGGTTGTTTTTTGTCAGATTTTGATTCTGTAAGAGTTGCTGTTACTTCAGGCTTAATGCCAGATATTAGAAATAATAGCGTTGATTTTTCAACTATTGATAAGGAATTGTCAAAGACTTGTTTGAAAGATTCTTTGAATAGCGTTCTTTGTTGCTTCAATGTTCAAGTTGACACGATAAATTCTCAAGAACATATTTGTTTTTATTATAAGAGTATGCCGTGCCCAGATCCGTCAACTATCCACGATATTTCATCTCCTATAGTCATAGATACGGAATTGTATATTAGAGTGAAGCATAAGGAATAAATAATGGATTGAAACCTTCAATTTACACCCATATCTCCCGCTCCGGAGATATGGGTGTAAAGTTGAAATGATATGGGTGTAAATCTCGGCAGATATGGGTCTTATCAGATTTAGATGTACCTAATCAAAAAGAGGATGTACCACCATTGGTACATCCTCTTTTTGTATAATGAAATCTTTATCCCGAAAGACATAATTATGAATTATGCATAATTAATAATGCATTTTACAAAGTATTCGTGTATGCGTGTGTCATCGTTCAGTTCGGGATGGAAAGCTGTTACAAGTTGGTTACCTTGACGGGCTGCAACGTCCTTGCCGTCCACTGTGGCAAGTATTTCCACGTCTTCACCTGCTGTCTCGATGTAAGGAGCACGTATGAAGGTCATTGGTAATGTGGCATGAGGAGTTAAGGATGAAGAGTCATCGTCTCCCTCTAACTTTGCGTCAGTTATTCCCATAAACTCGCCATCATGGTAGAAGCTGCCGAGCTGGCGACCGTAAGCGTTGCGTCGGGCTGTTATGTCCATCGTGCCAAGGTGGTTGCTGTCGAGCATGATGAGACCAGCGCATGTGCCGAACACGGGAAGTCCGTTGTTGATGGCTTCCTTTATTGGTTCCCACAGGTCGAGGTCGTGCATGATGCGAGTCATGGTTGTACTCTCGCCACCAGGGATGATGAGTCCGTCCTTAGGCTTGTCCCAGTCGGCTCTGTTCCTTATCTCGAAGGTCTCAACACCGAGTTTGCGAAGCATCTGCTCATGTTCGGCAAATGCTCCCTGAAGGGCAAGGACAGCGATTACTAGAGAATGTATATTACCATTATTTGACATACTGATATGTTTTGAGGAAACACAGAGGACACAGAGGACACAGAGAACTCAGAGAAAAAGATTATCTCAATTTTATCCTCAGTGTACTCTGTGGTCTCCGTGTTTCAAATTAAGATGGGGGGCATTACTTTCCTCTCTCTGCCATGAGGAGTTCTATCTCGTTCTCGTTGATACCTACCATGGCTTCGCCAAGGTCTTCGCTGAGTTCTGCAATAATCTTTGGATTGTCGTAGTTCGTAACGGCCTTGACGATGGCTTGGGCACGCTTTACAGGGTCACCACTCTTGAAGATACCGCTACCGACAAACACACCTTCTGCTCCGAGTTGCATCATGAGGGCAGCATCGGCAGGTGTAGCCACACCGCCTGCAGCGAAGTTGACTACAGGCAACTTGCCATTGTCATGAACGTACTGCACGAGGTCGAATGGTACGCGAAGTTGCTTTGCTGCCTCGTATAGCTCATCTGCATTGAGCGATGTGAGGCGGCGAATCTCAGACTGCATCATGCGCATGTGGCGTACGGCTTGAATGACGTCACCTGTTCCCGGCTCACCCTTGGTACGAATCATCGTTGCACCTTCGTTGATGCGACGGAGTGCCTCACCGAGGTCTTTTGCACCGCATACGAAAGGAACGTTAAACTTACGCTTGTCGATATGGTAAACATCATCGGCAGGTGAGAGAACCTCACTCTCGTCGATGTAGTCAATCTCTATGGCCTCAAGAATCTGTGCCTCTACGAAGTGACCGATACGGCACTTTGCCATGACTGGTATGCTGACTGCTTCCTGAATACCCTTAATCATCTTTGGGTCGCTCATACGGCTCACGCCTCCTGCAGCACGTATGTCGGCAGGGATACGTTCAAGAGCCATTACTGCACAAGCACCGGCAGCCTCGGCGATGCGTGCCTGCTCAGGTGTTGTCACGTCCATTATTACTCCGCCCTTGAGCATCTGTGCAAGGTTGCGGTTGAGTGTCTGTCTATCTTCCATATTACTTGTGTTTATTAATGAAGAGTGAATAATGAAGAATTGCGTTTGAACCCTTCTTTTTGATGAATATTGACGACGATGGATTCTTCATTCTTCATTCATCATTCTTCATTTTGTTGAAATTTTCTGCAAAGTAATATGGTTTCTTTTTATTGTGCAATACCCATTTCCGATACGTGTAAATAATGGTTACGGATGTGAAAAACTAATCCTCTGTATATTCGAGGATGTCGCCGGGCTGGCAGTCGAGGGCTTTGCATATAGCATCGAGGGTGCTGAACCTTATGGCCTTTGCCTTGCCAGTCTTGAGTATGGATAGATTGGCGGCTGTGATGCCAATCTTCTCTGCAAGTTCGTTTGATGACATCTTACGCTTTGCCATCATAACATCTACATTTACTATTATACCCATATTTCTTTTTATTATATTGTCAAATCCTGTTCTTCTTGGAGAGTACGTGCCATCTTAAACACTTGTGCTCCGATAAGCAATATTAACCCGATGTAAATGCCAGTGAAACTGTTTTCTGGCAGTAATTTGTGATAGTATCCTTCTATATCAAACTGCTTACATGCTTCTACGTGTTCTACAACTCCAAACACAATATATCCTGTATAAATGAGTATGCTACCAATGCCTATTCTGCATAATCTTTTTTCAAACCTATTATTGAAGATGTCTTTCTTTCCGATACTGATAAGTGTAAGTATTGCATTAATTATTAGTAAAATGCCACCAAAAGCCGCGAGAAAGGCAGAAACAATCATTGCTACATTTGTTTGAGTGCATGAAAAACCTGTTTCAACAATCAAGTTTTTTCTGTATATTTTTAAGTATTTGTTTGTTTTTTTGTTGTGTATAGTGCCTACATTAGAACTATTTAATTCCAAAGTCAGTTCAGGCACTTCTCTTGAACTACCTTGCTCTTGCCAGCCACTTCTGAATTCACTTGCAGCATTGAACACATCAAAACTGAATGTAGCGACAAATACTACGGCAAATATAATGCAGTAGAGATATACTCTATTTTTCATATGCTTATTATTGTTTTATTTGAAAATTATATTGTAAACTCTTGTTCCTCTTTTAATTTGCGTGCCATTCTGAACACTTCAGATAAGATAAGAAGAATGAATCCTATGTAGAGTGTTGGATTGCTGCTTACGGAAATGCCAAAAACGTCGCTGTTAATCTCGTATCCTTCTATATCTATCGTGTTGTTTGCTTCTTTTACTATCAGTGCAGAGTAAATATAATCTATTAAAGAAATGAGAATTTGAGCAATGCCAAGTATGCGTGCTCTATTTTCTGTCTTACTGTCAAACACATTGCCTTTGTAAACGCTGATAAAGAATTTTATGAATGTTATTATTGCATATAATTGAATAATGGTGATAAGGAACACAAATAAAAAGTATAATGTATGTGTCTTACTCTGTACTTTTACTATGAAAGAGTCACTATGCAATGGTAGCATAGTTCCACTTTTCTTGTTATAAACGCTGTCGTTAGATTCACTTGTGTTGTTGTCTGTCATTATATATGGGACAGAGAACTGAAAGCCTTCGGAATAGGCTTTATATCCATCGTTGTATTCTTCTTGATTCTCTATATCATTAGAATTAGAAGAAATGAAGCACTGACAAGCAAAAATAGTAGCGAGCATAATGCAATAGATTATGAATTTTGTCTTCATATATGTGTTGTTTTAGTTAGTTTGTTAAAATATTGATTCCGTTTTTTATTTGTTGTATTGCACCATTATGTCTGTCTGACCCAGATGTATGTATGCAATGTTTTCGGATGCGATTGCACGATGTGTGCTGTCTAAAACGTCCGCATCTGTCGGTGTATGATTTGAACTGCATATCTCGTCATACATTTCTTTTGCTTCATATACCTCTGTCTTGAATTCTTGATAACAGAGATATGTTACCAGAATCCATCCCAGAACAAATATGACGTTAGCCATGCAGCATACGAGGTTGTTTGTAGTATTCATTTGTTAATGTTTTTTGTTTTATTTTGTTCGATTGTTAATAATGATTTATCGTAAAACGATATGCAAATGTATGGAGAATATTTTAAATACCAAATTTTTTTTGAAAAATATTTATTGTTTTTCGATAATTTTATTGTGTTTTACGTGTTTTCTACCGTTTCCATACCTAAAAATGGCATAGTGGCTTACACTTTTGGATGTGTAAGCCACTACATTAATAGATAATTTATCATTTCAAATTTATGCGTTCCGAACGTTTGTTCCGAAGGCATAAATAATAGATTTGAAACTTGAGTATGTTATTGTTTCTTTCTAAAACTTGTTGGTGTTGTTCCTGTCAGTTTCTTGAAGAAGTTGGTGAGGTGTGCTTGTGATGAGAATTCGAGGGTGTAGGCAATCTCTTGTATTGTCTTGTCTGTATGAAGCAATTCCTTTATTCGGTTGAGCAGGGTGTTGTCGATGATTGTCTTTGGTGATTGGTTTGACACCTTGCGCGTTACCTGTGATAGGTAGCGTGATGATACGTTAAGCACATTGGCATAGTAATTTACGTCGTGGCTGTTCTTGCATTCTGCTTCCTGCATGGCAACGAAGTCACGATAGAGAGTGAGGCAACGTCCAGTGAGTTCTGTGTTTACGTCAGGTGGCATGATGAAGCGAGCCTTCTTCTCAGCTTCTTCTATGGTCATTCCCTGACACAGATACACGGCAATGGTGGAGCATAGCTCGTTGCATCGTCCGTGGTTGTCATCAGCCTCTATGATGTGTGAGGCATCGAAATGTGAAGCATCTCGTTTACGTACCACTATGGCAGAGCAGAGTGGGATGAGGTCGTGCTGAATCTTGTCTATAAGCTCGTCGTCCATGAGTTGCTCCTCATGGCTGGAGAACACGACGGGGGAGAAGAGTACCCATTGGGGTGCATAGCGTTTGATGCAACGTGTGATGGCTGCCAAGGTATAGACGTTCCTTATCATACCAATCTTCATCACCCGTGGTACGATATCGTCTGCAACGGCATCAATCTGACGCTCGATGACTTCGGCAGGAATGTCGTAGAACTCCTGAATACCGAGTGTGTTCTGCATTGTGAGTGTTGTAACAACAGAAAGAGCATTGCCACCAAGACTCGTTATTGTCTTGATGTCAGCCTGAATACCAGCACCGCCGGTACTGTCCGAACCTGTTATTGTAAGTATCGCTTTGTTTAGCATTGCTAAAGCCCATCTTTTATTTCCGAGTGCAAAGAAACAACAAAAATGTGGATAATAAAAGAATCTGTTCCATTATTTACAACTTCTCCTTACATATATGCAATGGGAGACCTGTGTTTCCATTGACTTATGATGAGGAACAGAATCGTCAACCCATATTACAACTAAAGTAAAGGGTTGTCAACTATAAATAAAATTAAGTTAAACCTAAGTCAACCTCTTATTAATAATAAGAGGATAAGTAGTCAATCAAAATCGTTAAACTACAATTGGTTTGAGTACGTCGCCTACGAACTCTCAGTCCGTTCGGCTACGTACTGACAGTTCGCTCACCACGTACTGGCAGTCCGTTCCGCTACGTACTGTAAATAGTGTGTAGTTTAACGATTTTAGTTGACTACTATCCAGAACAAAACTCGAAGCAAAAACAGCGTAAAAAGCATTTATAAATATGCATGCAGCATACCAAAACTACGTTTTTGAATTTACACCCATATCTCCCGGGTGGGGAGATATGGGTGTAAATTCGGAGAGATATGGGTCTCTTAAAGTGAAGAATGTCGTTTGCTCGTATACTTGTGTTAATTTGTTTTTACATTGTATTTATGCTTCTTTCCGTTTCCTTTTATCTCTATGCTTCTGTTGCCGAGATGGAGGGTTGCGATGGTGCCCTTTGGTATGCTGACGGTGTAGCAGTATGTGCCGTTGTCAAGGTGATGCCATTCCACATCGATTCTGCCGTGTGGGGTCATTGTGCCTCCCTTTGCCCATGTGAGACCTCCACCAAAGTGGGGGGCAAGAATGATGTGAGCAAAACCTGGGGCTGACTCGTCTGGACGAATGCCGAGGATGGTGGAGTAGAACCACTGTACGACGGCTCCGTAGCTGTAGTGATTGAAGGAATTCATGTTCCATTCGTGCTTGTTGAAGCCATCTGCCTTGGTATAGCTGTCCCAGCGTTCCCAGATGGTTGTCGCTCCTTGGTCAATGCTGTATAGCCATGAAGGATTCTCGCGTTGAAGTAGCAGACGGTATGCAAGGTCTGTCAGTCCACATTCGGTGAGTGTCTCCATCAGTATGCCTGTGCCTACGAAGCCTGTGGAGAGGCGGTAGCCGTTGTTGATGATGTTCTGACGGAGCGACTCGATGGCTGCGGGACGCTGCTTTGGTGTGAGCAGACCGAAGTGGAGTGCCAGCAGATAAGCAGTCTGTGTGTCCTTGCCTGTATTTATCTCACTGTTGGTGATGTAGCGACGCTGAAATTCGTCCACGATATTGTGGTGAAGTGCTGTATAGTATGCCGTATCATCGTTTTTTCCGAGCAGTCGTGATATCTTTGCCATCAGGTCTGCCGTGTGGGCAAAATATGCGTAGGAGACGTATCGTTTCTCTACTTCCTTGTAGGCAAGCCAGTCGCCGAAATCTGTCTCTGCACCAATGTGTGTCCATCCGTCCTCGGATGCTTCGGCACAATGCTTCATCCAGCGCTTCATGCTTTCATAGTTTTCTGTGAGAATCTGCGTGTTGCCTGTCATCACATACACGTTCCATGGAACAATGATGCCAGCATCGCCCCATGCACTTCCTCCGTAGCCCCACATGTTGGCGGCTGGTGCTGTGCAAGGATATGCACCGTCGTCACGCTGACCGTTGCGCATGTCACGCATCCACTTGCGGTAGAAGTCCTTGACGTCACTGTTGTATAGAGCAGTAGTGGAAAATATCTGTGTGTCGCCCGTCCATCCGAGACGCTCGTCACGCTGTGGGCAGTCGGTAGGGATGCTGACGAAATTGCCGCGCTGTCCCCACCACACGTTGCTGTATAGCTGGTTGATGTCAGGATTGCTGCACGAGAACGTTCCCCATTCCTCTATGTCGCTTCCTACTATCATACCAGTCACATTGGCTGCAATGTCGATGTCATCAGTTGCTGTGAGTTCTGCATAGCGGAATCCGAAGTAGGTGTAGCGTGGATGATATGTCTCATTTCCTTCGCCGTTCATGATGTAGCGGAGGGTAGCCTTGGCGTGGCGCAGGTTGTATGTCCACAGACTTCCTGCTGGTCCTTTGTCAAGACGGGCAGCATCGCCGTTGTAGTTGAGCATCTCACCGAAGCGCCATGTGAGTTCTGTGCCACGATTACCCCTTGCGGTGAACCGAATCCAACCGACTATGTTTTGACCGAAATCGAGCAGAAATGTCTGCCCACGTTTGAGCCTTATCCATGTAGGATGCTTTTCGCTGTATGTGTTGAAGATTTTTATCCAATGCCCGTCAGGTCCAATGAGTTGCTGGTTGTTTATTTTGCCGTATGTTGTTCCTGTGGCGATGCTTCCTTCGTACACAGTTATGTCGGCAACTGTTTTCCACAGTTTCCTGTCTCTTATCTTTACTTGTGGTCCGAACTCAGGAATGAGTACGCCCTTGTTGTCTGTATTGATGATGGCATTGTGCCAGTGTGTGGGCTTGCGACGTGCATCGTATGTCTCGCCGTTGTAGATGTCGCCAAGCAACAGTGATCCGTCAGTTGCACATTGCCATGAGGTGTCGGTAATGAACCTGTCCTTGGTGTTGTCGGTGTATGTAACATCTATGTCGCAAATAAACGCATGACGGTTGTTGTTGCCATATACTCCACGTGTGATGCCTCCAATCCACCAGCCGTTGCTTATCTGTGCAGTTATGCTCAGACTGTCGCCTTTGAGCAAGGACTTAGGTACAGTCATGGTCTGTTGGAATATTTCCTTGCGGTAGTCTGTCCATCCCGGTTTCAGTTCGGAATAGTCTATTTCCGAGCCGTTTATCTGCAAGGTATATACTCCGAGTGCGCTTGAATGTAGTACGGCACTCTTCACTTTCTTGCTCAGATGAAATGTCTTGTGGAACACAGGCATTGAACCGTCCTGTGTTGGTGCGCTTATCCATTCCTGCGAATGTGTGGCAGAAAAGTAAGCGATTGCCATTGCGAATGTGGCTAAAAGTCTCTTTGTCATTTACTGATAGGTTGGTTAGTCTTATTTTGTTAATGTATGCAAAGGTATGTAAAAAATCCGATTATCCTTGCTTCCGTTCTGTGATTTTCATTGTTTTTTCAAGTTAAAGCTTTGAAAGAATCTGACCAAAGCTTTAGATTGGTCCGTTCAAAGCTTTAGAATGCTTTCACCAAAGCTTTTGTTTACTTCGATGAAAGCTTTGGATAATTTGAACGAAAGGGTAGGGTAGTACTAGTTATTGCTTTGAACTTCTTGAGCAACTGCTTACACCTTATATATTATAAAGGCGTGAATGAATATACAAAAGAGCCACCGCTTTGATGCAGATGCATCGGGAACGGTGGCTCTTGCCTTTTTGCCATAGTCTTCACGAAACGGACGCTTCGGAAACTTTGGCTATGTGTAAATTTGCAGCCCTTCTCCTTTGGTTGAGAGCGTGGGCAGAGCGTTACTTCTTCAACATTTCAATCATGCTGGCTGCTGCCTTGCGGCCGTCACCCATGGCGAGGATTACTGTTGCACCTCCACGAACGATGTCACCACCTGCAAATATAGTTGGGATGCTTGACTGCATCTTGTCGTTTACTGCGATAGTGTTCTTGCGACCGAGCTCGAGTCCTTCAACAGACTTTGGAACGAGTGGGTTAGGTGATACACCTACAGCCACGATAGCCATGTCGATGTCGATAGTCTCAATCTTACCCTCTACAGGTATAGGTGAACGACGACCTGATGCGTCTGGTTCGCCAAGTTCCATTACCTGAAGCTTAACCTGCTTTACGTTACCCTTCTCGTCTGCGATGTACTCGATAGGGTTGTGGAGAGTGAGGAACTCGATACCTTCTTCCTTGGCATGCTTTACTTCCTCAAGACGTGCAGGCATCTCTGCCTCTGAACGACGGTAAGCGATGAATACACGCTCTGCACCAAGACGCTTAGCTGTACGGCAAGAGTCCATGGCTGTGTTACCACCACCTACTACCATCACGCTCTTTGCCTTGATGATAGGTGTGTCTGTAGCTGGGTTTGAAGCATCCATAAGGTTCACACGTGTGAGGTACTCGTTAGATGACATGATGCCAACTGAGTTCTCGCCAGGGATACCCATGAAGTTAGGGAGTCCTGCACCAGATGCTACGAAGATACCCTTGTAGCCTTCTGCCTCAAGGTCTTGGATTGTGATAGTCTTACCTACGATGCAGTCCTTTACGAACTTAACACCTATCTTGCTGAGGTTCTCAATTTCCACGTCAACGATGGCGTTAGGGAGACGGAACTCTGGAATACCATACTTGAGCACACCACCAATCTCGTGAAGAGCCTCGAATACTGTTACGTCGAAACCAGCCTTTGCCAAGTCACCTGCACAGGAGAGACCTGCAGGACCTGAACCAACGATGGCTACCTTGATGCCGTTCTTTGGTGCAACCTCTGGGATTGCTATCTTGCCAGAGTTACGCTCAAAGTCAGCAGCGAAACGCTCAAGGTTACCGATAGCCACAGCCTTGTGACCCATCTTGAGATGGATACACTTGCTCTCACACTGTTTCTCTTGTGGACACACACGACCACAAACGGCTGGGAGGGCAGAAGTGGACTTGAGAACCTTGGCAGCTTCGAGGAACTGACCACGCTCGATGTTCTTGATGAATGATGGTATGTTGATAGATACAGGACATCCTTCCATACATGCTGGCTTAGCACAGTCAAGACAACGCTTAGCCTCTGTGAGTGCCTGTTCTACTGTAAGACCTGTATTTACTTCCTCTGTACGTGTTGTTGCACGATAAACTGGGTCAAGCTCACCCATTACGCAACGCTCTATCTTGCCACGGTCGGCAGCCTTGATGCTTGCGAACACTTCCTTACGCCATGGGGCGTTACGGTCAGTAAGTTCTGCGAGTGGAGTGTCTGTTGTCATGCCAGAGGCATCTGCAACTGGTGCTTCCTTCTTGACAACTGTAGCTGTACCGTTGACGCTTGCCTCAAGCTTCTTCATTTCCTCTATCTCGACAGGCTTGAATGCACCCATACGCTTGAACATCTCATCGAAGTCAACTTCGTGACCGTCAAACTCTGGACCGTCAACACATACGAACTTAGTCTTGCCACCTACTGTGATACGGCAAGCACCACACATACCAGTACCGTCAACCATGATAGTGTTGAGTGATACGTCTGTTGGTACGTTATATTTCTTTGTAAGGAGACAGCAGAACTTCATCATGATGGCAGGACCGATAGCGAAACACTTGTCCACCTTCTCACGCTGGATAACCTCCTCGATACCTACTGTCACAACTCCCTGCTTTCCGTATGAGCCATCATCTGTCATGATGATAACTTCGTCAGAGTGCTTGCGTACCTCGTCCTCAAGGATGATAAGCTCCTTTGTACGACCTGCAAGTACAGAGATGACACGGTTGCCAGCAGCCTTGAGTGCCTTGATGATAGGGAGCATAGGTGCTACACCTACACCACCACCAGCACATACCACTGTACCGAACTTCTCGATGTGAGTTGCCTGACCGAGTGGACCTACAACGTCTGTGATGTAGTCACCCTCATTGAGGCTACAGAGTTTTGTGGAAGAATAACCTACAGTCTGAACTACGAGGGTGATAGTACCTGCCTCAACGTCAGAATCAGCGATTGTGAGTGGCATACGCTCACCGTTTTCACCTACTCGTACGATGACGAAGTGTCCTGCCTTACGAGACTTAGCAATGAGAGGAGCTTCAACAACGAGTTTGAATACCTTCTCAGAGAACTGCTCTTTCTTTACGATTTTGTTCATGGGATAAAAAAGTAAAGCCTTTTAGGGCTTTCAATGTTTAGAGATTTAGTATTTGGTTTTATTTTTGTTTGTCTATGTGAAAGTCATAAAACTCTCCCGTTCCTCATGGTGGAGGAACGGGGGAGTGTATGTTTTTTTAGTCTATGTATTCGAATCCAGTGTAAGGAACGAGTGCCTTTGGCATACGGATTCCCTTTTCTGTCTGGAAGTTCTCAAGGATAGAAGCCACGATACGTGGGAGTGCGAGTGCAGAACCGTTGAGTGTGTGGCAGAGCTGTACCTTCTTGTCTGCATTGCGGTAACGACACTTGAGACGGTTTGCCTGATATGTGTCGAAGTTAGATACAGAACTTACCTCAAGCCAGCGACCCTGTGCCTCAGAATAAACCTCGAAGTCGTAGCAGATAGCAGAAGTGAAGCTCTGGTCACCACCACAAAGACGGAGGATACGGTATGGGAGTTCAAGCTTCTGGAGGAGTCCCTCTACGTGAGCAAGCATCTCCTTGTGTGACTCTGCAGAGTGCTCTGGAGTATCGATACGTACAATCTCAATCTTAGAGAACTCGTGAAGACGGTTGAGTCCACGTACATCCTTACCGTATGAACCAGCCTCACGACGGAAACATTGAGTGTAAGCGCAGTTCTTGATAGGGAGCTGCTTCTCGTCGAGGATGACGTCGCGGTAGATGTTTGTTACAGGAACCTCAGCTGTTGGGATGAGGTAGAGGTCGTCAACCTCGCAGTGGTACATCTGACCTTCCTTGTCAGGAAGCTGTCCTGTACCATATCCAGAAGCAGCATTCACTACTGTAGGAGGCATAATCTCTGTGTAGCCAGCCTTGTTTGCCTCAGCAAGGAAGAAGTTGATGAGGGCACGCTGGAGTTGTGCACCCTTGCCTGTATATACAGGGAACCCAGCACCTGTAATTTTAACACCGAGGTCGAAGTCGATGAGGTTGTACTTCTTTGCAAGTTCCCAGTGTGGGAGCTTAGCCTCACCATTCTCAGGAACTGTTGTCCAATTGCCTACTGTATCACCAGGCTTGCACTCACGGAGTGAAGACTTTACTACTACGTTGTCCTCAGCGCAAGAACCTTCTGGTACTTCGTCGTATGGAAGGTTAGGAATAGTGCAGAGGTGAGCAGTAAGTGCAGCCTCAGCCTCAGCCTTAGTGTTCTCAAGTTCTGAAGCAGTAGCCTTGAGCTTTGCAACCTCGGCCTTGGCAGCTTCTGCCTCATCCTTCTGACCAGCCTTCATGAGCTGACCAATCTGTGCGGCATACTTCTTGCTCTCTGCGAGAGTAGCGTCAAGTTTAGTCTGTGCATCGCGACGAGTCTTGTCAAGTGCGATAGCTTTTTCTACAGCTTCCTTAGCACCCTTGAAGTGCTTTTTTTCGAGACCTTTGATAACCTTGTCAGTCTCTTCTGTGATAACTTTAAGTGTAAGCATTGTTATATTGTTTTTGTTTTTTACTTGAATAGAGTTAAAGGAAGTAACATATTAGTCATATTGTATTCCTTAACAACTGCTTTTTTGACTATTTGCTACACAAATCGCCAAATCAATTGCAAAGATAATAAAAATATTCAATACGTTGAGTATGTGCTGGCATTATATACACAAATAAAGTTCAAAATAACTTTTCATTGGTTATTTTGAACTTTATCAGTTTTATCTTTTGCGGAATTTACCAAAAGGAATCCTCGCTGGTTTTATTTTTAGTAACACGAGTGAGTTGAATCCACGGAAGCATAGTTCTATGCACATGGCAAACCATACTCCGCTCAGTCCATAGTCTTTTGACAGGTACCATGCAAGCGGTATTCTGATTGCCCATATACTGAAGAGGTTGAGTAGGCAAGGGTAGTACACAGCCTTGCGTCCCACGAACACTCCGTATGCTACTATGGATGCTGCAAACATAGGCTCAGCCCAAGCTTCTATGCGTAGGGCGTTTATGGCAAGTGTCTGTACTTCCATATCCGGAGTCATTACGCTTATTATCTCTGGTGCATAGATGTACATTATGATACCAGTGAGTGTCATTATTATCATTCCCGCCGAAATTGTTATTACGGCAAAGCGGTTGGCAAGTGACTCACGTTGTGCACCAAGGCTCTGACCTACGAGTGTGGTGGCAGCTTCTGCTATTCCGTAGCCTGGGAGATAGCATAATGCTTCCACGGTTATACCGAAAGAGTTGGCTGCTATGGATGCCGTACCAAGTGGTGCAACGATAATGGTACTCATAATCTGTGCACAGCACATAAGGGCGTGTTCTATGCCCATTGGCAGACTAATCTTGAGCCACATCCTCACGTTGTGCATCTTAGGTATGTATCCGTCGTAGTCCTTGTCTTCATTATACATAAGGCTTAGTTCCTTGCATCTGAATATAAGGAACAGCCACATTAGGATGCACGTAATGATAACGGATATCATTGTTGCAATGGCAGCACCTTCCACTCCCATGTCTGCACCCGGAATGGCTATGTGCATTCCACCTAATGTATAATGTTGGGTAGGGAAGATGAGGAGATAGTTGAACAACACGTCCAGCACACACATGAGTATGTTGAGCATGCTTGGCACTTTCACGTTTCCACTGCTACGAAGCATACCGCCAGCCAAGGACTTGAGTTGTATGAATGGAAGTGTGGCAGCATAGATGGTGAAGTAGAATGACGCATCCTTGCATATAGCCGTCTCTCCTCCCAGCCATATTGGAAGGTATGGAGATATGCCGAGGCCTATAGCCATTAGTGCAAAGGCAAAGAGCAAGGTAGTGGATATAGATTGTCTTAACACATCCCTTGCCCCAGCATAGTTCTTGCCTCCTATGAGGTGTGCCACTTGCACGTAGAATCCAGTGGAGGCAGATGTGCAGAGTCCTCCAAACAACCAGATGGTAGTTGACACGATACCAATGGAAGCGGATGCCCTTGCACCAAGGCTTCCCACCATTGATGCATCAATATACTGCATTATGATAATGGACAGCTGTGCGAGAATGGCAGGAAAACTCAATTGGGCAACCAGACTAATCTGATTGCCCAAAGTCATATTTCCATTGTCTCTTACTAATTGTAGGAGGGTGTCTTTGTTCATTTTTGTCTCGTAGTTAGAAGGAGTAAAAGGGGAGTAAATAGAAGTAGAAAGACGAATGTTATAAGCCGATGTCTTAGACCGAACAATCGTCTCTTTACTCCTTTTTACTTCATTTTACTACTATTTACTACTTTCGTAAAATCGTTTACTTTACTACAAACTTAATCTTGCACTCGTCGCCATTGTTGTTGGCAGCAGTTGCAACGTAAATGCCTGGGCGGAGAGTGCTAACGTTAAGTGTTACGAAGCTTCCGTTGTTGCGTGTGATGTTACCTGCAACCTTTGCACCAGAGGTACTGAATACCTCAACTGAAAGGATAGGGTAGTCTTCGCTCTTAACGTTTACCACGCCATTGACGTATGCGATGGTCATACCTCCGTCACGTACGATAGCGATAGCGTCTGGCTCTGGTTCTATTGGCTCTGGCTCCACATACTCAACAGCGTATGTTGTGTAGATGTTTGACTTGCCCGGAGTAGGCTTGTCCATCACGTATGTGTGGCTTCCTGCGTCTGGGTAGCGGCCAAATGACTGCTGTCCAAGGTGTGCAGTATATTTGAGTGTGTCAGAGTATTCAACCTCGCCTTCTGCATCCCTGCTGAGGATTATCACTTCGCCTTCCTCACCGCTAAGCTTGAATGAAGTGTGGATAGCGTCAGAGATGTTTTCAAGCTTGTCGCACCATATCACCTTGTAGCTGTGAGCTGGGATGATAGTGTTGAGTGCCACATCGTCATCTGGAACCTTGTACTTAGTAGGCTTGCCAAGATTATCTGAGATGTAAAGACCTGCAATGTCGATATCGTCGGATGTAGTGTTGTGAAGCTCCATCCAGTCATTCTTCTTGAAGTAGTCATTTACATAGATAGAGTTGGAAGCACTTACCTCGTTGATTACTACAGGTGTGTTATTGATACCCTCTGCAATCATTTCCTCCTCTGTCATCTCTTCCCATTCTGCGATGTATGAGATGTTCTTAGGAGAGTTAATCTGAATTTCAGGCTCTGTGTAAGCGTATGCTACACCTGTAGCAGAAACGCTATACTTAGTAAGTTCTGCATCCCAGAGAATATCAGAAGATGTGCCAGAGTTGTTGTGAACCTCAACGGCAATTACGTTCTTACCCTTCTTGAAGAGTGAAGTCTTGATTTTGAATGTTCCCTCATCAGGATTGCCGTTTGCGTATGTTGTTGAGTACTGGCTGTATATCACATTGCCTGTAGGCATGTTGTAGCGTCCAGCCTCCTCACCGTTGACGTAGACAATCCAACCATCGTCGATAGAATAGTCCATCTCGAAGTCGTCTGTTGTCTTAGGCTCCTCGTCAAGAGTGAACTCCTTGCGGAAGTAGTATGTTGGACGACTTGTCTGAATAGTTGTCTTTTGGTTCTTGCCGTAGCCGATAGGAGTAGCACCTGTCTGCCAGCCGCTGTCATTATAGTTACTTGCCTTCCAGCTCTGGGTGTCAAGGCTTCCCTTGTCATAATACTTCCAAGCACTTCCTAAAGTGAAAATAGTCTTAGGTGTCTTGTTTGAATCCTTGATTCTCCATCCCTTGAACTTGTAGCCTGCTGGTGCAGTAGCCTTTAAAGTCACAGGAGTGAAGAGTGAACCATATAACTTGCCAGTAGGAAGTGGCTGGTCATTTATGAGAATCTCAGCCTCCTTTATGTCAGAAGAGAGGTCAGCCGTGAACTGCTGTGTGCTCTTGAGGTTGAACTCGCTTCTTCCGCGCAAGAGGTTAATCATCGTAGTCTGACGACTTTCTGTATAGCTGTTTATAAGTCTGTTTGCAGAACTCCAAGGATTTACATAGCCACCTGCTGCAAGACGACTTGCTCTGTCGTTTACGATTTCCTGTACACGCTCCGGTGTGAAGAGAGAGCCGTTTACGATACAGAATGCGTCGATGAAACGCTTGCGGAAATCTGCATTCTTGAGCATGTTCTCAAAGATTGTCACGAACTGTATTTCTCCTGACTTTCTGTTGTCCTTGATACTCATGTTTCTTGAGTAGTCGTAACCCTTTAACCAGTCAAATGTGTAATACTTCTTGTCGAAGAATGTCTGGAATGGGTTGTCTGTATTAAGTGCAAAGTCAAGGTCGAAGAGTACGAAGTGGAACTTACCGTTGTTGCGGTCGCGGAATCCCTTTACGTTGTTCTGTGGCCAGTCAGTACCTCCTGCATAGAGCTCAGCTGCCATGTAGTTGATGTATTCGTCGAGGTCAACGAGTTGCTTGATTTCCTCGTATGACTCCTCTTCTGTAGCAGTCTTACTGAGTTCGTACCATTCGTTGAAGCTGTCACTTGTACCTTCCATCTGAACATATCCAGAGTCAGGAGACATCTCGAACTGATCCATCTCGTCTGTGTCTATGCCATAGTTAGCATAAGCGTGGTGCTTGTTGTTTGGCTCACGCATATTGAGTACAGCGTATGATGAACCGTTGATGAACACACGTACTGGCTGCCATGCCTGATAGTCAACGTAGAACTTGCTATCCTGAGTGATGATACCCTGAATTGCGCCATCAATGATACGACAGTTGTTGTCG
This sequence comes from Bacteroidaceae bacterium, assembly GCA_017617575.1. Taxonomy (GTDB): domain Bacteria; phylum Bacteroidota; class Bacteroidia; order Bacteroidales; family Bacteroidaceae; genus Minthosoma. The sequence goes on along the minus strand of JAFZVY010000136.1, from coordinate 51,924 downwards.
TTACCTCCGTTACGAATCTGGAGAGTCTTCTGCTTCAAGCCCGGCTTCTCGTCTGGGAAGAAGTCATAGTTGAATGCGTTCTGGAAATCGTAAATCTTGTTAGCCTTCAACTTGAATGAATGAGGTTCCCAAGAACGGCTCCATCCGCCACACATTGAGAAACTACATTCCTGACTTACCACACACTCATTGTCTGTAGTGATGAACTCGAAGCTTACTGGATGATCCCAGTCCATGTTCCAGTTGCAGTTCGCATCGTTACCATTACCAGGACGTCCGTATGAACCCTGCTTGAATGCACCACGTGAGTTGCTGTAAATATTATCTGGGTCTGTTACGACACTGATGATAGGGAATGGGTTGTTGCCATCATCGTAGATGTATGAACGTGTTACGACCATACTTGGCAAGTAGCCATCCTTGAACACACGGAAACGGAATGTCGTAGTCTTGTCGATGTTAAAGATGCCTGTCTCAGACACTTCACCATTAGTGAGTGTAGGAGCTGAACCATTTGTGGTATATTTGAGAGTTGCGCCCTCTGGGTAGTTGACACAAATCTGCATAGAGCCGTTGAAGAGCTGTGCGTCCTTGTCAACAGTAGGGGCGTCGAGCTGCTCGTTGGCAAACATACCATCAACGTTAGATGCGTTAGGAGTTGGATTACCTGAGTAGCCCCAAGTGTCGCCACCATCTGTTGTACGTGCGTATGAAGTACGACCGATGGAAGCTGGGTAGTCGAATTCTGCAAATATTGTAGTACCGTCACTTACGATGATTGTACCGCCGTCTGGGTCGAGCTTGTCGTCAATCTGTCGGTAAGCCATCTTTGTCCATACCTCATGGTGGTCAAAGTTGAGGATTGCATATCCGTGAGCTGGGAGTGTACCATAACCCTTGACAAGCTTGTTCTTCTTAAGGTTCTCCCTGTCGTCAGAGACGTAGAGACCTTCGAGGTTTACACTTCTGTCTGTTGGGTTGTAAAGCTCTACCCATGAACCATAGTTCTGGTTAGGATCGAGATATACGTCAATATTCTGAGCCATCACCTCGTTGATGATGATGTTTTCGCTTGATGGGGCGTTGTCGGCAACAACAACCTTGACTGTGCCGTAAAGGAGTGTACCGTCTGTTGCTACGGCTGATACATTAACAGTACCCTTTGTTATGGCAGTGAGTTCGCCATTGTTATCCACAGTGAGCACGTTAGTGTTTGAACTCTTCCATGTCAACTTCTGAATTGTTGCGTCAGCAGGTGTGATGATAGGGGTGAGAACAAGCTTCTCGCCGATTACCATGTCTATCTGTGGCTTCTCAAATGTGATTGACTCTATCTTCTTGAGTTCAGTATAGACTTCAAGTTTCCAGTTGTCAATACAAGTCCAGTCGCCATTAAGTGTAGTGCTCTTGCGTATTCCGATGCGGAGTTCGCCATCATTGCCTACCTCGCATTCAAGTCTGTTTGTGTAGTAGCCAGCCTCAAACCATAGGTATGCTGCCTCCATGTTGTTTGGGATGTATTTGCCCCACCAACCACCAACAGCAGAGGCATCGCCTCCAAGTGACTGGGAAAGTGCTGCACTTGATGAAGGTGCAATACTTACCTCGTAGTCGTTGATAGATGATGTCGCGTATAGTTTTGCATGCTGGCGGTCAGAGTAGTTGCCAGAGTTGTATGCATTGTAATCTTCATTAGCTTGTCCCATACGATAGAAGGCACTAAGACTCACACGATACTTTCCTGGCTTAAGTCCGCTAAGTACCTGGTAAGTGTCGTAGTTCCTTTCATAATGCTCGGCATTATCGTGTGGATTGTATGCACCCAACTGTGTTCCATTCCAGTATGATGTGTAGTCATTGTTGTCATATCTTGGGTTCATGATGTACTTGTCGGTAACATCGACCCAAACCATATCGGCAGCATGAACACATACTGAAAGCATGAGTGCTGTGATTGTTGTGGTAATTTTATTCATGTTAGTAATGTTTGTTTCTACCTATTGTTCTCGATTTGTTTTATTTTATGCTCACTTCATTAGTGCCGGATCTTCTTGTTCTTGCGATGATACGGTCAATCCGCAAGTCTTTTCGACCTGACAAACTCAAAATGGTTTAATAGAAGTGTGCGAATGTTTATTCGTATAATATTTTTTACTTTGCAAAAGTAAAGATTTTTTTTGATATATAATGTGTGTGCCTTAGTTAAAATGGATGTTTCTGTACTCTAAAGCAAATAATTGGATTATTTTATGATAGTCTAACGCCAAATTGCAAATTTGAAATTAATGTGTTTCTAACTTTTACAAAGGCATAAATACCTGATTTGAAACTTGTCATTAGGCATTAGATGTTCGTCTTTTTACCTCTGAATGTTACTCAAATCCATACGTCTGGACATAGTTATTTAGGGGCGTTTCTTCGGCAATCCTTCGTGAACCCTTCGTAAGCCTTTCGTGTCGAACTTGTGAAAAATTGAGCGTCCTTTCCTTGCTCCTGCCTTGCCTCAGAATTGCCTCTGCTTTGCTAAATCTTGCTGATTTTGGCAAGGAGCGATGAGGAGTCATTGAGGAGGTTGCTTTGCCTCAGAATCTGTGACAAAGGTATGGAAAAATTCACAAATGGCAAAATATTTATGAAAGCAAAAATTCGTTTCTGTTCGATAGTGTTGGCTTTATCTCTTCCTCAGGAAGTTGAAACCGCATACGAATTTGAGAGTGCCGTAGGTGTTTGTAAGTCCGAATGTCTTCTGACGGTAGGAATAAGTGTGTAGGTCAAGTATCAATCCTGTGAAATACTTTGAGTTGTTCCAGATGATACTTGAACGGAAATTGACGTCTGTTGACATGTTCTCGATAAGGTTGTGGTCGTCATCGGATTCCGTGATGTACGAACGCCTGTAACCTAAGGCTGGCTGTATGCTGAATGCAAAAAGCGTGTTCTTGCCAAGCACGCAGTTGTAGGCATAGCCGATACTGAGGGAGTAGTCCTTGTAATCCACCTCGTTGAACATCATCGTAGGGTCTATGTCCTTCAGATGGTCAGGCAATTCGTTTTTGTCGAATGAAACGGACTGATGGTTGTAAGCCAAACCGAGGTTGAACGTACCGCAACTCCTTCTTTGCACGGCATTTTCTCCATAGGCGGCAGGCCATGAGAAGTGCTTGTTGTTGAAGATATAGAAAGCCTGAAATCCGTTGCATCGTGAGTCAAGTCCGAGGAACTTATTATCCTTGTTAGTAAGGTCATAATCAGTTACGTGCGTTATCTTTGCTCCCTTACCTGAGTTGAAAGAGTAAATCTCTCCGAAAATCTTGGCTGTGTGGACGGAAAATGACTGTCGTCTTGATGTACCGTTTTTTGCTCCGTTAGGCCTGTTGATGTCGTCCAGATTCCATGTCACACCATATCCGAAGATGCTGTAATAGACATATCCTCCGGCAACAAGAGAAGGGTCGGATTCTATGACCATGTTGTTACCCGTCTCGAGTGATTGCATGTGGTAGAAATCGTGCCAGTAGCTCAACTCTCCTTGTATCGTAAACTGGTATTTCTGTGGAGTGACGTAATTGGTGTCACAATCCATGAAGAACTTTGTGAAACCATCAAGGACACGAGATACGAATCCTGCCTTCTTGACTGGCTCGCTTGTTACCTGCGTGGAGTCAAGAGACGGATTATATGTCTCGCTTATGTAGATGCTGTCTTGAGCATTCAATAAGACTGTGTATGAAATTGTTATAACGAGAAGAAACAGTCTTTTCCTTAAATTAATTTTATCGAGTATCGTAATCAATTTCCTGTATTTAACAAATGTTAGTTCGTGGTTGTTTGGGAAACGAAGATTAAGAAAAAAATGTATTCTTATTGTTTGTTCATGCGCCAATGGCGCCAATTGAAAAACAAAAGAACTTCTTTCACAGACCGAAGGAAGGTAAAACATAGGAAAACAAAAGAAAACAATGTCTCCTTGTTTTGAAATCCCGCTTAAAGGTCGTACGATTTGACCATAAAATCTTAATTTCTTTCCTGCGGTTAGAGAGACCGCTTCGCTTAGTTCTTAAATCTTAGTTCTTAATTTTTATCAGAATTTACCGAGTATCTTGTCCATCACCCAGTTAGTAGGTGTTGCACTTACGGAGTCGCAGTCACATATGGAAACACCTCTGAGGTGGTCAACAATCTTCTGGATAAGTGGAAGTTGGACGTGCTCTGGGTTCTCCACAGGAATCTCCTCGTAGCCGCTTTCTGAGAAGATACGGATAGGGTTGTAGTTATATACAGAGAACACTATCGTACCCTTGTCGCCAAGTATCTCTATCTTGTCGCATTTTGATGACTGATGAGCCACGAAGCACCATGTGGCAGAACCGCCAAGACCGTTGGAGAAACGGAAGATGGCGTTGAATGTGTCCTGCACCTTGTAGAGTTTGCCCATGTTGTTACAGAATCCTTCAGCCTCAATAATGTCGCCAAACATATATTGCAGAAGGTCAAACTGATGGCTTGCGAGGTCGTAGAAGTAGCCACCTCCACCTGCCACGTCTGGCTGGAGTCGCCAAGGCAGGTTCTTGTCGTTATTGTCAAACTCGCGTGGCGGAGCAACGAGTCTCATCTGTACGGATAGAATCTTGCCTATGCGTCCGCTGAAAGCGATATTCTTTACTGTCTGGAAATATGGTAGATAACGTCTGTAGTAAGCCACGAAACAAGGTACTTCGAGAAGCTTGGAGATACGGTTTACCTGTATGCACTCCTCGTAGTTGATGGCGAGCGGCTTCTCCACGTATGCTGGTTTGCCTGCACGCATAGCCATGATGGCATATTCGGCATGGGAAGACGGTGGAGTGGCAATATACACGGCATTAACCTCTAGATCTTCTATCAGAGCCTTGGCGTCAGAGTAGTATTTGCCTATGCCGTTGCGCTTGGCGTATGATTCCGCTTTTTTCTTGTCACGGCTCATCACGGCAACGACTTTAGAGTGTTCAACAAGAGGGAAGGCTGGTCCGCTTTTCTTTTCCGTTACCTCTCCGCAACCTATAAAGCCCCATTTAATAGTGCTTAAATTAACCATTTTTTATATAATAAAATATAAATGCTTGTTATCAGATTGCAAAAGTAGTGATTTTTCTCTATCTTTGCGCCTAAAATATAAAAAAACATAGAAAAGATGGAAAATATAGAGTCAATCACGGAAGAGAAAGAGGCAAAGTTGCCTTTCTATTCCTATCGAAGCGTATTAAAATGCTTCTCTGCAGGCATCAGTTTTGTTACAGATAATTTTCTGTTTATTTTGAAGACCTTTTCACCAGTCTTTGCTTGCTCGGCTTTGTTTTTTGCAATATGGTTAGATTTGTTATATAGTTTTCAACCGTATTTTATCTTGATGTCGTTTATTGCCTTTTTCTTGTTTGCGGTCAATTATTATGTTGTAATGGCTATGACCTTTAGGGTATTTGACCAGATAGCATTAGACAAAGGTTTTCTTGGATATAATGCTTGGACACTTTTTAAGGCTACGCGTAAGAAATTTGTGAAGATGTTTCATTGGTTTCTCATTTGTTTTGTGGTTGTCCTTGTAGCTTTAATTCCTACTTTCATAACTGCGATTGTTTTGTATAGTGGAATGGATAAAACAACTCCATTGGAAACTATAGGAACCAACGTGCTGATTGTATATGGCGTAATGCTGATAAATCTTATTATTTTCGGCTTAGTAGTGGGCGTTCCGATGTATATGTCTATGTTCTATGTAATGATGGAAAAGGGTAGTTCAATAAAGAACGCTTGGAAAGGACTAAAAGTCGGTTACAGACTATGGGCAAAATGCTTTGGATTGCTATTGTTGATGGTTGTCACATTCGATTTGCTTGGTGCTGTTTTTTGCTCTCTTCTTTCCGTTATGTATAGCGCAAAGGCGGTTGCTATTACAAGTGCAGCACAAGGTGATATTGTGTATTTACCAGAAGCAATCAATTGGATACTTCCTATAGTATCATTTGTAACTGTTTTTTTCAGTTGCTTTATTGATGTAATGGCAGTATCCTGTGGCATCTACCTTTATGCTTCAGCTAAGACAGACGAAAGGAACAAGGAGAATACTATTGTATTTGTTGATGGAGAAAGCAAATAGGGAATGTCAAATTTTAGATTATAGATTAAACAATATATATGCGAAAGAAAAAGAATCTTCCAATACTTGAGAATATCACGATAACTGCTGTGGCAGCAGAGGGTAAGGCACTTGCACGTGTTGATGACAAGGTAGTGTTTGTGCCATACGTTGTGCCAGGTGATGTGGTTGACCTTCAGGTAAAGAAAAAGAAGAACAGTTATATGGAGGCTGTTGCCGTGAATATTCATGAGTACAGTCCTCTTCGTGACACTCCATTCTGCCAGCACTATGGTGTGTGTGGCGGATGTAAGTGGCAGTGTCTCAAGTATGAGGAACAGCTCAAGGCAAAGCAGCAGCAGGTATATGACAATCTCAGCCGTATTGGTAAGGTTGAGCTTCCTGAGTTCATGCCTATCCTCGGTAGCAAGAAGACACGCGAGTACCGCAACAAGTTGGAGTACGGTTTCTCAAACAAGCGTTGGCTTACAGAGGAAGAGGTTAAGCAGGATGTCAAGTACGACGTGATGGATGCTGTTGGTTTCCATATCACAGGAGCATTTGACAAGATACTTGACATAGAGAAGTGTCACCTCATGGATGACCTCCAGAACCAGATACGTAACGACATACGTGACTATGCCATCAAGAATGGTCTCGTGTTCTACGACCTTCGCGAGAATGCAGGTCTTCTCCGTAGTATGATGCTTCGTAACTCTAACACGGGCGAGTTCATGCTTCTCATGCAGTTCCGCATAGAGACAAAGGAGGAGAACAAGCAGGCAATGGATCTCATGCAGCACCTTGCAGACACGTTCCCACAGATTACTTCGCTCCTCTATGTGGACAACCATAAGTGTAACGACACATTCGGCGACCAGGAAGTACATTGTTTCAAGGGTACTGATTTCATCTACGAGACGATGGAAGACCTCAAGTTCAAGGTAGGACCTAAGTCTTTCTATCAGACAAATACAGACCAGGCATACGAGCTCTATAGCGTTGCACGTAACTTTGCCGACCTCACAGGCGAGGAACTCGTTTATGACCTCTACACAGGTACGGGTACTATTGCCAACTTCGTAGCCAAGAAGGCAAAGAAGGTTATCGGTATTGAGTACGTACCAGAGGCTATTGAGGATGCCAAGGTGAACTCACAGATTAACGGTATTGACAATACTCTCTTCTATGCTGGTGACATGAAGGATATCCTCAACAAGGACTTCATCGAGGAGCATGGACGTCCGGATGTCATCATTACCGACCCTCCAAGAGCAGGCATGCATCAGGATGTGATAGACACCATCCTCTTCGCCTCACCTAAGCGTATCGTGTATGTAAGCTGTAATCCTGCCACACAGGCACGTGACCTCCAGCTTCTTGATGCCGACTACAAGGTGGTGAAGGTGCAGCCAGTAGATATGTTCCCTCACACTCAGCACGTGGAGAACGTAGTGCTTCTGGAGAAGAGATAGCCCCCTAACCCCCGAAGGGGGCAACCGTTCGGATAGAGACGGAACATGCTTTTCGGGGAAACTGGCCAGTGTTATTCATACTGGAGTTAATAAGTAAAAGTTAACAGTTAAAAGTTGAGTTGAGAGTTTGGAGTTCTTATCGCTAACAAGGAATACGAGTAATCTTCAATTTTTAACTTTTAATTTATAATTTTTAACTCTTGCATTATGAAGCATGAATAATGCAAGATAATGCCATCTCCCCCATGAACTGGATGGCCGCCAATGGAGTTCTGAGTTTTAAGTTATGAGTCAGCTAAACTTTTAACTTTTAATTTTTAACTTTTAACTCCGAAGGTCGGGGGGCTTTTTTATGAGTAATTATTTCGATAATAAAGCAAGAAACAAATACGTGGATTATCCTGTAAAGGAGGAGATGGAGCTTATGCCATTCCTCCAGAAGTATGTGGGAGGTTCACGTACAAAGATAAAGGAACTCTTGTCGCAGCGTATGGTGTATGTCGACAAGGTTCAGACAACACAGTTCAACACCCTGCTTAAGCCGGGTCAGCTTGTGCAGATTGCCAATAAGCGTCACAAGCATGATTTCCGCAACAAGTGGGTTAAGATTGTGTATGAGGATGCCTTCATCCTCGTGGTGGAGAAGGTCAACGGTATTCTTACAAACTCACAGCCGGGTAGCCGTTCACTTACCGTGAAGGATATCCTCGACGAGTATGTTAAGCGTACAAGCCGCACATTCTCCGTACATACTGTTCACCGCCTCGATAAGGAGACTTCTGGTCTTCTCATCTTTGCCAAGCGCAGGGACGTACAGCAGATGTTCACCGACAACTGGAAGGAGGTCGTTACTGACCGCCGTTACGTAGCCGTGGTACAGGGCGACATGGAGAAGGATGCAGGCGAAGTATGTTCATGGCTTACCGACAACAAGATGTTCGTCACTTACTCAAGTGCCACGGACAATGGAGGTAAGTATGCCGTGACACACTATAAGACCATCAAGCGTGCCAATGGCTTCAGCCTTATGGAGCTAAAGCTTGACACAGGTCGCAAGAACCAGATACGTGTTCACATGCAGGATCTCGGTCATCCTGTAGTGGGCGACTTCAAGTATGGAAGTACGGATGCTGTATATGGCGAGGCAGCCGATGCTGCTGGCAGAATGTGTCTCCACGCTTTCCTTCTTGAGTTTACCCACCCAATCACACACGAGCATCTGAAGTTCGAGACACCATATCCTGCCGTATTTAGGGACTTGGTGTCAAAGAATGGATAATATAGTGGCTTGACCTCACGAGGTTGAGTGTCCAGAGTTAAACGTTTTGCGTTTAACTACTGACGCTTCTCATAGGAACAGCATTACCTCACAATCACAAAAAAACAAGGAAAGTAGCGTATGGAAGAAAAACTTACCTTGCCAGAAGAAGAGAAGGTTCTTCTTCTCGATTCAATAAAGAAGTTGCAACAGTTGACGGGGGATATGTTCTCGTCCGATGACGAGCGTATCATCCGTGAGATTATACTTGATGGTGAGCAACAAGGTGCCCTGAAGCGTAATGCGTTCGGGCTTAATCCTATCGTCTTCGACCTCCAGACAGCCATAATACTGGCAGAGGAGATTGGACTTAATCGTGCCTCCATACTTAGTGTCCTGCTTCACGATTGTGTGGCTCTGGGCGTAAGAACCATTGAATCCGTACAGGAGGCGTTTGGCGATGATGTGGCACATATCATTCGCGGTATCATCAAGGTCAACGAGCTGTATGCAAAGAACGCTTCTATAGAGACGGAGAATTTCCGCGACCTCCTTCTGTCCTTTGCAGAGGATATGCGTGTCATCTTTATCATCATAGCTGACCGTGTGAACCTCATGCGCCAGATTAAGGACAAGGGAACGGAGGAGGAGCGTGTGAAGGTGGCAACGGAAGCAAGTCATCTTTATGCTCCGCTTGCGCATAAGCTCGGACTCTATCTCATCAAGTCAGAGCTGGAAGACCTCTCGCTCAAGTACCTCAATCCTGAGGTCTATTATATGATTAAGGAAAAGCTTGCCGAGACAAAGAAGTCTCGTGACAAGTATATTGCCGACTTCATAGGACCTATTGAGGAAAAGCTTTCTGCCGCAGGACTCAAGTTCCACGTCAAGGGACGTACCAAGTCCATCCACTCCATCTGGCAGAAGATGCAGAAGCAGAAGTGTAAGTTTGAAGGCATCTACGACCTCTTTGCCATACGTATCATCATTGACTCCGAGCTTGACAAGGAGAAGCAGGACTGCTGGCAGGTGTTCTCCATCGTTACGGACATGTATCGTCCTAACCCTAAGCGTATGCGTGACTGGCTCTCCGTGCCTAAGAGCAACGGATACGAGAGCCTCCACATCACGGTCATGGGACCTGAAGGCAAGTGGGTGGAGATACAGATACGCACGGAACGCATGGATGAGGTTGCCGAGCGTGGTATTGCTGCCCATTGGAGGTACAAGGGCGTGAAGGATAGTGGTGCAAAGCTTGAGGAATGGCTCAAGGACATACGTTCCGTTCTTGAGGCAGGAGGTACGAGCGATGAGCAACTTGTTGACCAGTTTAAGGTTGACCTCTATTCTGATGAGGTATTTGTCTTTACCCCAAAGGGCGACTTGTTCAAGCTCCCTGTGGGTGCTACGGTTCTCGACTTCGCCTTCCTCGTGCATACCAACGTGGGATGCCATTGTCAGGGCGGTAAGGTAAACGGAAAGAACGTCCATATACGTACCCGACTCCAGAGTGGCGACCAGGTGGAGATTCTCACATCGCCTAAGCAGGTGCCTAAGCGTGACTGGCTCAACTTTGCCGTTACGTCAAAGGCAAAGACCAAGATACGCCAGTCAATAGCAGAACTGGAGATGAAGACCATCACCCTTGCCAAGGAGATGATTGAACGTAAGTTCAAGAACCGTAAGATAGACATGGATGAGGCTCGCATGGCTCGTCTCATCAAGCGCATGGGTTATAAGCACACCAACGAGTTCTATCAGGCAATAGCCGAGGAAGTCCTTGACGTTAACACCGTCATAGAGCGTTATGTGGAGTCCATTGAGCGTGACAACAACACAGGCAACGAGGTTAACCCTCTGCATAGTGCAGAGAACTATGTTGTCTCCACTCCTGACGACAGGGCACAGGGCAACAAGGATGTGCTCGTACTCGACAATAATATCAAGGGTATAGAATACACGCTTGCCAAGTGCTGTAATCCTATCTATGGTGATGACGTCTTCGGATTTGTGACTATCAACCGAGGCATAACCATCCACCGTTGCGACTGTCCTAATGCTAATCGTATGCGTGAATCCATGGGTTACCGCGTCATTCAGGCACGCTGGGCAGGAAAGGGTAGTGGTCAGTATCCTGTAACGCTCCGTGTGGTAGGACATGATGATATAGGTATTGTCAACAACATCACTTCCATTATCAGTAAGGAGAAGAACGTGCTCTTGCGTGGCATCAGCATCCAGTCATCAGAGGATGGCTTGTTCTCAGGCACACTCACCATCATGATTCAGGAACAAAAGCAACTGTCAGGCATCATCAAGAAGATTCAAACTGTGAAGGGTGTGAAGCAGGTGATTAGGTAAAAAGCCCCCCAACCCCCGAAGGGGGCGGCCTTTCGGGACGGGGGAGCTTAATTGACAATTGACAATTGATAATTAACAATTAATAATTAATAATTAACATGCCGTCCGGGACGGGGGAGCTTAATTGACAATTGATAATAAATAAACGATAGAATCCGGATGGCCGCCCCCTTCGGGGGACGGGGGGCTGTTTTTATGAAGATAACATTATTATTAGTAGGCAAGACGGTCAATAAGGACTTTGTCAAGCTGATAGACGAATATGCAGGTAGGGTGAAGCATTATATTGGCTTCGAGATTGTCACTATACCTGAACTGAAGAATACCAAGAGCCTGTCGGCTGAGCAACAGAAACAGGCAGAGGGTGAGCTTATTCTCAAACAGCTGCAGGGGGGCGACCATGTTGTCCTCCTTGATGAGCATGGCAAGGAGTTCCGTTCCATTGAGTTTTCCGAGTGGGTGGAGAAGAAGATGAACACCGTTAACAAGCGTCTCGTCTTCATCATTGGTGGTCCTTATGGCTTCTCTCCTGCCGTGTACGATGCTGCCAACGAGAAGATATCCCTCTCCAAGATGACCTTCTCACATCAGATGATACGTCTCATCTTCGTTGAACAAGTCTATCGTGCCATGACCATAATGAAAGGTGAACCTTACCATCACGAGTAACTCTCACAATACTTTGATAGCTATTATTTAATTGGTGTATCTTTGCTATGAAATATTGATAATTGTACACAATTACATTTTGTAATGCCATAAATGTAGGCAAAAAAAAGTTTGTAAGCTTTTAGGTTCTTGATTTTTAGTCTTACGGAAAAAATAACCATAAGAACAAAAGAACTTAAAAAAACTTACAAACTTTTTTATGTTTGGGAGAAAATTACATGTTCTCCATGTGGCAATCCCTTTTATGATTATTGGACATTTCCATTATTTCACGTCCACCTCAACAAATACGACTTCGGAGTCTGGAATGAAGGCTACCTTTGTTGCCGTCCATAGTGGGACAGTAAGACTGTCCTCAAGACGTGAGTAGCAGAGGGCTGCAAGTAGGTCTTCATTGTCATAGCGTGATAGGTCTGGATTCTCTGCACCCCATGACATTTCCTCGTCCTCAAGGTTCTTGTGGAAACGATATGCATTTACGAACTTTGTTATGCTCGTAGTAGGAAGACGCAGATACTCCTTCAGTTGCATGTAGAGGCTTTCCGCCCATCCTGACACGCATATCTGGTCGCCAACACGAGGTACGGCAGGGAGTTCGGCAAGTAATCCCCATGATGCAACATCCTGTGTCACATAGTTCTGTACTGTATTGTCCGTAAAGTGGAAGTCTTCCTTGCTCCACAATACTTTTGGTGCTAAAAATACTTTCATATATTGTCCTTATTGTTTTTTATTTCATTTCCTGTATCTCTTTCTGCAACCAGTCCATACGTTTATCAAGCCATTCCTTTAGGTGGTTTACTTCTGCTTCGTATGAACCATACACAGTGTAGCAAGGCCAGATGTCCTCATTCATTGTGTGCCATATCTGTTCGTTTGCTTCCTGACTCTTGTAAATGGCATTTGCCATGCTGTCTATAAAGTCAATGTACAGTTGTTTGTTGGAATGGTAGTAATTCATTCGTTCCTTTACCTTTTGCACAAAAGCAGGGTCTTTGAAGAGACGACCCATGAAATTGCTTCTCTTGACCCAGAATCCATCCGTCTTCCAACCATCATTATAGTTCACGTTGCCAAAGGCGATGTCGAAGTCCCATATAGGTCCCATGGTCAGTTTACCGTCTTTTCTAAAGTGCATATAGCAACTGCCATACATCACGGCATCCATGTTTCGTGCTATCTCGTTTATCACATACCACTCCGCAAAGCTGTCCATGTCTATGTATTTCTTGTAGCCATCATCTGGATCAAGGAATTTATTGCTGAACAACACCTCAGAGGCGTGTTGCATAAATGCTTGTGCATACTTTGCTTCCTCGCTGTCCGCCTTTACCTTAGGCGATTTGAGAGTAACGTCAACAGGCAGGTTGCTAACCTTGAACGTCACTTCATCGTTAGATGAATGTGACTCCACCACAACAAGATAGCCATCGTCACCTACATCCACTCTGTGTTGTGCAGCCTTAATCTGCTCTGCCAGCATATATGTACCCTGTGGGATGCCATTAAGTTCGAGGTCAACGAAATGGAACGAACTGGTATAGTCGAGCGTACTCTGCTGTCCCATGTATAGCGCAAGGGCGTTGCGAATCATTGCCTTGTCACAATAGTTGGCTATTAGTACCCACTCCTTGTCCTCTGCCTCACCAAAGAAAGAATGCGCTTTCTCCAACTTCAACTTATACGATTTCTTAGGCATCAGCAACCATGAGGTGTTACCGCGTCCCCTTATCTTAGTCTTAGCCGAAAACGCTTCCGTGGAGTCCTCATTTATGACCGTAACCGTTGCCCCTTCTATGTACGTCTCCTTGCTCTGTATGGCACGCCCATCAGGCGTCGTAATCATGATTATTGGTAAACCATTTTCCGTTTTCTTCTTCTCCTCTGGCTTTGGCACACTATCCTGTGGCATCTCACTTGGGTCGCCACAATCCGCATCATCCTTATGACATGAAGTCACGCACGCAAGCATGACAACTGCCATAATAAAATGACAAACATGAAATATGTATCGTTGTGCGACCATTGTGATATTGTGAGTCTTATTTTTTGTTCCTTATCCTAAAATAGTACCGTTGCCTAAATCTTAACTTAGTATTCCCTTTATCAAGTAAAACAATACGGGTACGAGCAATGAAGGAAGGAGGTTAATCGTCTTGCAATCCTTGATGCCAAGTATTCCCAAACCAGAACTGACGATAAGCACGCCTCCCACGATACTCAGTTCCACACGCATAGGCTCTGGCATTGCCTCACCAAAGTAGAAGGCAATCATGTAGAACATACCTTGCCAACAAAACAAGACAGGTGCTGCAAGGAGCATTATCCATCCGTAGGAAGCTGCAAGCACGGCACTTGTCACGAGGTCAAGTGTTGCATTTGTATAGAGATATGTGTTGCCAGGCTCACCAAACGCCCATCCGTGTGATGGAGAGAGACAAGACAATACTGGACCAACAATACTGAAGGTGCCTATGCAGTACAGAAGCAAGCCGGTAACAAGACCTTGAAGAGCATTGTTCTCCTTGTTACGCTTGGCATTTATCTTCGCATTAAGGCGGTCGATGTGTCCCGACAAGTCAAGTCGAGTTCCCACCAATCCACCGATGGCAAGGCTAAGTATAAACATGACTGGGTACTCGCTCTTTGCCATATTAGGCAAGGAGGCATTCATGCCAAGCACGAGACAAGCAAGTCCCAAGGCATTAAACATAGCCGATTTGTATTTGTCGCCAATGCCTTCGCGAACTATTGCGCCAAAAGCACCACCAACAATTATTGTACAAGTATTAACTATTGTTCCTAACATTGTGATTTATTATAGTGTTTTGTTTTCCTTATTAGTCAATTGAAAGAGTTGATTGTTTCACGACAAGAATTGCACCATGACGACAAGAATTGCACCATGAGTTATCTTTCTGCATTTTTCTGTCCGCCTTTTGTTTTAACCTCTTCAATAGACTTCTTGTGAGTATTTATTTTTGTGCAAAGATACTACTTCCATTCTATAATTGCAAAAAAACTCTCATTTGGACGTGTCTTTATTGTGTTTCCCAACAAAAAAACTATATTTTACAATAGTTTACGAAAAAACAAAACAAGAAACATAAGTATATATACAAAAAAAGTTGCCACTCCGTTGAGCGGCAATCTTTTATCCCAAATTGTTAAACTGACTCCTCAGAATTGATTTTGGAAGCTAATTTTTTAGAAAGTAACGAACTTTAATTGGAAAGTCTGAACAAGAAAAAGGTACTATTTTTGAACACTGCAAAATTATTGCTTTTATCCCAATGGAAATTGTATTTTCGATGCATGTTTGTCTTATAATCGCATTTTGATACATAACTCGTGTATCAATAATGAAAAAACAAGGTTTTTGAGACAAAAAATCGTACATTGGACGATAACGCCTTTACTTTTATCGTACGATTTGTATGATTTTTTTTCTTACATGTTACGATAACCACATAACTTATTATGAAAGATAAGTGACTAATCATTACTTATTTTGAACGATAACTACAAATCCTGTCGTAAACATTATTTATAGTATTTTGCACGATTTTTTTGTGTCGCGTAGTTGTTTACCCCCTGCTAATGGGGAAAAACCTACAAAAGATATGGCAATTCCTTAATGACATTTGGAGGATTATAGTTAACTTTGTGGCGTAAAAAAGGAAATAATCAACCAAAACACGATATTTTATGAAAACAATAAGATTTATCGCAGTTGCTTTGACAGCTTTGTTTGCTCAGGTTTCTTTCGCTCAGGGATGGCAGATTGAAGGTGGCTATGGAAGCGGAGAACAGCGAAAAGAGTATCAGGACTATTACGCTCCTGAGGAATATGATTCAGATGATGATTTTGAGTCACCAATATCTATAGTATTTGGATATGTGAACAAGACATGGAACACAGAAATGGATGGTTCTGTGATTAAGGAAAACTTCTGGGGTGAGCGTAATAAGAGGCTCCATGGTATCCAGTTCGGTTTCCTTTATCAGCCAGCTGTTGACCTTGGTGCTTTTAAGTTTGGATTGAGTACAGGACTCAGCTTGGAGTGTTACATATCTAATAGTCCCGCTGTTACGAATGCAAACTATGACCGTTTCACAGAGCTCGGTACATATATCCCATTCCATGCTAATTTTACTATACCTCTTTCTCCAAAGGCTTCACTCTCTCTTTATGGAGGTCTTGGAATGAACCTTGCAATAGTAGGAACATTTGAGGAGGATGAGAGATATTACGATTATTATGACCACGAGTGGCATACTGATACATATACTGATTATCAGGATTATGGCAATGGCCGTTTCCCACGTCATCTCAATTTCCAGACGGAGTATGGAGCAAGTCTCAAGATTTCTAACTGGGGCATCAACTTCACATACTCACAGGGATTGACAGACCATAAGTTATATCAGGGTTACAAGACTTATCAGAATAAGATAAATATTGGCTTGTCATATACATTCTAAGACCTATATTATCCATGTACGGTCATGTGCATCAGCCATAGTTTCAAATAAAGCATAACGACCATTATGGATTTGTAATTACTAAGTCCCATATCTTTCAAACGAAAGATATGGGACTTTTCTTTTGTACTATATAATCTCCAATATTGGGGTATGACCTCGTGCTATGGATTTCTCTATTCTTTTGAATAGTTTGTGATGGATGTCCTTGCTGTTAATCACTACGCCCGGTGCGATGCGTTTGCCTACTACTATGCGACCGTCGTTCTTGCCATTCACTCCGTTTCCTGTTACGATTCGGTGACAAACGGGACGAGTCAGTTCCGATAGTGACTTGTAACTGTCTGCTCGTACTGATTGCTCGTACTTTACCAAGTCATCATGTGGTGTCTCGTCGTTGTCTGTCGCTTTGGCAATCAGGTCGTTTTCTTTGTCCCACACTTTTTTGATTGCACAGTCCGATGCTGTACATATGTTACAATCCGTATGAGACATAGAGCCAACCATAATAATCTGGTGCTTCAGCTGTGGACATCTTTCGATGCTCAAGGCATATTCACCTGTGCTCAGACTGTTTTCTGTTGATTCTACTGCATCGCAGATATGTTCACCATTTATCATTAGTGAACCTTCAATGAACTTGTCATTTCTTTTTTTTACTAAAAATGTAATATACATATTAAAAACAATTAAAATTAATTTAAGTTTCGCAAGTGTTCAACTTGCTCCCCTTTGGGAGTTAAAGGAAGTTAAAGGGAGTAAAAGGGAGTAAAAAGACGATAGTCTGTTCGTCGATTTGTCCTCACATAGTAACGTCTCTTTACTTCTTTTTACTTCTATTTACTCCTCTTTACTACAAGAGAAATAATTACGGAACTAAAGTAAATTAAACATGTCAGGTTGAGTAAGAACAGCCTTATCTCGTTGACACTACAAATTTACCTATTATACATGGTATTTCGCAGACTTGTCACGCCTCGCAAGTCTGTGACTGAGCAGAAAGTGAGAGGCGGTGAAGATGAATGAAAAACGGTGAACATTTGTGGTGAATACGGATGAAAAAGCCATGTACAAAGATGCAGATACGTGGCTTGTGACATTGTGATAAACAAGAAACTCCATTCACCCTTGCGAGTAAATGGAGTCATTGTCATGGTGGTTAGTGTTGACTAAAATCCACCTTCGTTAGAACCGCCACCGTTACCGTTGTTCGTTCCGCCATTGTCACCAGACTGGTTGTTCTCGTCCTCGTCGATGTTGCCGTCATCGCTTGAGAGAACCTGCTTAACCACCTTGCCGTTACGGTCGTAACAAGTGATGCTGATGGATGTGGACTTCAACTCTGACTTGATATCCACACTTGGAGTGAAGATAATCTTGCGTGAAGTGATGAGGTCGGAACTAACCTTGTTCACGTCGTCCACAGATGTGGAACGGAGTCCGAAGCGTGTTGTTCCCAGTCCAGGGATGGCAACAGAGTGACCCTCGGTAGCCCATGCCTTGATAACCTCGCCGATGGCATCCCATGCAGCAGTCATGCTGCCCTTGCTGATTCCGGAACGGAGTGAAGCCTCGCTGATAACCTTTGCGGCTGACAACTTGTTGTAAAGTTCTGGCTTCAATACGTAAGCCCACTTCTCTACATTCTTCTCGAACGAAATGTTACGTTCTACTGCTTTAACTTTGATACCCATAATAAAATTGTGTTTGAGTTGTGACTATTGTGTGCTCTCCTAAGAGAAGCACGGTTAATTATCTCTGTGTCAAACCTCCAGCATTTGCTTTCTGATTTTGACACTGCAAAGATATGGCATATTCCATACCCTTGCAATGGTTGTCACAACATCTGGGGCATGTTGTCACGAATAACATTCAGCACCCTATTTAAAGTATTTATCTCGAAAGACACCTATATTATATATGTATATAATGACCTACCATGTTATGACTTTATCCACAATAGCCTGTTGCTCGCTGGCAGTACGACGAAGGTAGATACGTGTAGTCTCTATGCTCTCGTGTCCCATGAGATCAGCAAGCAATGCTATGTCATTGAACTTTTCGAGGAAGTTCTTGGCATAGCGATGACGGAAAGAATGTGGATACACCACTTTCGTGTTCAGTCCGTATTTCATGGCAAAGTTCTTCAACTGCTGTGCTATGCCACGTGTAGTTATGCGTTCCCCAAAACGATTTAGGAACAAATAACCGCTGTCTCTATTGTTTGCCGTGAGCCATTCCTGAGTCTCATTGCGTAGTTTCAGAGGGATGAAAAGGCGACGTATCTTGCCACCCTTGGTGTAGATGTCGTAGTAGCCCATGTTTACGTGTTCCACCTTCAGTTGTACCAGTTCGCTTACTCTTGCACCTGTTGCAGCGAGGAAGCGTACAACGAAGTACCATTCCTTATTATCCTCCTTCTTCAACTTGTTCTTCAGGAAGGTGTAATCAGCATTGCTGATGACATTCTCCAAGTAGGAACGCTGCTGTACCTTCACAGACTTCAGGCGCAAACGAGGCTTGTTCAGATACTCAAGGTACTTGTTCAGAGACTGAATTCGTAGATTGACGGTCTTTGGCTTGAACGTTTCAAGGAGATACGTTTTGTAGAGCAATAGGTTCTTCTTGTTCAATTCCTTGTACTTGGAATGAAAGTCGTTCACTGCATAGATATATGCTGAAACAGTGTTCTTTGCCATGTTAGACGCAATAAGATATTCTTCAAATTTTTCTACCATGATATATGTTTTATTCGTTATGTGAGGAATATTCCTCATATAGAATATATCATGATTCTGTTAGTTCCTATTATGAGAAGTTTGCCGACGGCAAGGTGGTCTGTATTGATGACGAGATACCATTTGAAATACCTTCAACATGGGAGTGGTGTCGACTGAAAGAGGTGGTATTCCCTCCCAAATATGGCACATCAAATAAGTCTGTAGAAAATGGTGAAATGCCAGTTTTGCGAATGGGAAACATACAAGACGGTGAAATCGTATACGACAAATTGGTTTATAGCAATAATACAGATGATAATATCAAATATTGTCTAATCAAAGGTGACCTTCTTTTTAATAGAACTAATAGTGCTGAATTAGTTGGAAAAACAGGTATTTATCGAGGACAACGACCTGCTATTTATGCTGGATATATCATATTGTTAAGACCTATTATCGTCAATTCTGATTATCTAAATTACATATTAGGTTCATCATATGCTCGTTCTTATTGTAAAGAAGTAAAAACAATAGGGGTTCAACAATGTAACATCAATGCAGATAAGATATCAAACTTTCTTATTCCTATTGCACCAGAATCTGAACAGAATAGAATTGTTGAGAAGATGGTAAAGGTCGTTGCACCTTTGAAAAAATACGATAAGGAACAGATTAGCAGAGAGTCTCTTGATGTTGATATTCCTAATAAACTTAAGAAATCAATTCTTCAAGAAGCCATTCAAGGAAAACTTGTTCTCCAAGACCCTAATGATGAGCCAGCATCCGCTCTTCTTCAACGCATCAAAGAAGAAAAACTACGCCTTGTCAAAGAAGGCAAGTTGAAGAAGAAAGACGTAGTTGATTCCGTCATCTACAAAGGTGATGATAACAAGTATTATGAGCAGATAGGTAAAAACTTAGTTGATATTACGGATGAGATACCGTTTGAGATCCCAGACAGTTGGTGCTGGATGAGGGGCAGAACGGGATTCCTGCCGATGGAATCAATCAAGCCCCAAGGTGCAAACTTCGTGTATATTGATGTGGATGCTGTTAATAACAGACGAAATGTAATAGAAAAGGCAAAAACACTGCCCATTTCCAAAGCACCAAGCAGAGCAACAAGGAAACTACATACTGGCGATGTGCTGTTTTCAATGGTGCGTCCATATCTGAGAAATATTGCATTGGTCGATGAAAAGTATTCTGACGCTATTGCCAGTACAGGTTTTTATGTGCTAACGCCTACATGTGCTCTATATTCTTCATATCTATTTTGCTTGATGTTATCTTCGTATGTCGTTGATGGCTTGAATCAATTTATGAAGGGGGACAATTCTCCATCAATCAACAACGGACATATAGAGAATTACATATACCCTTTGCCACCGCTTAACGAACAAAAACGAATAGTTCGTAAAATAGAAAAATTGTATGCCCAATTATAACAGGGCATACAATTCCTTTATTTGATTTGATATCCTAATTTGCTCTTTATATGGCGGAATACCAACTACCAAAGAATAGAAGATTTCTTTATTCAAATGAGGAATCGCAGCACCTTTCTTTGAATTACGCAACAAGTCTTTGTAGAACTGTATATAGAATAACACATAAAGTAAGTGCATATTACTGCTTACCCATAATTGTTTGAACGTACTACCCATGTAACCATCATGTGGGACTGCAAACACTTCTCCAGAGTTTTCGCCATCTACAAGAATGATATTGTCACCTGTTGAAACGAATTTACCTTTTGGCAAAATATCCCCTGATGACTTACCACGCAAATACTTGGCATCAAGACAGAGATAGTTACCCTCCTTCTTCTCACCATCCATGAGCCTACAAATATGAGCTAACCTTACAACCTCCCATGTATCTGGGAATGTGTAATCAGACTCTATTTGCATGGCATCTCCATCGACCTGCTCATAATACTTGCTACAGTCCTATTCGCTTGTATGATTCCTTTATCTTCTCAGATATTCTACGCTGTTCGGATAAAGGAGGGAGAGGAAACAACTTATTTTCCATATATCCTGATGTAATACGCTGTTGATTGGCCGTACCCTTGAATGTAGCTTCTTCTACAAAGTATGAGCTTTCAAGAAAAAATAGTAGATATTCTCTGTCTATTGTATCTGCGTAGGGGCGTAGAACCTTTAGTTCTGTTGTACCAGCTCCAACACCATTTGGAAGCCCTTTCAAAATCATAGACTTTCGGTTTTGAAAACATGGCGTAATCTTGGCAAACGCTACATCTCCGTCAGCAAAATGCGTGAATCCTGATTTTATATTTCCCCATTTCCTTTCCAAATAGGTAAAACTTGACAGGTATGTTGCATCTATGCGTTCCATCGGGATAAATGCAGCCAAGGTGTTGTCTGGAACATCATTTTTTGGATTAACTTGTACCACATCTGAAAGTCGTACCCATTCCCACGATTCTGGTATCTCAAATTGTATTTCATCATCAATACAGACGGTATCTTTAGCTTTCTTCTCGTAGTACTTGTTATCGTCACCTTTGAAGATGATGGAATCAGTCACATCTTTCTTCTTTAGTTTGCCTTCTTTGACCAGTCGCTGTTTTTCTTCTTTGATACGTTCCAACAAAGTGGAAGCAGGTTCGTCAGCTGGGTCCTGTGGTACAAGTTTACCTTGGATAGCTTCTTGGAGAATACTTTTCTTTAAACAAACTCGAATTTCTGAATTAAGTCGTGACAGAGCGTCTTCTGTTTCGCTAAATCGTTCAACATATGGAAAGACCTCTTTTAACTTTGAAACTATGCGACATTGTTCTTGATAAGGAGGTAAGGGTAACAACATACCTTTTAGACGATTAGCTGATAATCCTGGCATCGCCGTTCCAACAGAAACAAGTTGATTACTCTCCTTCAAAAGATATATAAAATAGTAAACATATTCGCATATACCATCAATTAAAGGGCGTAATCTGTGGACATGATTTTGAAGACAGATGTCATATTCCTTATCCCATATTGCAGAGCGTCCATACCCAGCTCCTCCTTCGCATACAAGTAAATCTCCCTTAGTGGCAGAACAATTTTTAACTTCGTCTTCCGTAAAATTCATAACCTTTACATTGTTAAGTTCAAACCTTCCCCAATAAAGGTTTGATGTTGTTATAAATTTCTGGGGAGTCCCATTTCCTTTATTATTGCTACTTTGTTGTTTCCCACTTGTATGAAGGAAAAGGTGATTTATGCGACACCATTCCCATGATTCAGGTATCTCAAATGGTATCTCTTCGTCTATGCAGACCACCTTACCGTCGGCGAACTTCTCATAATAGGAATTATCCTCACCACGGAAGATGATAGATTCGTTCTTGTCTTTCTTTATCTTTCCCTCTTTGACGAGACGAGCTTTTTCTGCCCTAATCTTTTCGAGTAGGACAGATGCTGGTTCGTCATTAGGGTCTTGCGGTACAAGCTTGCCTTGTATCGCCCATTGTAATATGCTGTTTTTAAGTTGCTTTCCTGTCATAATTAGAAAAATTTACGTCCGCTTCCTTCACAATCGGGGCACTCTACTTTTACTTTACCTTCTCCGTCACATTCTTGACAAACCAATTTCCCATAACCATTGCATTTGTCACATTCTATTATACCATTTCCATTACATCCATAACATTTATTATACCCTCTACCGTAACACATAGAACATTCACTTTTTCCTGTGCCATCACAAAAAATGCATGTAAATCCACTACTATCATCATATCCTGTACCTGAACAATGGATGCATTGACCATTTCTTCCAGTTCCATAGCACAAATTGCAGCGCAACCTTCCATTACCGCTACACGTACCGCACTTGTGACCTCCATAACCATTACATACATAGCACTTGAAGTAGCCATAACCTTCGCACTCATCGCATTCGGCTATAACTTCTCCTTCTCCGTCACAATTGTCACATTGCATAAATTTTGGAGTGGATTTACAAGAAACCAATAGTAGTAAGAAACTAATAAATAAAAAATGTTTCATAAAACTGCATTTGCATTATTTCAATGAAATTTGATAATTGCTGTTAATCAAATTTAATTTCTATTCCCAAAATCTTCTGTATCTCAGACAATGTTTTGTCTATCTCATGGTCGAGAGCTGCACGCTTCTTGTAATAATCGGCAAGCAATTCGGCTGGAGGCAGGATATCTTCCTCTTCTTTAGGGAACTTACACTGGTCAAAGTTGCAGTCCATGTCCAGAAGTTGATGTGCCGTGAAACAACGTGACTTCTCATCGTTGCTGTCTGCATCCACTATCTCATGACGGTCATTCCACCAGTCGATGATAGGCTGACAGTGTTCCTGCTTCATTGGCTTAGTCTTGGAGAAGTGCTTATAGCCCTCTGGCATGTCAAGACGATAGAACCATGTATCTTTTGTACAGAATCCCTCTTCTGCACCTTCTGCCTTCTCATTGTTGAAGAAAAGGATATTTGTCGCAATACTTGTATATGGAGAGAATATGCTACCAGGCAAACGAATGATGGTGTGAAGGTTGAACTCTCGCAGGAGCTTCTCCTTGATTGCAAGCTTTGCATTGTCCGTACCGAACAGGAATCCATCAGGCAGGATGACTGCCGCACGTCCATTTTCTGCAAGCCTATACATGATAAGTACCATGAAAAGGTCGGCAGTCTCGCTTGAACTCAAGTCTGAAGGGAAGTGTTGCTTTATATCATTCTTCTCGCTTCCTCCGTATGGAGGGTTCATAAGTATGACATTGAACTTGTCACTGTCCGTATAGTTGAGTACATCCTTTGACAATGAATTGTCGTGCATCACACTTGGAGAGTCGATGTCATGCAGGAGCATGTTAGTGACACACAACATATACGGGAACTGCTTTTTCTCGATTCCGTAGATGGACTTTGCATATTCTTCCTTGTCCTCTGCTGTCTGTACCTTCTTGTCGAGAGCCTTCAACCAACTTGCGATGAAGCCACCAGTACCACAGGCAAAGTCAGCCATTTTCTCTCCGACCTTCGGATTGATAATCTCTGCCATAAAGTCTGTCAAGGCACGTGGAGTGTAGAATTCTCCAGCAGAGCCTGCTGACTGCATTTCCTTCAATATAGACTCGTAAATGTCTCCAAAGGCGTGGCTCTCCTCGTAATCGCCGAGGTCGAGTTGGTCTATAACATTGATGACCTGTCGAAGAAGTACACCATCCTTCATATACTGGTTGGCGTCCTCAAAGGTTGTACGTACTATGGCACTACGCATTGGTGTGTCCGGCGTAACCTCAAGTTCCTTCAACGTAGGGAAAAGGGTGTCATTGACAAACTTCAACAGGTTGTCGGCTGTCAAAGCCTCACCGTCTCCATTGTCCTTAGCCCAGTTGCGCCATCTACAGTTCTCTGGGATGAAAGAGGTGTAGTCATCTTCGTTAAACTCCCAATCGTTCTCCTTCTCATCATATACTTTCAGGAACAACATCCATGCTATCTGTTCGATACGCTGTGCGTCACCATTGATACCTGCGTCGTTGCGCATGATGTTACGTATGTTCTTGACAAAGTTGTTTAGTGCCATATCTTATTATGCAAAATTGCTATATATTAATTTTTCAAGTTCCTTTACTGCGGAGAAATACTGCTGATTGCCACCAAATAACTTGGCGATGTTGGCAGGTGAACCCATTTGACGGAATGGGTCGAGACGCAGTACCATCCTGTTCTCCAATTGTGTTATGCCCTCATTGGCGTATTTCTCCAGAAGTGCGTCAAGCACTTTTCTGGCTTCATTGCCATACTTGTTGAAGACATCACGCTTCTTAACGTCGTTAGCGCGCTCACGCCTTGTCAATGGCTTCTTTCCGTATGCTATATGGCAAATGAAGTCGAAGTCATCAACATCCTCCATGTTCCTCTCTTGCTTCATGGCTTGGAGGTCAATGCCACTTTCACGCAACAAGTCTGTAATCTCCGTCTTCTTCTCTGCCTCGTTCCAGTGAAGGATAAAGTCGTCGAGATTGGCGTATGTGTCATTTATATTCTTTCGAGTATAGTCCGTGATGCTTTCCGTGCGCAGAAGCTTTCCGTTAGCATCATATACAGACACCACTTTGTTTATAACCTTGACCTTACAACCATTCTTGTCAACAATCGGCTTTATCGTATTTTCTGGTTCTTTGACGTTGGAAGGGCCGTCTGGAACTGGGTGGTATGTTGGCTTATTATTATTTGGGGAGTAATCCTTGTCCACTTCTATCGGTCCATCCCAATCTGGGTCTGCAAACAATCGTGTGATGTTGCGGAAATCCATGATGGTGAAATGCGTCTTACCCTCTTTCTCTCGTATTCTCGTTCCACGACCGACAATCTGCTTAAACTCTGTCATAGAGTTGATGCGTTGGTCAAGCACAATGAGCTTAACCATCTTGCAATCGACACCAGTTGAAAGAAGTTTGCTTGTGGTGGCAACGACAGGATATTTTGATGCTACGGATATGAAATAGTCAAGCTTGGACTGTCCGTAAGGGTCGCTGCCTGTGATGCGAACCACATAGTCTGGATTCGCCTTACACATATCTGAATTCTCATTGACAAGGGCTGTTCGCATCCTGTCGGCGTGCTCCTCGTCGGCACAGAACACAATGGTTTTTGCCATGCGGTCTGTACTCTTCAGATAGTTTGTTATCTCCCGTGCAACCTCGCGTATGCGGTCTTCGATGACTATGCTGTAATCATAGTCGGAATTGTTGTAAATGCGGTCTTCGATGAGATTGCCATTTATATCCTTCTGCCCCTTTACAGGTCGCCATTCGTCACCAATGTTTGTCGTAATGTTGACCACCTTAAATGGTGCAAGGAATCCATCTTCAATACCTTCTTTTAGACTGTATGTGTAGATTGGCTCACCGAAATATGTGATGCTTGACTGATATTTAGTCTCCTTTGGCGTTGCCGTCATACCGAGCTGGATTGCTCCATCGAAATATTCAAGAATCTCACGCCAGTTGCTATCGTCCTTTGCACTACCGCGGTGACACTCATCAACAATTACCATGTCAAAAAATTCTGGCTTGAACAGCTCCTTGTAGTTCTGTTTGCCACCTTGTCCGATGAGCTGCTGGTACAAAGCAAAGTAAACCTCGTATGCCGTAATGCCACTACCCAAGTCTTGCTGGTAGTTGACTTTATGGATGGTCTTGTTCAGTGGTTTGAAGTCTTGTTGGATGGACTGGTCAACCAAGACATTGCGGTCTGCAAGATACAAGACTTTCTTTACCAAACCAGCCTTTAGCAGTCGATAGACAATCTGAAAAGCCGTGTATGTCTTACCAGTACCTGTTGCCATGACAAGCAAGAGGCGATTCTTGCCTTGTGCCACAGCATTAACGGTACGGTTGACGGCATTGCGCTGGTAATAGCGAGGAGGGAATATGTCCTGACCCGTACAGAAAGGCTGGTCTATGATTGTCTTTTCGTTCTGAGACAATCCCCTACCTTCGTTGCTTTCACTTAAGAAACGATTATATAACTCCAACATGGTTGGGAACTCGTCCATATGGAACGTTCTTTCCTTTCCTGTCAAGAAATCGTATTCTTGATAGCCCTGCCCATTTGAACTGTAAGCAAATGGAACATCCATCATCTTGGCATATTCCTTTGCCTGTTGCAAACCAAATGAAACAGAGTGCTTTGCATCCTTGGCTTCAACAATGGCAATCGGAGTTGCACGGTTGTAATAAAGAACATAATCTGCATATTTAGCCTTGCCACGGGACACTAAATTACCTCTAAGGTTAATCTTTCCATCTGTCAGTTTAACCTTAGTTTCCATTGTTATGTCATTGACCGACCACCCTTTATTCATGATGGACGGTGTTATGTAGCGAAGTTTAATGTCTTCTTCAGACAAATTCAATATGTTCTCCATACGCAACTTCCGATAAGTGTTTATTATGTGTATATACTGCAAAGATACTCAATTTCTGTCAAAGTACAACGTAATATGCATGATAAATTTGTTATGAGCATGATTGGAATGTGCTGGCTTGCCTTATATTCCGTTGGAGATTCAAAATAAATTTGTAAAACGAATCTGATAGAACAACGTTTTTACATTGGTATGGGAGCTTAATAATAGCTTCAAAATGTGCTTATGGCTTTTAAATCGAAAGTGGTAGGTGTGTATATTTCTTCATGATGGTACGAAATAGGCGATAGCCACTCGCTATTTAAAACCCTAATGAGCGTAAGTGTTTTTTATGCACGAGGAACAAAATTTATTTCGTGCGCGCACGAAAATTTTTTTGTACGCGTACAAAAAATTTCGGCATCGTGAGGCGTATTTTCTTGCTATGGTTTTCCAGAGTGTTTTTTGCTTGGTTTTAAATTGAAAAAATAGTGTCCTTCATGTAATCTGTGCATCTTGGATGGGTATTTTTCATCCAAAATCTTATTTATAACTGATATATATAAGAAATCTGCGTTTTTAACACATTTCCCGCAAAAAAGTTGTGCATGTGATTTGGTCAATTCATTTATTCACAGTATTTTTGTATTATACATTTAATGTATACCAAATCGAAATAAATTTTTTGGCTAATTGTGAAAATAGCCATATTATTTATCTTAATATTAATTTCTTAATAAGTGTTTATTATGATTAATTTAGAAAGAGATGAAAGCGCCGAAGCCCTTGGCGCTAATGTGTCAAGAAACATTGACACTATTGGGGTAAAGATGGCAGATGAGATTTCTGCTGTTAGTGAATCTAATAAAGTAGTAGCCAATAGCTTTAGCAAGGCTTTGGTGTTCAATTCTCCTTTTGTTAGAGAAAAGATTGTTAACATGTCTAAGCTATGTTTCAAGCCGTGGCACTTTGCGTGCCTGATGGCAGTCCTTGACGACCACGGTCTGTTGAAGGACAGGTGCGACTACATTGACTACGCACGTATGCTACAGAGTCTTGGGTATCAGACGAAGCGTGAGGCAAAGAAGTTTGCCAACAGTATTCGTTACACAATGTCAAAGCTTCCGACGAAGTACAAGTCGTGGGAGATGAAGCTCCGCAGACAAAAGTTGTTTTGTGTTAACCTTGCCATGTATCTTGACCCATCCACTCCTTACCGCTACGAAGTTAGGACAGCCACCTGCTGATTCAACCTGATTATTCCGAAGCAAAAAAGAGATTTGGTACACGTGTACCAAATCTCTTTTTATTGTCTATTGTTATTAGAGGGTAAATCCCCACGTTTGCCTTTATTCCAAGTTGTATTCGATAGTTGTTACTACACGTACACGCTTGATGAATGGAGTGTTAGCGTCACGATCTTCTATGGATATCTGACCTTGGTATGCTGTGCGGATGTCGCCAAGGTCACTACCACTGTCTTCTGCAAACTTCTCGGCTGTGGCACGGGCGTTGCGTGTTGCTTCCTCCACCATCTCAGGCTTAATCTTGTTAAGTCCTGTGAAGTCGTAGTTGATGGAGTTGCCGTACTCGTCATTCACGATGGCAATGCCTTGCTTCATAAGGTCTGTCTGCTTGCGGATGAGTGATGATACCTTCTCCACATCGTTTGATGTTACTGTGATGACGCTCGTTGCCTTGTAGCGGTAACTGAGGATGTCGTTGCCGTAGATGTCTGCCTGACGGTCGGAGATTGATGGTGGGTTGACGATAATCTCTGAGTCCTTGATTCCTGCGTTCTTGAGGAATGCGACAACCTTCTGGTTCTTGCGCTCAAGTAGGTTGTACATCTCCATTGGGTCGTTACCAAGCTCCTTGTACACGAGAGGCCATGTGACCTTGTCTGCCTTTACCTCACGTTCTGCGAGTCCCTTGACTGTTACGATACGGTCACGGTCCTTGAATGCCACGATACCAGACTTGATGCTCCAACCAAGTCCTAATAAACCGATTGCGATGATGCATGCTGCACCAATGATAGATCTTTTGTCCATAATCATAAGTAGTTTTAATGTTTGTCTTTCGGTGCAAAGATAATGCTTTTATTTTTACTGCAAATGTAATGTGAGAAAAAAGTTTGAATTGTGCAGTTGGAAGCGCTCTTGTTAAAACTTGATGTGCAGATAGAACACAGGTAGGACGTGGAGCAAGAAATTTTTTTAGAACCCGTCGCCATTGGCGACGGGTTCCCTCCCCCCCAAAAAATTGATGTGACATTCTGTCACCCTTTCAGGGTTCTTAGGTTTGATGTGATGCTAATAAGCAGGGGTTACGCTACGCTCCACGACCTGCCTGTGTTCTTTCAGCCCTTCGGGCTTCTCATGCTCCACCCAGTATAGTTCGAAATTTACAATTAACATGCAAGCTCGCGCTTATTCACTGTGAGACCACGGAAGTCGCATGCGCTTCTTAGATGCACGGAGGCAGTCCTATTCCCGACTTCTTACTATAGGGGATGTTCCATTGCAGATAAATTTGCGGACAGAGTGACTCAGTTCCCTCCCTGTAGGTAGGGATAGGGTGGGTCTTAGAAAAAAAGGGCGTGACAACCTGATGATTGCCACGCCCAAAGAATATATATATGCTACAATTTACTTCACGTGAATCTTGCGTGTCTTTCCGTCTGGTGTGCGGATGATGTTCACGCCCTTGGTGAATGATGGTTGACGTACACCCGTGATACTGAATATCTCTACTGGTGCATCGTTAGCCGTGTTGCCTTCCGTTGGGTCGATTGACGTTGGGTCTGGCATGGTGTTGAGCTTGCACTCTGCAAGCAGGAACTCGTCGAAATCGCTTGTGTTGCTTGCGTTGATAAACTTGATGTAGTGCTTGCCCTTGTTCTCCACGCGGAACTCAAGTGTATAGTTCTTGGCAGTTGATATGTTGCCTCCTGAGTTACCATTGACGTTAGGGTAGGAGAGTGTGGATGCAGACTCTGCTATCACGTTGCTCTGTGCATCGAGTATCTGTGCCTTGTAACGTGGATTGCTCTTCCATGCAGCCATTGAGTATGTGAATCGGTAGCATCCTTCCTCAAGTTCGAGAGGGTAGGCTGACAGACGTCCGTACTCGGCATAGCCCTCGCGCCAATAGAATGCTTTGCCCTGATGTCCAGAGAATCCGCTGAATACTCTCGCTCCTGCCGTGAATGACTTTGGATATTCGTGTACCTCGTTGTTCTCCTGTACTGCTCGCCATCCTTCAGGTATCGTTCCTGCAAGAACGTTACTGAGGTTAAGGCTATAGACGGATGTGAGGTCCTCGAACACTGGCATGATGGTCACGTTGTCGTCTGGCATGACAAATGTGTTGTCTGTGTGTATCACGATGTTTCCGTGAACAATGTTCCAGCCAATGTGCTTGTAGCCCTCGACAGGAGTTACATTGAGGCTCACTATTTCGCCCTCGCTTGCAGAGTCGGCTGCCATAGTGACTGTACCGAACTCTGACTCACGGATGATGATGGCAAATTTCTCTGCCTTGCAGTCGGCAGGCGCGATGGTGATATTGTCAACGTATGAGTTCACGCCACCTGCGTTGGTGATGGTAACCACGTTCTTGCCTTCCTTGAGTGTTGCCTCCACTGATGCCCTGCGCCACTCGTTGGTCTCAGTCTTTGGGAATGTGACTGCCTGGCGTGTACCGTTGGCATATATTGTCATGCGACCATCCTTTGTTGCGTTGATTGTTGTGTAACGAACATCAATCTTGTATGTACCAGCTTCCTTACAGTTGTATGTGTATGTGAGCGCACCAGAAGTGTTTGTACCCATGTCGGCAAATCCGTTGCCGGCATGTCCCCTCACGTTAGGATACCAGTTGTATGGGTCTGTCACGCAACTCTTGATATTTTTGTAATCCATGTCCTCTGCCTCGATGACTACAGGACCACGGTATTCCTCTGGCTGCTTTGGCTTCTCAAGAGCCTCCACTACGAGGGAGTCTGTCAAACGGTCTGTACCGTTTCCGCTACAGATGATGTTGACATCAACTGCACCCAAGTGCTTAACGTTGAGCGTGTAGATATGTTCTTCCTCATCCCATTCCTCTGTGGCAGAACCTGTGGCATTGACGCGTCTCTTCATTGTGTATGTAGGCTGTGCTGTTGCTCCCTTTACCACAATCTTGTCGAGCACCTGTGTAGTTGTATCGCTTCGGTAGTTGTTGAGGTAAAGAGTGATGTGATCCTTGTATTCATGCACAAGACCTGAAGACAACTTTCCGTATGTGAGGATAAGCGAGTCACACGTATTGTACTGGAGAGGGATGCGACCCGTAGCCGTCACCTTCTTGTTGAGGTATGTGTAAGGAGTGTATGTCACGAGTTGGTTGCGAAGACGGTTGACGTAGAGGTCTCCTGTGCTCACCTCTGGGTAGTATTTGTTAAACTCGTCCACCTTCTTCTGCTGTGTTGACCAGCGTGAAGAGTAAGCAGACTTGTTCACCTTCACAGGGATGGACTTTGCCAAGTCATCGTACATCTGGATGGCAACAGGTATTGCACCATAGCGACCTGTCTTTTTGAAGTAGCAGTAGTTGTTCATCCACTGTCCGTCACCCTTGTTGAATGGGTCTGTCTGCTTGTAGAGTCCGTTGTAGAGGTCACCCCAAGCGGCATACTTCTGTTCATCATTGCCGCTTGAAACATTATTTATGATGACAATCTTTGTTCTGCCAACCACTTCCTCACGGGAAGGGATGTACATCTCGCCGTCCACAATCTTCTGGAACATATCGAGCCAAGCGTTCTTGAATCCAGGGAAGCATCCCCAGTTGCGACGAGTATAGCCATTGACTGTAGAGTTATTGAGGTTCTGGAAATCCTCTGTCCAGATAAGTTCTGGACCATCCCATACAGCACCACCGTTTACGCAAGTCTGCTCCATGACAGTACCGATACCGGCTGCCACAGGGTATTTCTTACCATGGTTCTCACCGAGGAGAGCATCGAGAGCACCGTTGTAGCCACAGTTGTCGTAACGCACTCCATAGTTCTTTGCAAGACCGGAGATGAAAGGTGAGAACGTCACACTCTCGTTGTTGTAGAAACATGATGAAGTAGTATATTTGTATAGCCAAAGGATAGCCTCTGGATATTGCTGGCAAGCCTTGAGGAGGTTGCTGTTACGCTTCATCATACCAACAGGATTGAGTGGGTGTGACCAGATGTTACCGCAGAAGCTGATGGTGAGAAATCCACCGTACTTGTGAGCCATTGGCACGAGCTTGGCGAAGAGCGCAATACGTGAAGTCTGCGTGCTTGAACTCTTGTCGTTTGGCTCATCGAATCCCCAGAACTGCTCGGCATAGTTCCAGCCAAGGAAGTTAGGATATGTCTTGTAGAAATACTCGAAAGTCTCAAGGTCGTCATCCTGTATGTGGGTGTGACCGCCACTTGCAGGCTGACACGTAAACCACATACCGTTGTGCTGGCATACGGTTGCCCATGACTTGTATGTCCTTACGGCATTCTGTGGCATCTTATACACGTTCTTCTCCTTGTCGTACTGACAGGAGAGCGAAAGGTTCATCACCACGTATGGCTTGATGGACGCAGGGATGAGGTCAATAATCTTCTGTGGGTCTGCCTTGTTCCACACATCCACGTGGATGAGCCACATCGGATGCTGTGAATCGATAGGACGACGTTCCTGTGCCGACACACTTGTGCCAGCCGACATAAAGAAAAATGCGATAAGCAGAATAAGGTTTGTTAGTCTGTTCATAATAGCTTAATTTGTTGTTTTTATTCGTCTGCAAAGTTAAATACTTTGCCATAAACCGTCTTGTTTTCACGTTACCGCCATTTTATTTTATGATACATTATGTAGAATGAATGAAAAATACTAATTTTGTAACACAAATAACGATACATTGGTAGTAATATGAAAGTAATAAATCTTAGTGCAAAGAATACTATTCTGAATAAGTATCTTGCAGAAATCCGTGATGTAGATTTGCAGAAGGAACGCATGCGTTTCCGTCAGAACATTATCCGTATAGGTCACGTCGAGGCATACGAGGCAAGTCGTTACCTTGACTATGCCGAGAAGGAAGTGCAGACTCCACTTGACAAGTGTAGCGTAGCTGTTCCACAGAACGACATTGTCGTCGGTACTGTTTTCCGTGCAGGCCTTCCTCTTCATCAGGCATTCCTTGATGTGTTTGACGAAGCAGACAATGCCTTTGTCTCAGCTTATAGGTACTACCTCGACAAGGAGTGTACAAAGGTGGGCGTGAAGATTGAGTATATGGCAACGCCAATCCTCGACGGCAAGACACTCATACTCGTTGACCCAATGCTTGCAACAGGTGAGAGTATGGAACTTGCATACAAGGCTTTCCTCACAAACGGCACTCCAAAGCAAATCATCATGGCTTGTGTCATAGCAAGCAAACAAGGTGTTGAGCACCTCCGTAAGTGCTTCCCAGACGAGAACGTCATCCTTATTTGCGGTGCGATAGACCCTGTACTAAATGAGCGTAAGTACATCGTTCCTGGTCTCGGTGATGCTGGTGACCTCATGTATGGAGCGAAGGAGACTAAGGAATAGGGGGACGTGTCGGGTCGCATTAGGTTGCATTTATTAAATAAATGCGCCTTGACACAATGTGATTACGAAGGACAATACATTATTACTATAAAAAGTCAAACAGGATGTTTCTGCTAATGCGGAGACATCTTGTTTGACTTTATTGCTTCAGTTATTAGGGTGGGGAAGTGTTATTCTTCCAGCCATTCCCAAAGGAACTTGTGTACTTCCTGTGTGTATTCCTCTGGATAGTCATGGTACATTCGGGCGTGGATGACACCCGGTTTTGTCCATATAGCCTTGTCCTTTGGCTTGGCAAGGTAAAGTTCGTTGACCATCTTTGATGGTACATATGTGTCGTTCATTCCGTGAATGAACATCATTGGCTTGGTTGATTTCTTCACCTGTTCAATGGATGATGCTTCCTTGAAGTCCCATCCGTAGCGCATCTTGCAAAGGACGTTGGCAACGTGGAGGAATGGGAATGGTTGCAGGTGATAGTCGTGGCGAATGACGAATGAGAACTCGTCCCATACGCTTGTGTAACCACAGTCCTCCACATAGCACTTGAGGAAATCTGGTTGATCCGGTTCGCCTGATAGCATCATGGTGGTTGCTGCCCCCATTGATATGCCGTGAACAACCATGCGTGTGTTGCCTCCGAAGGTGTTGTTTGCAATATCGAGCCATACGCGTACATCCTTGCGGTCGAGCCATCCCATCTGTATGTGTGTACCCTCGCTCTGTCCATGTGCACGTAGTTCTGGCAGGAGTACATTGTAACGAAGGTCGTGGTTGTACATATATGCTATGTGGAACATATCGACGGCGCTGCACTTATGACCGTGAACCACCACAGCCGTATTCTTAGTATTCTTAGGTGCACAGATGATGTAGGCGTGGAGACGTGTGCCATCACTTGCAACGATAGTTGTGTCACGAAGTGCCTTGTTGCGGTTGAGGCTGTCAACCCAATGGCGAAGGAACGGATAGTCGCTGTACATATATCCGTATGTCCTCTCAAGGTCACACTCGGTTGGGCTTAGTCCTTCGGACATAAGGTAGTAGCTTGCACCAAACAGCGCAAGGACAATCACAACAATGAATGCTGCGAATGTCTTCCATATTATGCCCCAAAAGCTGAAGCCGCCACTCTGGGCAGCCTTGGACTTGGATGTTGACTTGCTTCTTTTCTTTTTCGCCATAGATGAATGGGTAAGCCAAGGAAGGCTTGCGATTCTCGATTAATATTTCTTAATTTGCGCGAAGGCTCACTTCTCGTGAAGGTTTACTTTTCGTTCCAGAACTCCCAGCTTGCGATGGCCTGAAGATGGAGCATCTCGAGTCCATTCTTCACTACGGCACCATTCTCTGCACCCTTCTTCATGAAGAGGGTTTCAAGTGGGTTGTACACAAGGTCAAAGAGTATATTGTCACTATTAAGTGCCTCGTATGGGATGTCTGGGCACTCGTCCACGTGAGGATACATTCCGCAAGGGCTACAGTTGACGATAACCTGATACTTGCGTAGGATGGCAGGAGTGACCTGCTCGTATGTTATCATTCCTGGCTTTGGCGTGCGAGACACATAGAGGGTCTCCATTCCGAGCTTCTTCTCAAGTCCATACTTCACAGCCTTTGAAGCACCACCTGTACCGAGAATGAGAGCAGCGGTGTGAATAGGAGTGAGAAGTGGACGCAAGGAATCGACAAAGCCGATGACATCGCTGTTGTATCCTTTGAGGTAACGCTTGCCATTCTTCTCGCCTACACGTACCACATTGACAGCTCCAATAGCCTTTGCCTCCCTTGAAAGCTCGTCGAGGAAAGGAATGACTTGCTGCTTGTATGGAATGGTGACGTTGTGTCCCTTGAGTTCAGGGTTAGCATCAAGTGTGGCAATATATTCGTCAATGCTTGGTATCTCGAAGTTGAGGTACTCAGCATCTATCTTTTCCTTTGCAAACTTGTCCGTAAAGAATCCTCTTGAAAATGAATGTCCAAGAGGGTAACCAAATAAACCGTATTTTGTCATATATTTAATGTCAAATCTATAATCTCAAATTGATGCCTACGGAACGATTGAATCTCAAATCTATGATGTCAAATTTATGCCTCCAGGTCAAGCGTTCGGGACGCATAGATTATAGATTTGAAATTTGAAATTCCCAAATGGACGGAACGCATAAATCATAAATTTGGAATTTGAGATTATTCTATTTCTCTCCTGTATATAATATGCACATGCCAAACAAGAGGCGTTTGTACTGTGCATTTCTGAATCCTGCCTTTGTGATGATGTCCCTCATACGTTCTGCCTGTGGCACAGCCTCCATCGTCTCTGGGAGATAGGAGTATGCGCTTGCGTCCTTGGAAAAGAGACGGCCAAGCAATGGCATGACAACACGTGAATAGATGTGGAACATCTGTTTCATTGGGAAGCTTACTGGAGTACAGAGGTCAACGACTGACAGATGGCCGTCTTCCTTGAGCACTCGGTGCATCTCCGTTAGACATACGTCAAGATTCTCGAAGTTACGTAGTGCAAAGGCACTAATGACAGCATCGAAACTGTTGTCTGCAAATGACATATTTGCACAGTCTTCCTGACGGAACTCGATGCTATTCTCCAGTCCGAGACGACGCACCTTATCACGTCCCACGTTCATCATACCCTCAGATATATCCACTCCAACCACCTTGGATGGGTGCAACTTACGATAAGCAAGAATAGCAAAATCGCCAGTACCTGTGGCAATGTCGAGTACACTATCCGTTTTCTTCCTGTTGCGTAGCAGATAGTTGATGGCGTTGTTGCGCCATATCTTGTCAATACCAAAAGAGAGGGTGTGGTTAAGCATGTCGTATGAGTGGGCAATGTTGTCAAACATCGTCTCCACCTGTTCACGCTTTGTACCATCTTCTCCGTATGGCTTAATCTGTTCCTGTTTGTAGTGGTTCATCTTTTAAAATGAAGAATGAAGAATGTAGAATGAAGAATGTAGAATGAAGAATGAAAAACTTCGCGAAGCGGTCTCACTGACCATAGTAAAATATTTAGGAATGAAGAACAAATGAGCTAACTTCAATAAGACACAATTTACCATTTGCCGTAAAATGGACAAATGGTAAATTGTGAATCATAGAATGGTAAGAATACCTTATCTTGTCTTGAGATACTCCAATACGTTCTTCTCGATACGTGCAGCGATGTCCTCGTTGCTCTGCTCCTTTACGAACTTCTCACCGATGATGTGCTCGTAAAGCTCGATGTAACGCTCAGATACGCTCTCAGCATATTCGTCTGTAATCTCAGGCATAACCTGTCCAGGCTGGTTCATGAAGTTGTGCTCAATAAGCCACTGGCGAACGAACTCCTTAGAGAGCTGCTTCTGTGGCTCACCCTTCTCAAACTTCTCCTCATAGCCCTCTGCATAGAAGTAACGTGAAGAGTCTGGAGTGTGTACCTCGTCAATGAGGTAAACCTTGCCATCACGCTTACCGAACTCATACTTAGTGTCAACAAGGATGAGTCCCTGCTCTGCTGCGATGCGAGTACCGAGGTCGAAGAGAGTGCGAGTGTACTTCTCCATAATCTCATAGTCTTCCTTGCTAACGATGCCCTGAGCAATGATTTCCTCCTTTGAGATGTTCTCATCGTGACCCTCATCAGCCTTAGTAGTAGGAGTGATGATTGGCTCTGGGAACTTCTCGTTCTCGCGCATACCCTCTGGGAGAGTGATGCCACAGATAGTACGATTGCCTGCCTTGTAGTCACGCCAAGCAGAACCTGTGAGGTAACCACGGATAATCATCTCGACACGGAAGCCTTCACACTTAAGGCCGACAGTAACCATTGGGTCTGGAGTAGCAAGTTTCCAGTTTGGAACGACGCTTGAAGATGCGTCGAGGAACTTAGCAGCAATCTGGTTAAGTACCTGTCCCTTGAATGGGATACCCTTTGGAAGAACAACGTCGAATGCAGAGATACGGTCAGTAGCAACCATAACCATAAGATCATCGTTGATGTTGTACACGTCACGAACCTTACCGTGATACACTTCCTTCTGTCCTGGGAAGTTAAAGTCTGTTCTTGTTAAAGCTTTCATTTATTTAGATGTTTAGAGTCCCCGCACATCCTCGCCAGACTTGTCGGCAAAAATGATAAGGGGCATTTTGTTGTTGTGTTCTATTGTGAAGCGAGCCATAGAAGGCTCATGGGATTTTGCCTTTTACTCTTCCCTCTTCCTAATCACGAGTTCACCCCCTGCCATTACGACGGTATTGCCATCCTCGCTCACACTTGAACTATCCTTGCGGATGGAGTCAAGTGGGCAATAGAATGCAGGGCAGATGTAGCTGTCGCGTGGAATCTTTGCCTCTGGGTCTGGCTCTGGATACTTACCTCCATAGTGCTTGAAGCGTGGATCCTGAAGGAGTTTGCAGATGAAGTAACCGAAGATAGGAAGAGCCGTGCGGCTTCCCTGTCCGAGTTCACCTGTGCGGAAGTGAATACAGCGGTACTCACCACCTACCCAAGCACCTCCCACAAGGTTGGCTGTAGCACCAACGAACCATGCGTCAGAGTGATTGTTTGATGTTCCTGTCTTGCCTCCGAAGTCATTATCGTTGCAAACAGGATGGATATACTGCCAGAGTGCTGCCGTTGTACCAAGTCGGTCGTGAAGACCTTCCCAGAAGAGTCTCTGCATATAGAAAGCAGTCTTGTACTTGATGGCACGCTTTGCCTTTGCCACTTCCTCGTCATAGTCATAGATGACCTTACCGTTACGGTCAACAATCTTTGTGACAAGGATTGGGTCACGCTGCATACCGTCGTTCATTACTGTAGAGTATGAGTCAACAAGCTCAAGCAGGTTGACGTCCGAAGAACCAAGTGCAAGTGCAGGAGTAGCAACAAGTGGGCTATGAATACCCATACGATGAGCTACATCCACCACATTGTCTATACCTGTTTCCTGTCCAAGCTTTACGGCAACCGTATTGACAGACTGCGCAAAGGCAGACTTGAGTGGCATATTACCATTTGTACAATAGCCGTTAGCGTTGTGCGGAGTCCAAGGAACAAGCTTTGTCGTGTCTTTGTCATCTGGTACACGAAGCGTGATGTAGCTATCCATTCGGCGTGAAGAAGGAACGATGGAATCGTTGTTCTCAAACGCAGAAGAATAGACGAAGAGCTTGAACGTAGAACCAGGCTGACGCATAGCCGTTACCTTGTCATACTTCCAAGAGCCGAAGTTGATGTCTCCAACCCAGCACTTGACAAAGCTGGTCTTTGGTTCCATGACTACAAATCCACAATGGAGGAAGCGCACCATGTAGCGAATACTATCCATGGTACTCATCATCTGCTCCGTCAGTCCGTTCACGCCATCCTTGCCATAGGCAAAGAGCTTGACAGGATGAGGTTGGTTGAGATAGTAGAATATGGAATCCTGATTTCCGTTATACTTAGTGTCGAGGTACTTGTATGCACTCGTTGTCTTTGCGATGTTCTCAATGAAGTTAGGAATCTCCTGATGCGCTCTGTCACGCCAAGGATTCATACCTCTCCAGTGGTCGTCGAAACGCTTCTGGAGAACCTTCATCTGCTTGTTGACAGCCCATTCTGCATAAGCCTGCATGCGCGTATCAATAGTAGTGTATATCTTGAGTCCGTCGCCGTATAAGTCAACGTCATTCTCCTTGCACCATTCTCTCAGATATTCCCTTACGGCAAGACGGAAATACTGTGCCTTACCATCGTATGCATTCTCCACTTTGTAATGGGAGATATTGATAGGAATCTTCACGAGAGAGTCGTGCATAGCCTTGGTCATCTTACCCTCAGTAAACATACCGTTGTGTGAGAGCATATTACCAAGTACCACGTTACGACGGGCAAAACTGTTCTTCGGATTGATTCGTGGGTTATAAGTCGTGGTAGCCTTCAGGAGACCAACGAGAGTGGCAGCCTGTTCTGCTGTAAGGTTCTTAGGTTCTGTGTTGAAGTAAGTCCTTGCAGCAGTACGGATTCCGTATGAGTTACTACCAAAATCCACTGTGTTAAGATACAGGGTTATAATATCCTTCTTGTTGTATCTCTGCTCAATCTTGATGGCAGTAATCCATTCCTTGGACTTCATGATGAGAATCTTGAGTCCAGGAATCTTGCCAAGCACACCTGTAGAGTACTGACTACGTATCTTGAAAAGGTTCTTCACAAGCTGCTGAGTGATAGTACTTGCACCTCGTGCATTACCCTTACTCATATCCTTAACGGCAGCAAAGACACCCTGATAGTCAATACCATGGTGCTGATAGAAACGCTCATCCTCCGTAGAGATGAGGGCGTTTATTACGTATGGTGAAATCTCTTCAAACTTGACAGGTGAACGGTTCTCACTAAAGAACTTACCAAGAAGCACGCTATCCGCAGAGTACACCATTGATGCCTCTGAACTGACAGGATTCTCGATACACTCCATAGTAGGAGACAAACCGAACAATCCAAGGAAGTTGCAATCAACAGCTCCGAGATAGAGGAAGAATGCAACGGTAAGTGTTGCTATCGGAGTAACAATTCTCTGATACCATACACCCTTAAACTGAGAAGCATACCAGTGCCAAGCAAAACTGACATACTTCTTAACATTAATCATAAATGCTTTCATAACACTTAAGCCATCATAAATCCTTTAGAATAGCATCAAGCATCGCGTGTGTATCCATCTTGTCGGCGTCAAGCCAATGTATGTCGGTGTCATGGTTGAACCAAGTCATCTGTTTCTTTGCATACACACGGGTGTTCTTTTTCAGACGCTCCACAGCCATAGGTAATTCCCATTCTCCGCTTATCACGTTGAACATTTCCTTATAACCCACGGTGTTGAGCGAGTTGAGGTGCCTTAGTGGATACACTCTTTGGGCTTCGTCCATAAGTCCGTCAGCCATCATGGTGTCCACTCGTTTATTTATCCTATCAAAGAGTTCAGCACGGTCACGCCTAAGTCCAAACTTAACAATCCTAAAAGGTCTTTTCTTTTTGGTATTCGTGCGAAATGACGTATATGTCTTTCCAGTCATATAGCATATCTCTAATGCGTGAACCACCCTCTTGTGATTCTTTTTGTCAACAATCTCGTAATGTTCGGGGTCAAGCACCCGAAGTTCTTCGAGGAGAGTATCCAATCCTTCATTCTCAAGTCGTTCCTTGAGTAGGTTACGTGTCTCCTCGTCAACGGTTGGGATATCATCAATACCTTTTGTCACGGCATCTATGTACATCATGCTGCCACCTGTGAGAACTACACAATCGTTATCCTTGAACAGTTCGTCAAGCAGTTTCATGACATCTGTCTCATATTCCGCGGCACTATAGTATTCGTGAAGGTCAAGGGTATGCACAAAGTAGTGCTTTACCCTTTTCAACTGCTCCTCCGTAGGCGCAGCCGTACCTATCTCGATATCCT
Organism: Bacteroidaceae bacterium; assembly: GCA_017617575.1. GTDB lineage: Bacteria > Bacteroidota > Bacteroidia > Bacteroidales > Bacteroidaceae > Minthosoma. The sequence continues at coordinate 10,874 of JAFZVY010000136.1, read as the reverse complement.
TGTATATCTGCCTTGAATCAGCATTTATGATTGGCGAGCCAAGTCTTTCTGCCAATTCGAGGCTAAGCTCTGTCTTTCCCACGCCAGTAGGACCGAGCAGAACAACCAATGTCTTTTGTCCTTCGATTGCCATTAGAATGGTTCGCCATCTGTAATGTCAAGTCCTTCGAGGTCAATATCCTCGTCAGAGATACCCTCCTCGCCAAAGATGTCATCCTCGTCAAGGCCTGTAGAACCAACCTCGACAGGATTGTTGTTGAACATCTCGTCAAAGTCAAGTGTCTGCTTAGGGGCTTCGCCAATAGAGCGAGTCACCTTGCCATGTGCAAGATTCTTACCAGTCTCTATTGCTGACAACTCGATGTAGAAACGACGGTCAGCAAGAGGGTCGAAAGTGTATATAAGATGCTGCTTCTCATCCTCAAGGAACTCGCTGAGTTCTGTCTCAGACATGATGTATGAGTCATTCTCAGAATCCGTGTCCATATCCTCAAGTGTGATATCCTGTCCCTTCTCCCAACCGTCACCACAGATAGTGAATGATGTGAGCTGGTCGTCATTATAACCACAAGAGTCTATGATAAGCTTGTGAAGTTCCACAAACTTGGCATCTGCATCTATTGTAATCTCTCGCATGAAGTCCTCTACTTCATCGGAGATAATTGTGAATTTGTAAACCATAATAATAGCCCCCAACCCTCATGGAGGGCGACCATCCAGTATGGGGGCGGATGGTAAAACAACAACCCCGACAAACAACCTTTACGAAACAATTCCGAAGGTTGCCCCCTTCGGGGATTAGGGGGCATTTATCGAATGATTCCTCGCTTGCTATTGCTTACGAAGTCGATGATGTACTCAATCTCCTTGCTCATAGGCACCTCAGCCTTAATCTGCTCAACAGCCTCAGCTACTGTGAGGTTGGCATTGTAGATAAGACGATATGCATGGTGAATGTTGTCAATGAGCTCGTTGCTGAATCCACGACGACGAAGACCTACCACGTTGAGTCCGAAGTAAGAGATAGGCTCCTTTCCTGCCATGATGAATGGAGGGATGTCCTTTGGAGTACGGCTACCACCCTGTACCATTGTGTATCCACCGATGCGGCAGAACTGGTGAACGAGAACTACGGCGCTGATGATTGCATTATCATCTACCACTACCTCACCTGCAAGCTTTGTTGAGTTACCCATGATGATGCCGCTACCGAACTCACAGTCGTGAGCGATATGGGCATTCTCCATGATGAGGTTGTTGCTTCCAACGGTAGTCTTGCCCTTGCTGGCAGTACCACGGTGGATAGTTACGTTCTCACGAATCTTGTTGTTGTCGCCAATCTCAACTGTTGTCTCCTCGCCACGGAACTTGAGGTCCTGTGGAACGGCACCGATAACTGCGCCTGGGAAGAGCGTGTTGCCGCTACCCATGCGAGTACCGTTGAGAAGAGTGACGTTGTTCATGAGAACATTGTTGTCACCAATAACTACATTCTTGTCAATGAAGCAGAATGGGCCGATTTCACAATTCTCGCCAATCTTAGCTTCTGGATCGATAAATGCTAATGGACTAATCATTATATTGTTCTTGAGTTTTTACGTTTGTATGTTTCGAGTTCTATGTGGGAACTATATACTATTATTGTTCTGTGGGCATGATTAAAAGCCCAATGTCGGAGTTTACCCTGAAGGGTTCTTATTATATATTATTAAGTATCGCGCGCGCGAACTTATTGTTAATAGTATGGCCAGGCTTGAAGGCTGTCACCTTGCCCTTTATTGGCTTACCCACGAGAGCGAGGTCGCCAATGATGTCAAGAAGCTTGTGACGTGCACATTCGTTTGGCCATGTGAGAGGCTTGTGGTTGAGGTAACCGAGATGGTGTGCGTCCATGTGAGGAATGCCGAGTGTGTCGGCAAGCTTGTCATAACGCTCCTGTGGCATCTCTCTCTCATATATTACAATTGCGTTGTCGAGGTCGCCGCCCTTGATGAGTCCCATGTTGAGAAGTGGCTCAATGTCGCGGACAAACACGAATGTTCTTGCTGAAGAGAAGTCCTCGGCAAACTTGTCGAGACTCTCAAGTGAAGTATGCTGGTTGCTGAGGTTTGGAGAATCGAATGCAATTGTTGCATCGAGACTGAAACCATCAGAAGGCTCGATAACGAGATGTTCGCCATTATCACCTTTAACCTCTATCTTCTTGTCAATAACGATATATTCTCTTTCTGCGTCCTGTTCCACAAGTCCTGTCTTCTGGATGGACTGTGTGAAATAGTAAGAGCTACCATCAAGAATAGGCATCTCAGGACCGTCAAGCTGAATGAGACAGTTGTCAACGCCTGCTGCACGAAGTGCTGCCATGGCGTGCTCAATGGTGCTTATCTTAATATCACCCTTCACGAGGACTGTACCACGCTGTGTGTCGCCTACGATACGGGCATCGCAATCTATAATTGGTTGGCCTTCGAGATCAACTCTCTGAATCTTGTAGCCGTAGTTCACATCTGCAGGACAAAATGTTGCTGTGATGACGAGACCTGTGTGAAGTCCCTTGCTTTTAAGAACAAAGTTATCCTTTAGAGTTTGCTGTTTTGTCATATTTATTACTTGTTGTTCTTTAATTCTTCTATCTCACGCTTGAGTTTCTCTACTTCCTTGAGAAGGTCTGGCAACCTCTTCAAGGCAGCTGACTGCTTAGCAAATTCCTTTGCTTCCACACCTGGATAACCCATAAGTGATATGTTACCCTTCTTGGCGAGCTTATCACCTGATATACCTGCCTTGCCACCACAATACACCTTGTCGCCAATGCGAAGATGGCCAACGATACCGACCTGACCGCCGAACATACACCACTGTCCAACCTTTGTGCTACCAGCGATACCGCTCTGTGCACTCATGACTGTGTGTTCGCCTACCTCTACGTTGTGCGCAATCTGCACGAGGTTGTCAAGCTTGACTCCCTTACGAACGTATGTTGAACCCATTGTTGAACGGTCGATACAAGTGTTTGCACCAATCTCAACGTTATCCTCTACTGTTACGATACCGATTTGTGGAATCTTCTCATATCCATCTGCTGTAGGAGCAAAACCGAAGCCGTCAGCTCCGATTACGCAACCTGCATGAAGGATACAGTTGTTGCCAATCACGCAACCATGATAAACCACAGCGTTGCTGTACATGATTGTGTTATTGCCCAACTTTGCATTTTCGCCTACCGTAGCGTGAGGATAGAGCTGGCATCCGTCACCGATAACTGCGTTGTCGCCAACGACAGCAAAAGGTGCGAGATACACATCCTTACCAATCTTTGCCGTTGGAGCCACGTATGCGAGAGGGTCTATGCCTGTACGCTTCTGCTCCATGCTCTGGTAGAGCTGGAGAAGCTTAGCTACAGACTCGTATGCATTATCAACTCTGACGAGAGTTGCTTTTACTTCACGTGAAGGTTGAAAGTCCTTATTGACCAAAACGACACTTGACTCTGTGTCGTAAATATAATGTTCGTACTGAAGATTGGCAAGGAAAGAAAGTGCACCCTTAGTTCCTTCTTCAATCTTCGCAAAGGTACTTACGGTTACGTTCTCGTCACCATCAACAGTACCACCTGTATAAGCTGCTATTTGCTGTGCAGTAAAAACCATTGCCAATTAAATTATAATTATGGGTACAAAATTACTACTTATTTTTCAAATAGCCCTTATCTGCCTCTGCTTTTTTTATCAAATAGTACCTTTAAGACAAGTTTTGCGACGATACTCTTTGAAAAGTTACGCGAAACACCTAACTTTGCAACATCTTAGTGAGCATAAATAATAAATCACAATTTGAAATCCAAATATTTTATGGCTATTGACAATAAGCAGAGATACATGATGCGCGGAGTCAGCGCAGCCAAGGAGGATGTTCATAACGCAATCAAGAACATCGACAAGGGCATCTTCCCACAGGCTTTCTGTAAGATTATCCCAGACATCCTTGGGGGCGACCCAGAGTACTGTAACATTATGCACGCTGATGGCGCAGGTACAAAGTCAAGTCTTGCGTACATGTACTGGAAGGAGACTGGCGACATCTCAGTATGGAAAGGTATCGCTCAGGACGCTCTCATCATGAATACCGACGACCTCCTTTGTGTCGGTGCTGTTGACAATATCCTCGTTAGTTCCACAATCGGACGTAACAAGATGCTCATCCCTGGTGAGGTTATTTCTGCCATCATCAACGGAACAGACGAACTTCTTGCCGAGATGCGCAAGATGGGTATAGGCATCTACGCTACAGGTGGCGAGACTGCTGATGTGGGCGACCTCGTTCGTACCATCATCGTTGACTCTACAGTAACTTGTCGTATGAAGCGTTCAGACGTTATCGACAATGCTAACATCCGCCCAGGCGATGTTATCGTAGGTCTCAGTTCTTGTGGACAGGCAACATACGAGAAGGAATACAACGGAGGTATGGGTTCAAACGGACTCACATCTGCACGTCATGATGTATTCGCAAAGTACCTCGCTGAGAAATACCCAGAGTCATTCGACAAGGCTGTACCAGAAGAACTTGTTTATTCAGGCTCATACAAGCTCACAGACCCAGTTGATGGAGCACCTGTAAACGCAGGAAAACTTGTTCTCTCACCTACCCGTACTTACGCTCCAGTTGTCAAGAAACTTCTTGACGAGATGCGTGCCGACATCCACGGTATGGTACATTGTACTGGTGGCGCACAGACAAAGGTACTCCACTTCGTAGGCGACAACTGCCGTGTCATCAAGGATAACATGTTCCCAGTTCCACCACTCTTCAAGGCTATTGCCAAGGAGTCAGGCACAGATTGGGCAGAGATGTACAAGGTCTTCAACATGGGTCACCGCCTTGAGGTTTACCTCTCACCAGAGAAGGCAGAAAAGGTTATTGAGATTTCAAAGTCATTCAACATCGACGCTCAGATTGTAGGTCGTGTTGAAGAAGGCAAGAAGTCTTTGACAATAAAGAGCGAATTCGGAGAGTTCAATTATTAGCCCCCCGACCCCCCAACTTAGCGAAGCGATCTCACTGACCGAAGGGAAGTAACGGGGCGGCCATCCGGAAAACTATCAGACAAGATTGTCTGGATAAGGAGCTTTGAGGACTCTTTAAGGACAACAATAATAAAAATTACATAGAAAATAAAATAACAAGAACACTCCCCCCGACCCGGAGGATGCCCCCTTCGGGGGTTAGGGGGCTGTCTGTTTTATATGGAAATACTTGACAAACTTGAGGGACTTGTGCCTCGCTTCGAGGAAGTGTCAACCCTCATTACAGACCCTAATGTCATTGCCGACCAAAAGCGTTACGTGCAATTGACTAAGGAATATAAGAACCTTGAGGACATCATGAATGCCCGCAAGGAATATATAAATGCTACAAAAGGCCTTGAAGAGGCAAAGGAACTCCTCGCACTTGAGGACGACCCGGACATGAAGGAGATGGCTCGCGAAGAGATTGCTGCAAACGAGAAGCGCATCCCTGAACTTGAGGAACAAATCAAGCTTCTCCTCATCCCTGCCGACCCTGAGGATAGCAAGAACGTCACACTTGAGATTCGTGGCGGTACAGGTGGCGACGAGGCAGCCCTCTTTGCAGGCGACCTCTTCCGTATGTACTCTAAATATTGCGAAATCAAGGGATGGCACCTCACTGTTAGTTCCTTCTCTGAAGGTTCAAGTGGTGGTTACAAGGAAATCGTATGTACCGTTACAGGTGAGAACGTATATGGTACAATGAAATACGAGTCTGGTGTTCACCGCGTTCAGCGTGTGCCTGCAACAGAGACACAGGGACGTGTTCACACAAGTGCCGCTACCGTAGCCGTACTCCCTGAGGCAGAAGCCTTTGACGTACAGATTAACGAGGGCGAAATCAAGTGGGATACATTCCGTTCATCAGGTGCTGGAGGTCAGAACGTCAACAAGGTGGAGTCAGGTGTTCGTGCACGTTATATGTGGAAGAACCCTAACACAGGCGAGACAGAGGAAATCCTCGTTGAATGTACAGAGACACGTGACCAGCCAAAGAACAAGGAACGTGCACTTGCACGTCTCCGCACATACATCTACGACAAGGAGCACCAGAAGTATATTGACGACATAGCTTCACGCCGTAAGACAATGGTAAGTACAGGTGACCGTTCTGCCAAGATTCGTACATACAACTACCCACAGGGACGAATCACAGACCACCGTATCAACTATACAATCTATAACCTTGGAGCCTTCATGGATGGCGACATCCAAGACTGCATCGACCACCTCATCGTGGCAGAAAATGCAGAACGACTCAAGGAAGCAGAGCTGTAAGCCTCCATTGGGGCTTTCAGAGTTAACAATAAAACGTTAACAGTTAAAAGTGAAGTTTGTGAGTTTTTAGGAATGAACAAATGCCATTCCATTCTCGGGAAGAGCACTATCAATTCCTCATTCCTAATTCCTCATTACTTCCCTATGGTCAGTGAGAACGCTTCGCTTAGTTCCTAATTCATTATAGTATGCTTACGCGTCGTTATCCAATATTACGCCTCATCATACCGATGTTTATTGGTATGATTGGGGCGTTTTCTGTTTATGAAATAACAGGTTATCAACCTGTGATACTATTGGTGGTATTAGTCGTAGCTGTATTATGCACGGTTTATTCTTACATCAAGAACCATACACGTGTTTTTATCATCACGAGTACCATCACATTCCTCACCTTTGGCTACGAGCTCACAAGCCGAAGCCTTGATAACGCCTATCATGAATACGGCAAGAATTGGAAATACGAGCTCTATAATCACAACCCTTTTGCAAGTGCCAAGGCACTCGACATCCAGAAGAAGTTACACAAAAAATATTCAGAGCATGGATTAACGGGTGAGACAGGAAGCATCATCGAAGCTATGACCATAGGATGGCGACAAGGACTCACCAAGGACACAAAAGATTGTTTCTCCAAGGCAGGACTTAGCCACACTCTCGCTCTCTCAGGTTTCCACATCACCATCGTATTCCTGTTACTTCATTACATCTTTCTCGGCAGAATCGTCTCCCACCGTTGGAAGATACAGAGTAACGTCCTTTCCATTCTCTGCCTATGGGCTTACGCCTTCATGGCAGGAATGCAACCATCACTCGTTCGTGCCACCATCATGTGCTCACTCCTCGTCTTCACACAGTCGTTCGGACGCAGGGTGACGCCCCTCAACTCATGCCTACTCACAGGAATGATAATGCTCATCATTGAACCACTCATACTTTTCCATCTCGGTTTCCAGTTATCATTCTCTGCTGTCATAGGAATATGCACCCTGGGCGACACACTCTGCCGTAGGTTCAAGATTAACGCACCAAAACACGCGCCATTCATCAAGACCTACACCTACAAGACACTCAACGCCGTCAAGGACATAGCCATTATATCCCTCGTATGCAACATCTTCACCATCCCAATCGTTGCATACACCTTTCATCAAATCCCACTGCTATCCATCGTCTCCAATCTCATGGCTACGATGCTCGTTTCTGCACTCATCATCCTTTCTGCTATATGGTGGGCAACTATCTGGAGTGCATCATTATCCACATTCATTCTCGCCATACTCCAATGGACGGCATCAGCAATATGCACCATAGCCCACACCATTGCCTCCATCCCCTACTCCGTGTACTTTTGCACTCCAACTCTTACAGAGTGCATCCTCATGTATGGCATCATCCTCACGATGACACTTGCCATTCGCAAGCACACGTCACACAGACTTATCGCCCTACTCATAGCCATCATTACCTACTGCCTTGCAGTCATAATCAGAAAAACTGTGCTATGAGTATTCCATTTAGCTTCACTTTAGCATCTATAAAAGACGGAAGTTCAAAAAATAAGTCGTAACTTTGCAACAATATTTATAACATAGTAAAATAATATGACACGTCAAGAACTTATCAACCAGATTCGAGAGAAGAAGACTTTCCTTTGTGTAGGTCTCGACACAGACATCAAGAAGATTCCAGAGCACCTCTTGAAGGAGGAAGACCCAATCTTCGCCTTCAACAAGGCTATCATTGATGCAACAGCTCCTTACTGCGTGGCTTACAAGCCTAACCTCGCATTCTACGAGAGCATGGGAGTAAAGGGATGGCTCTCTTTTGAGGCTACCATCAAGTACCTCAACGACAACTATCCTAACCACTTCATCATCGCAGACGCTAAGCGTGGTGACATCGGTAACACAAGCTCAATGTATGCTCGCACATTCTTTGAGGAGTGCAACCTCGACTCTGTTACAGTTGCTCCTTACATGGGAGAGGACAGCGTTAGTCCATTCCTCCAGTATGAGGGTAAGTGGGTCATTCTCCTTGCACTCACATCAAACAAGGGTAGCCACGACTTCCAGCTCACAACTGACGAGAACGGCGAGCGTCTCTTTGAGAAGGTTCTCCGCAAGAGTCAGGAATGGGGCAACAAGGACAACATGATGTATGTCGTAGGTGCCACACAGGGTCGTATGTTTGAGGACATCCGTAAGATTGTTCCAGAGCACTTCCTCCTCGTTCCGGGTATCGGCGCACAGGGCGGCAGCCTCGAAGAAGTATGCAAGTACGGAATGACAAAGGACTGCGGACTCATCGTCAACTCAAGCCGTGCCATCATCTATGCCGACAAGACAGAGAACTTTGCCAAGGTTGCTGGCGAGGAAGCAAAGAAGGTAGCAGAACAGATGGCAGCACTACTTAATAATTAAGAACTAAGCGAAGCGGTCTCACTGACCGAAGGGAAGTAATTAAGATTTAGTTCTTAAGAGCCTACAGAAGTGGTCGCACAGGCCACAGGGAAGTAAAATTCATCATAGAAAAACAACAACTAACAATAGGATTAAGATTTGACTATGCATTATTAGCATTAGCCAAATCTTAATCCTCAAATCAAGACCCAACAATATGAAAAGCAAAATACTTTTTACTACCATGATTATTCTCGCTTCATGCACAGGAAGCAAGAACAAGGTAAATGTTGACGTGGGTGTTAATGCCAACACAAAAGAGGTTGCCAACGCAGAAGCCACAGATACCGAAAAACAAGCAGACGTGAAGTACAAGGATGTGCTTACACGTGTAAAGCATATTTATTCAGTCTGGTTCAATGACAGCGAATATGACTATAGCTTCTTCTCCAAGGAACATAAAGCCATAAGCGAAAAAGGCTGTAAGCTTGCCGAAGGATGCTGGGGAGCAGAATGTGTATTCTGGACCTTAACGCAAGATTATGGTGATAACATCAAACTAAAGTCTGCTACAATTCATGAAGTCAAGAACGATACTGCCGTTGTGGTAAAGTGTGTCATTGACCTCGATTTAGAAGATGCCCACAATCACACCGTTTATCTCACCATGATTAAGGAGGATGGTCAATGGGTAGGCGACGACTGCTGCAACGAAGATTTTTCCTACAAGGAATGTAACCTCGAAGCCATCAAGTGCATGATGGAAGAAAACGAAAAATAGGAATAGTTAAACTTGCTTTGCAAGTAACTTGTAATCATATAAAACACAATAACCAATAATTAACCAAAAAAAAATCGTTATGAAAGCATTCTTTTCATTATGTCTATGTGCAATGATGGCATCAAATGCCTTTGCACAAACTACGAACGATAAACAGAAGAACGGAAATGTTGCAGAGAGTTCCTACGTTATCTGCAACAACCCTGACACTCCTGCACACTTTGAGGGAGGTGAAAGAGCCGCGCACAACTTTATCAAGGCAAACATGAAGTACCCTTACCAAGCTCAGAGGGAAGCCGTGGAAGGAAAGGTCATCGTGTCCTACATCCTCAACGAAGACGGTCTTGCCGATGAGGTTGAAGCCATTGAATACAACGGCATCAAGGCAACAAAAGACAAGGGTATCGCCAAGCTTGCATTGGAGAAGCTATTGAAGGAATATCCAAAGCTAAAGCCAAAGGCTCAGAAGCGATACGAGGAAGCCGTACAGTCATTACTCGTTGAAGCCGTAAGACTCGTATTCAACATGCCAAAGGCTACTCCTGCAATGAAAGATGGCAAGCCTGTATGCGTAAAGTGCACCATCCCTGTTGAGTTTGAGTACAAGGAGAAGCATATTTAAGGAACATATAATAATAAATAAGGTGATGCTCCGTGAATTTGACTTCACGGAGCATCTGTTTTAAGCCAAACGAAATTATATAGCTTCTCTATTTTTCGCCATTGTTTCGTTTGTTAAAAAATACTATTTTGTTGCGAAAATTACGTATATCTCGATAAAATTCCATACTTTTGCGGTTGTTATTCGTAACGAGTAGGGTAGTGCGGATGACAAATATAGATAAATGAATAATTAATATTTTATAAATCACAGATATGGAAACTTATGTTCGTGACTACGAGTCACACTCTTATTCTTTTACGGATGCTTATACATCCTTGATTCGCAAAGTGTATGTATGGATGACTCTTGCCCTCGTAATGACAGGTCTTTCTGCTTATTACGTTGCAACAAGTCCATCACTCATGCTTGCAATATTCTCAAATAGCATCGTGTTCTATGGATTGATGATTGCTGAAGTAGGACTTGTGATGTGGCTTTCAGCTCGCATTCATAAGATGTCACTTGCATCTGCTTCGTTGATGTTCTCCATCTACGCAATCCTTAATGGTGTTACATTGTCAAGCATTTTCGTGCTTTATACAGCATCTTCCATCGCAACCACATTCTTCATTACTGCAGGAACATTTGGTGTGATGGCATTCATCGGAACTGTTACAAAGACAGACCTCACAAAGATGGGTAAGAGTCTTATGATGGCTCTTATCGGAATGCTTATAGCT
>JAFZVY010000007.1 GCA_017617575.1 Bacteroidaceae bacterium | reverse complement strand
CCATCTCACTTGTCAAAAATGACATGGATTATGAAGCCTGTCATGAGTACAAAAGACTACAAGGAAAGGCTGAGCTTGCATAATTCTCGAAATAAACATTTTTTAACAAATAATATTTTGTTTTTTCTATAGGAAGCGGAGGCACGGAGGACACTGAGTTTTTTTTCTTGGTTCGTGGATTTATTATGAGTTCTCTGAGGTCGCGTGTGCTCTGAGGAGTGCACAGAGCAGCCCCTCTCCAACCTCTCCATGTCGGGAGGGATGGTGTCGGTCTTCCTCACTGTGAATAAGTAGCGAACTTGCATGTAAATTTGTTAATCTGTTATCGTGAACCAGCATGTTAATTATTAGTTGTTAATTACCTCCGTTGATGCTCCGTTCGTTCTCCGTTGCATCTCCGTTAGTCCTTCGTTGCTTCTCCGTATCATCACCATGGGATAGTCATCGGATGTCCATCGAATCGGTGGAGATTCGGTGGACATTCTCCGGAGTTGTATAGGAGAATCAAGGGAGTCTGAACGGAGATACAACGGAGAATCGACGGACACAAAATGTGGATGTGATTTGGAAATCGCATACTGTCATCGAATGATTTTATGTGCTGTCGTGTCTTTCCTCGGTATTATTCGTGTTCTTATGTGGACAATAATAATGTTAAAATCTCTTGTGACGATACCGTGTTGCTGAAGTTGCCGCAAAGGGAAGTGTATAAGCGATTGAAGGACTCTGGCATCATTATTGTTTGATTAGGTAGGCGTATCTGCCTTGACCGGGAGCGGCAGTTCTGTGCAGGATTCTGTATGTGCGTGTCTTGCGGTCAAGTGCCACGTGGTCTTCGCTACCGTCGGGATTGGCAAGGTAGATGTTGCCTGAGTTGTCAAAGAAAGGAACGGATATTCCGCGTTGCCATGAGTCGAGGTAGATGTGCTCTATCTCATTGCTTGCATTGCGGTTAGCCTCGTAGGCAGTCTTACCGTTAGGAAGTAATATGTTGTCTATGTCTTTGTATGTGCACATATTCTTGGCATTGTTATTATTTTACGCCACAAAATTACGAAATGTTTTTGAATAATCGTGTTCGTTATGTGCCATTAAGTGAAAAAGCATGTTGATAAATGATTATTTCTTGTAAAATAATATCAATTCAAAAATTCTATAATAAATTATTTTCATTCATTTTTTCGTCTCATCTTCTCCACCACCCAGTCGCCGATGTCTGCCTTGTTGCCGAGCTTGCGGAACTCCTCCACCATGTCGGAGATGATGAAGGTGGCAAGGTCACGCATAGTGTCGAGTTTCTCACGCCATTCGTCCACGGCATCGCAGTCGGGCATGACAAGCACCTTGCGACCACGGAGACAATGGAGGCGGTCACGAGTGAGCATCCCCTTGTTGCCTGTTGCTACCCATACGTGCTCTGGCCACATACAAGCACCAAGGACAGCGTTCTTGGGACTCTCCACAAGGATGATGGTGGAGGACGGGAAACGTGATATAAGATGCTCGCCAAAGTAACAGTTTACGTCGTGAGTGCCACTGACACCCTTGTGCGTCTCAAGGTACTTGCGCCCATACCACCATGCACCGCCCCTGTCCTTGTGGAAGAACGTGTCGGAGAACACGTTTGTGTCGTAGTGCTGTATCTTTATGTTATGCACCCTCAGGTCTTTGTCAATGATGGGAAACATGGTGTCGTCCACTCCAAAATTTCCTATACCGTACATTTCAGTAACATACTGCACAGTTTCGGCGTTGAACAGATGACGCAAGCATTTGCAAAAGCTGTTGTCCACGCTCATGTGCTTTGCCACGTATTCAAGCGTAAAAGCATAGACTGTTTCATTAGTACCCTTCGTGCATTTTGCGGAACAGGAACACCCAGACACGGCTCTATCAATGATTGCCTGAAGGGATTGAGCTTTTGTGGTACGCTTGGGTGTTTTCTGTCGGTTTGTCTGTCCCTTCGTGGCAGGTGTCTCCACCCACTCACGCCCCACGCCAAACTGGTTGTATAGCCATTCGCATGCATCCTTTACATCTACGTGCCTCACCTCCATGACAAAGTTGATTACACCAAATCCTTTGTCACAAGCAAAGCATTTCACCCTATGAGGATAAACTACCATCGAAGGATGATGGTCGTCATGACATGGGCAAAGGATTGTCCGTGTATTGCCTGATACCTTGACAGTAAAGTTCAGCTTTTCCACCACGTCAAGCATATTGAGCTGGTTCAGTTCCTCAAACCTGTATTTGTAGTAGCCCATTTTTGAAATTAACATTTTCAATTAATAATTAACAATTAATAACTTAGTGAAGCGGTCTCACTGACCGAAGGGAAGTAATTAACAGCAGGTTAGCTCATATTTAATGCGCGATACGCGCCAATTAGAAAAACAAAAGAAAACATAGGAAAACAAAAGAAAACAATATCCTCTGTGCCCTCCGTGCTCTCTGTGTTTCAAGGAGTCATTCAGCGACCGAGTAACTTCTCCCTCCCCTTGAAAGGGGGAGGGCTGGGGAGGGGGTCCTGGAGGGCTGGGGAGGGGGTCCATTTATTCATAGTTCAAAATCTTGACATTGTAATATTCCGTATGGTTATATTCCTTCCTCTTCGCTCCAAATGTTTCAAGGTTTTCACGGAAGTTCCTTTTCAGCATCTTAGTCGATATGCCCTCGCTATTGCAATAAAGAACATAGTTGGCATAAAGATCCTTTAGCTTCGTAGGTGTATAATCGTCTATTTCACAATTCTCTGTCAGGTACATGAGAGCCGAGTTAGTACGCTTCTGATAGTCCGCCAAGGCAGAATTACAGGTTGGACTGTTCGTGAAAGCCTTTGTCCTCGTCAGACGTTTGAGCCCTTCCAGCACCCAGTTCATGATGCCTGGCAGTTCGTCGCACAGTTTACGGACGAGGTTGATGTCCTGTTCATCTTCGGGAATGGTCACCTTGAAAGGGAACAGAAGCCAGCGACGGAAATAACCGAACGTACGTTCAGTTGGTGGCAACTGATTGAATGATGTTATCAGCTTGGCATAATCGTAGATGACGTAAGAGCCGACATACAGCTTACGCACGTTGACAGGCTCACCGCTGACCAGCTGTTTCAGCATGGCAGTGTCAATGTTCTTGTTGCTCTCAGGCGATATGTTGACCAACTTACCTTCAAGGTGCGTGCGCTTCTCGTCATCCGTGGTTGCAGAAGATAGCGACACGTGGCTCACGTTCTCCTTGCCGAGTATGTTCTCAATGACATCCATCGTCACCGACTTGCCATTGCAACCAGTGCCGTATAAGACAGCCATCTTCTCCAGTTTCATGTTCTTGGTAAAGCAGTAGCCGATGTACTCGGCGAGCAGCATCTGCATCTCCGTTTCGGGCATGACGCGGGCGAGGAACGTGTGCCACATCGGGCAGTCGGCTCTGGGGTCATATACATAGCGGAGGACATAGGTGAAGAAATCGTCCGCACGGTGTTCGCGGAAGTCTATCTTGCCCCCGTCATGTATCTCAAGCGTTCCGTTCAGCATGTTTATCCACACCTCTCCTTGTGGCACTCTGTTATGGCGATAGTGTGAGCGACGGAATGCAAACTGCTCAATCAGCGGATTCATGAAATCCGGGTCACCGCACAGACAGTCCATCAGCCCCATTTTTCGGCAGCAGTCACGAACGAAGTCGATGAGTTGCTGATACACTATCTCCTGCCAGTGTGTGCCGACAAAGATGAGTATGTCCTGCCTTGCCCTTGACTTCTGGACGTATCTTGGCACGGCAATATAGTTATTGAAAGCACCGTCAAGGTAGGATGATATGAAGTCGATGAGTGCGTTCTCCCTCTCGTTCTTCCTTGCATACTTGGTGGTGATAAGCTCCAAGTCCTCGCTCTTGTCATGTATGCTGTCGATAAGCACCCCCATGGTCAGTTGGACTATTTCTTCCAGCCTCTTCACGTCTGCCTTGCCAAGTTTCTGTAAATCGTTGTTTAGCATAGCCATTTCCAATTAAAGGACCTTCCCCCCAACCCCGTTCTTTCAGGACGGGGAGCTGTTACATTGTTCGCGGATAAATTCTACCTGTACGATTGTATTTTTGCACAAAGGTGCATATTAGAAAAACAGCATAGAAACAGAACAAAAACAAGAAAAAACATGTTTTTTTGATTTTATTTGGTTTTTACCATGTTTTTTTAACTGGCCGCACTGCGGCAAAAAACAACATACAATTTCAACCGTACAGTACGGATAAATTTGCGATGGAGTAACTTCTCCCTCCCCTTGAAAGGGGGAGGGCTGGGGAGAGGGTCCGTATTACTCTTCAAACATCTTCTCGATACCCTCCTTGACCTCATGGAGGATGGTCTTCTTGCCAAGCGCACTGATCTTGTCGGCAGTGGCATTGAAGACGAAGCTGTACTTCTGAGTCTTGTTGTTGAACGTAGTACGGAATCCAGACAGCTGACCTTCGTACAGCTTCCTTACGTCGCTTGGCTCTGGAGCCTTAGGAATGTCGATAGACACCTCGTAGCTGTCCTCACTTACAGTCACTTTGCCCGAAATGGACTTGCCCAATACAAGGCGGCGGTCTGTGTCTGTCACGTTCACTGTTGTTGATAGAATCTGGATGTCACCTGTTGATTCATCCTTAATGAATTTTGCTTTCATAATTGTGTTGTGTTTAGTCCCCCATCCCCCGGTGGGGGCGTCCTTTCGGAACGAGGGGGAAGATTAATGTTTGTGTTGTGGTTTATCATGTCCGAGGTGTAGGAGCTGGCCAGTCATCCACACCCCTTTGGACAGCCAACAGCTTTATTTCTGATGACGATGCAAAGGTACGGACTCCTGAACAAACTCATGTAGTACGGATGTAGTACGGTTTGCGTATTTTTTTCTTTAATTTTTAACTTTTAACTCCGAAGGCCATAGCCTTCCTTATCTTCTCCATCACCTTGCAGAACTGCTGTTGTCCCAGTGCCCTGTTGTAGGCACTGCGCAGCACTTCGGGCTTGATGCCCCAGCACTCGCCGAAAGTCTTCCATATACAGCGTATGTGCATGCGATTGCCAAACTCCATGGCAAGCATTGCCATGTGCGCATACGACAGTCCCACGGGGTGGCAGTCAGCCCCCACCCATCCTGCACGCTTGAGCCTCTCCCATATCTTCATGGCTTCGGGAGTGCACAGGCTGTCGGGAAGCGACCCCACAGCATCATCACAGACAAACACCTTGCCTTGCTCGGCAAGGGAAAGAAACGATTCAAGGTTATCACGTATCTCCCGGGCGGTGACAGCTCTCAAACCTCCGTTGGTATTCATGGTCGTTTTCGTATCAGGTTAGTTAACGAGCCAAATGTATGATTTATATACCAATATGCCAAGAAAAACCGCTATTATTTTTTTGTCTGTGTAAAAAAAAAGGGCATTTTAGGGAATTTTTCACACCACTTATCTGTCTGATTCACATACGAAAGATGCTGATAGTACCACCCATAATGGAAAAATAATAAATATATTCTTCCTCATACGCGTACGTGTATAAAGGTTTAATAT
>JAFZVY010000135.1 GCA_017617575.1 Bacteroidaceae bacterium | reverse complement strand
GTTGGCAGCGGCAGCTTACAACTTCAAAAGATCCATGAAAGTTCTTTTGTATCCATTTTTAGATTTGGTCAAAAAAGTGTTCGAGATGCTATTTTGCAATAGCATCTCGATGAAATATACTTTTTAAGGGATGACTAATTAGTAAAGCAAAACTTTGGGGGGTATCTTTTATTTCAAAATCTTACGTACAGAGCCGTCAGACATCTTGATGATGTTTACGCCCTTTACGGCTGAAGACAATCTTGTACCTGACAAAGAATATACAGATTCTGCTGTGCCTGCTGCACGTGCAGAAGCGATGGACAAGGCTGGGTCTGTTGTTGAGAACGTAACCTTGAACATAACGCGCTTGCCTGCATACTGAATACCGATATTGGCTACAGCATCTATCTGCTTGTTGTCAGCATCTACGAAGTCGGCAAGGACATAGAGATTATCGTCAATAACGTCTATTCCTACTACGAATGCTCCGCTTTCCTCTGCCAAGTCATTTGCATAACCATTTGCGCTGTAAGCCTGTGAAGAACCAAGGCTCTCTGTATATTCTGATGTAGGTGACTTAACATAAACAACAGCCACATCGTCTGCCACGTCTGCAAGATTCTCAATACCGAGAAGCTCGCACACCTTCTTTGTGTTAATAGCACCTCTAAAGAGGTCGTCAGCTGACTCGTCAACAAACACCACGCTCTCATCTGTTGCTACAACCTCATCCTTTGGTGTGAGTTCCTCAACATAGTTCACCGTGATGCAATACTTCATGTATTCATTTGTCTCCTTATTGACGAGATAGATGTTTGCCTTGTATGTGTCGCTTGCATTATGAGTACCAGGGTAACGGAACCATACAAGTTCACCATCAACGTATGAAAAACCGAATGATGAAGATGCGCTCCAACCATCAGCAGATACGATGGTGTTGCCCTCTGAAACAGCATACTCTGTAGAGCCGTACCAGAAACCTGGACTTGGAGTACAGTTATACAAGTCTGACATTCCCACCTTTATTGAATTGTCCGAAGGATTTGTATAGACAGTATCTGTAAGCACCTTGAAGTCCTTTGTACCAATGATAGAAGCCACATAGTCGAGGTCAAGAGCCGTATTGGCATCTACTGGATAAGAACTTGGGTCTGGCACAATCTCCTTTGTGATGTACTCAGTTGACTTGAGTACAAGCTCGTCGTCGCCATGCTGAACGAAAGGAGTAACCGTATATGAAAGGTTCACCTTGTAATACTTGTTGTCGTAGATGAACATGAATACTGTCTCCTGTGTCTTGACGCCCTCTGTCAGGTCGTCGAACCTGTTAGGACGCTGACCAATGGCAAACTTACCATTAGGGAGTCCTCCTGCCGTGATATAGAACGTAGCACTTTGTCCCCACTCGCCTACGAAGCCATCCTCATTGAAGAAGAATCCGCCTTCGTCAGCCGAATGATGATTGGTAATCACGCCCTCCTCAGAGAAGGCAAATATCTCACTAATGTCTGAAGCCTGACAACCTAAGAGTGAATAAACCTTTTCAATATCCACGTTGAATGTCTTGGTGAGGTAGTTGTTGTTCACCTCTGCCGAGATTGCAATGGACGTGTCACCCACGCAAGTAAGGTCAGCAAAGACAGGAATAGCTGGCACATACACATTTGTGATAAGCTTGATAGACACACCCTTGTCACCATTCACCACATAAAGGTTTGACTCGAACTTGTCACCCTCCTTCATCACTCCTGGGTACTGACCCGTGATGATGGAGAACTCGCCATCGTTGAGCTTTATCTCCTGAGTGTAGAATGTATTGTTTCCTGTTGCCCATCCCTTTGGTGCTGTACCAACGAGCACAGGGTCCGTTCCGTCATCCGTCTCTTGATAGTAGGCACCAAACCATGCTCCTCCTGCCAAGTCCTCTGGACGTGCAAGGTCGTCACTCCACGAATAGATAGGAATGGCATCCTCCGACTCGCGAGTAGTGTTCATCGCCCTCGTAAGCGTGTGATTGTTCACATTGGCATCGAGGTCGGAAGCCACCGTGCCAAGGGCATCATAAATGCCGTCAAGAGTCACGGAAACGGTCTTGTTTTCATACTCCTTACCATAGACGAATGGGAGAGTCATCTCATACTCCTTCACGATGGTAAGCTCCGATAGTTTAGTTACAGGGTCTTTGAGTGTTGATTCCCCAGTAGGCTCTGTCGTGTCCTGCGCATTTGCAGTAATGCCTGCCAGCATCATAGCTGCGAGGCATGCTAACTTGTAATTCATTTTCATAGGTATTCAAATCCAGTTTTTAAGTTTATGGGTTTGTTTATTTTTAAGTTTTTGAGTTCTTTGTTTGAGACCAAGTATGACCTCAAACGTTATTACTCATCACTAATTTCTACCATGCGGTCAGCGAGATTGCCTCGCTTAATTCATCATTCCTAATTTAGTTGCCATTCCCTACCCTTTCTCCTATTGTGAAAGGTCGTGGAGAGGCCGTTATTTCTTTATGCGTATCTTTCCGTCCACGAGCATTTTGCCACTTGTCCCATTGTGCTGGCAGTCTTTCACCTCTTTGCCTGAGAGGTCATAAATCTTGCCATTGCCCAGCACATCTTCCTTGAGGCATGATGTCACGCCCGTTGTCTCCAATGGAGTGAGTGTTGTCCTTGCAAGTGAAGCACCACTCTTGTCCGACGTGACGTGTATGTTGAATACGAACGTGACAGTGGCAATCTGTCCGTTGAGCTTGTATCTCAAAGCCTGAGTGAGCTTGTAGTCCTTACCCTTGGCAAGCAAACCCGGGTACTGTCCCACGCTGAACGTGAGCGTTGAAGGGTCAAACTCAGAGAACACGTACGAGTTGTTGCCCCAGTTCGTCACGTTGCCATTAGCCGTGAACCAGTGGCCGTAACCATTAGCTGTGCTCTGTGAATTGGCAATATTGCCATCAGCATTCACGGCAAAGAAAGCCATCTTACCCTCCGTTGGTGCTGTTGACTTCCATGCTTCCATCATCTTGCTTATGCCAGAGGCATTCTGCTGGAAAGCAGTGCCAAGAGCAGCAAGAGCCTCACCACTAAGGCTTACCGTAGTACCATCATACTTAGTGGCAGAAGGAGCGAAATACACGTCATACTCTATCGTAGCGTCACACACGTTGCGTCCAGGCTCTATCTCAGGATAGTCGAGAATGGTAGTGTTCGTAAACTCCACCGCATAGCTCCACTGGTCATTCTTGTCTATCGTCTCGTTCCACTTGTGCTGATAGTAAGCCTTGGGAGTTGGGACAACCACGAGGAACAGTTTCTTGGTATTGGCTGGCACCTGACATCCCACGTTAGCCGTGATGGTTGACGAAGCCAAGTTGCTTGTTCCCACCACCTCGTCATGAGGCATATAGACACGTGTGCCATCGTTCAAGAGAGCCACGTAACCAAGCCTGAAACCTCTGTTCTTATAGTTTAACGTATTGTTATATACCGTCTTGTTAATCACGGAATACTTGCCATTAGCGTCATAATAAACGACAGGGTCACCCTCAGCAAGAGGAGCCTTGGTAGGAAACGAAGTAAACTCCGTAGCTATGAGTGTACCCTCGGCAGGTACCCTGAGTGGAATGACATCGAATCCCGAAGCCTGTGGACAAGAGGAATAAGCCACTTGGAACTTAGAGCCACCCAGCGGAACATAGTTGTAAGCCAGCGTGCCTATGTAGGCATCAGCCTTGTCACGACACACATCAAGGTCGAGGGTAGCCATCTTCATGGCATAGTCAAAGTATTCCTTGTAAAGCTGTGTGGCATCATACCCCATAAGCTCCATGAACACCTCGTTAGGGTCGCCAGCCTTGGTAGGCTTATATCGCCACAGCTTGCCTATAAAGTCTATTCCGTACTTCTCCGCAAGGTAGTAGTTCCACCAGTAGCTCTGGTAGCGATGCCACTCATGCGTCATGGCATAGTTGTGAGTCTTGCTGAACACGCTCCAGCTTTGGGCAAACATCTCTTCTGGATATGACTGGTTAGCCTGCCACTGGGCACATTGTTCCCAATACGTAGAGCCGTTGCCTATGGCTGTACGGAAACCTGAATTTCCTCCGTTGTCCACCCAGCACATGTACTGGAATGAGTGACCCACCTCATGAGCCACCGAGTGACCTACAGGACGGCATGTTGACGGACTCAGCCACAAGGCACCTATCACGTCATCATAGCCAGAGCCGTAGCATATCCACTCCTTCGAGTGGTTAATGAGTATCAGCATCTTGTACCTGCTCACGTTTGAGTTAGCCTCATCGCAGAACCCAAGGGTCTTGACGTTCATCGTGTAGAACGTCTCAGCCTTTTGGAGCAAGTCATCCACATCAACATAGTAGTCATCGCCTGAAGCCAGCAGTGATGGCTCCTTGCTGTATTTATTATCCCACAAGCAGACGAAGTTCTCGCTCTGCTTTGAGCGAGACAACGACCATGTGTATTCGTTCTTCTCATCCACCTCCTTATAGAGGAGTGTGTCCACACCGCCCACCTTGTTCGTTGCCCATTCATTAGGGACGTACACGGACTTCTGAGCATAGACCGTTCCAGAAACAATCAATGTTATAGCTACCGAAACTATTCTTGTTACAATCTTCATTTTAGCAATTATTTTACGCACCATATCGGAACACCTGTCATGGCAGTTTGTGTTCCTCGTGCCGCATGTTTACATGTTATCAAGTACAAAGAATTAAAAAAATACGCGACCAAGATACGAAAAAAATCCAATAGCCATGCGATTAGACGATTTTATCATCAAAAACACAGACTTTTTTCGCAACAACACCCTTGATTTTCGTTTTCAAGCACACGAAACGGCATCCAATTTACCAATCACAAGTCAAATAATTCCGCCAATAATCTTTCAAAAACATCATCATGTTCAATTCGTGCATCCTTCGTATCATTCTCAGCAAAAAGACACCTATCTGATGAGGACACCATGAGGACTCATTGAGGACAAAAATGACGTTTATTTTATATCTTTATAA
Organism: Bacteroidaceae bacterium; assembly: GCA_017617575.1. Lineage (GTDB taxonomy): Bacteria > Bacteroidota > Bacteroidia > Bacteroidales > Bacteroidaceae > Minthosoma. Next base: position 20,416 of record JAFZVY010000135.1, on the reverse strand, counting down.
AATAGCATAAGAACACGCCATTGTCCATTTTTAGTTATTATTTCATAATCTTTTCTTAATTTATCTTTAATGCCTGCAGCATAATTCAACAATTTTATCTAAATTTGCGCACAAAATAAAGAAAACAATGAAGAAATTCAGATGTACTCAAATATTGCAAACACTCGTTTTTGGTGTGACACTTCTTTGTCACACTTCTCTGTTTGCCCAAGATACGAAAGTGTTAAAGTTTAGGCACATCAACATTGAAAACGGTATGTACTACAATAATGTGCGCGCTCTGTTACAAGATAAGTACGGGTACATCTGGATAGGTTCAGGATACGGTATTTCACGCTACGACGGACACTGGTTCTCGTGTCCGAGAGGTCCCAAGACTAAAGCCAGCTGCCAGTCACTATGCGAGGTGGGAGACACAGTATGGATTGGTACTAATGAGGGACTCACTTACTACTCACATAAGTGCGACAGCATAGCCCTCTTCGACAAGAAGACGAAGGACGGCGTAAGCATATCATCAAACGTGACAAGGATAATGCCCGACATGGGCGGCAACCTTTGGATTGCCACATTCTCACAAGGCCTCTTCTGCTACACGAAGGAAGGTACGCTAAAGCAATACCTCATGCCAGAGGGCGAGAAGATAGCAGCATCAGTCCTTGCCACAAGCTCAGGCGACATCTGGGTGATAAGCAACTGGAGCAAGCACGACCTCGTGAAGCTGAACAAGAACACGGACAAGTTTGAGCCAGTCAAGATAAACGTACCAGAGGGTCAGAGCATTCGCCCTGGCGGTATCTTCCTCACAGAGGGCAAGAACGGAGTTATATGGCTCGGTACATGGATGTCAGGTCTCGTAAGACTTGACCCTAAGACCATGAATGCAACCATAGCAGCAAAGAACGATGGCGAGCACCTCAACCACATCCACTGGATTACGGCAAATGAGGACGGACACCTCTACGTCACTTCAGACCAAGGATTGTGCATCTACAATCCTGAGACTTCAGAGGCTACATACTATGACCAGGACGAGTTGTCACCTTATGCCATAGATGACAGATACACCTACCCTATCATCTTCGACAAGGAAGGTGCACTATGGATGGGTACATACTTCAGGGGACTGGAATATTCACATCCAAAGGCTTCCGAATTCACAAACTACACACAGTCATTCTACCGTAACTCGGTAAGCGGTAACATCATTAGCAACTTCCGCGAGGACAAGTACGGCAACATCTGGATTGGTAGTGACGACGGTGGTCTCTCTTCATTCAACAAGGCAACAAAGCAATTCCGCTCATACGAGACACACGGAGCCAAGGAAAACAGAAACATACACGGTATGTGCTTGGATGGCGACATACTGTACATAGGTACTTACTCAACTGGTGTTGATGCCATCAACGTAAAGACTGGCGAGGAGAAGCACTATCCTTCCCTTCCGGGCATAGACGGCAAGAACTATGGAGTGAGCGCATATTCCATCCTCAAGGGCAGGAACGGCAAGATATGGCTCGGTACGTTCAACCACATACTCACCTTCGACAGCAAGACAGGAAAGTGCAAGCCTGAGAAGGAGACCAACAACGTGGTAATAGACATCAAGGAGGACAAGCACGGTAATATATGGTGCTGTGCCGACGAGGATGGTGTCTATCGCTATGACTACAAGAAGAAGACATGGAAGAAGTACGAGGACTTTGAGCATAACAAGAACGAGTACGACGCCAAGGTCATAGCCAACAGCATATACGAGGACATGCTTGGCGAGATATGGCTCGCCTCATCATACGGTATATATAAGTATGACAAGAAGAAGGACAAGTTCGTGTCACTTGCCCTACGCAGCGGACACCCTGACGTTAAGGGCATTACGGGCGAGGGCAGCGACCTCTGGCTTGCCTCGCCTAACAGCCTCATCGTGTTCTCTACAGCCACAAACGAGGTGATAAGGGAATACAAGAGTGGCGACGGAATGGGTAACACCAACTTCATACAGAACGCTATATTCCGTGGAACAGACGGAACAATATACCTTGGAACGACTAACGGCTTCACTTCCTTCAATCCATCACAGATGAAGGGCAGCATAGTATCGCAAAAGGTTGTGTTCACAGAAATAGAGTTGTTCAACAAGACCGTACTCGTAGGAAGCGACCACATCAAGGAAAACCTCAACACGGTGGACGAGGTAGAGTTCTCTTACAAGGAAAACTCACTCCGCATCTTCTTCTCAGCCATGAGCTACCTCATGCCTCTCAACAACACGTACCAGTACTATCTTGAGGGCTACGAGGACGATTGGAACACTCCTACCCATGAGCATAGCGCAACATACACAAACCTTGCTCCGGGCACATACGTGCTCCACGTAAGGGCTACCAACAACGACGGAGTATGGAATGACGAGGAAGCTACGCTCACCATCGTCATCACTCCTCCATTCTATTGGAACACGCCTGTGAAGTGCATCTACCTGATACTTCTCATCATGGCAATATACTTCATCATCAAGTTCTTCCTCTTCAAGAAGGAGAAGGAACATATTGCCGAAATCAACGAGATAACAACACAGAAGGAGCACGAGGTACACGAGGCACGCATCAAGTACCTCACTATCAGCGACTCGGACAACGAGTTCCTCAAGCGTCTGGAGAGTACAATTGAGAAGAACTTCTCCAACCCAGAGATATCAGTTGACTTCCTTGCAGCTGAGATGAACGTGAGCCGAAGCGGACTCTTCGCCAAGGTTAAGAACCTTGCCGACGTGACACCTAACGAAATGATTCAGATTATCCGACTCAAGCACGCTGCCCATCTCCTTGAGACTAAGCAGTATCGTGTGAACGAGATATGCTACATGGTCGGATTCAACAGCCCTTCATACTTCACCAAGTGCTTCACCAAGCACTATGGCGTAAAGCCTGCCGAGTACAACAAGCAGCAGACTCAGACAGAGCAGACGGAAGAGAAGAAGGAGAACGAGGAAACCTCAAATCAATAACTTTTGCAAGTTATATAGGAGTAAATAGAAGTAAAAAGGAGTAAAAGGGAGTAAAGAGACAAATCATACAGACTATAGTCCTTTTACTGCCTTTTACTTCTTCTTACTACATTTTTACTACAAACAAGACATAAACATTGTAATTCTAATTAAATAATTTTTCCCCATTAGCCTCAAATGAAGACAGACATTGAAATAGCCAGGGAATGCAGTCTAAAGAACATAGACAGCATTGCAGACTATATCGGTATTCCACTCGACGAGCTGGAAACCTACGGTCGTTACATAGCCAAAGTTCCAGAGAAACTGATTGACCAGAAGAAGGTGGACAAGAGCAACCTCATCCTCGTCACAGCCATCACTCCTACCAAGGCAGGTATTGGCAAGACTACAGTCAGCATCGGTCTCGCACTCGGACTCAACAAGCTCGGCAAGAAAGCCGTATGCGCCCTTCGTGAGCCATCACTCGGTCCTTGCTTCGGAGTAAAGGGAGGTGCAGCAGGAGGAGGATATGCGCAGGTGCTCCCAATGGACAAGATTAACCTCCACTTCACAGGCGACTTCCACGCCATCACTTCTGCCAACAACATGATTGCGGCACTCCTCGACAACTACATCTATCAGCATCGCGACGAGGGCTTTGCACTCAAGGAAGTGCTGTGGAAGCGTGTGCTTGACATCAACGACCGTAACCTTCGTCATGTCGTTACAGGTCTCGGAACAAAGACCGACGGCATAATTGCAGAGACAGGATTCGACATCACCCCTGCAAGCGAGATTATGGCTATCCTATGTCTCTCAAAGGACATCGACGACCTACGCCGACGCATAGACAACATCATACTCGGCATCACATTCGACGACAAACCATTCTACGTAAAGGACATGGGAGTGGGAGGTGCGATAACAGTACTCCTCAAGGATGCCATTCATCCTAACCTCGTACAGACAACGGAACAGACACCGGCATTCGTGCATGGCGGTCCTTTTGCCAACATAGCACATGGATGCAACACCATACTTGCCACAAAGATGGCAATGACATTCAGCGACTACGTCATCACTGAGGCAGGATTCGGTGCCGACCTCGGTGCCGAGAAGTTCTACGACATCAAGTGTCGCAAGAGCGGTCTCCAGCCAAAGCTCACAGTCATCGTTGCCACCACACAGGGACTCAAGATGCACGGTGGAGTGCCATTGGAGAAGATTAAGGAACAGGACATCGAGGGACTCATCAAGGGACTCGACAACCTCGACCGCCACATAGAGAACCTGCAAAAGTTCGGCCAGAGCGTAGTGGTAAGCTTCAACCGCTATGCCACAGACACTGAAGCCGAGCTTGACATACTCCGCAAGCATTGTGAGAAGCTTGGCGTAGGCTTTGCCGTAAACAATGCCTTCATGGAAGGAGGCGAAGGTGCAAAGGAACTGGCACAGGTAGTCATCGACACAATAGAGAAGACACCATCCCAGCCGCTCCACTTCGTTTACGAGGACTCAGACGACATCAAGACAAAGATAGAGAAGGTATGCCGCGAGATATACAGAGCCGACAGCGTAACATACGGCAAGACAGCTCTCCGCATGCTTGAGCGCATTGAGAAACTGGGAATCCAGCACTACCCTGTCTGCATTGCCAAGACACAGTATTCATTCTCTGCCGACCAGAAGCTGTATGGCTGTCCATCAGGTTTCTCAATCAAGATACGTGACCTTGTAATCAACAATGGTGCCGAGATGATTGTAGCCATCGCAGGCGACATCATGCGTATGCCGGGACTCAGCATGTCTCCTCAGGCAGAACGCATCGACATCGTGAACGGAGAGATTGAGGGACTGTCATAAGACAGACCCACCCCAGCCCTCCCTATAGGGAGGGAGCAGGATGTTACTCATTCTCACAAAAGAAAATAAAAGCGATAGATTCTATAGTACCAACTATAGTGTCTATCGCTTCTTTGATTATAGCGTATGGTGTAATCAAGCTCCCTCCCTGTAGGGAGGGCTGGGGTGGGTCTTGGTCTCTTTACAGCCTTTCTCCGCAGTGTTTGCAGTAGTTTGCCTTGAGGTCAGTCTTCTGGTTACAACGTGGACACCTGCCGTTGGTGCCCTTCTTCTTCGTCTCGTCAATCATGGTGGCAGACACGATGCCAGTAGGGATGGCGATGATGGTGTAACCGAGAATCATGACAAGAGACGACAGGAACTTGCCCAGACCCGTCACAGGCGTTATGTCGCCATAACCAACGGTGGTGAGCGTCACTATCGCCCAGTATATGCTCGAAGGAATATCCTTGAACTGAGAGCCAGGCAGATTACCCTCAATCATGAACATAAGAGTACCGATGACCGTCACGAGAACCAGCACGAAGAGGAAATACACACATATCTTCGTCATACTCTTCTGTATGGACAGAAGGAGTAGGTAACCCTCATTGATGAAAGCAAACAACTTGAGCACACGGAATATGCGGATAAGACGGAACGTACGCATCAGAGCCATATAGCGCAATGCAGGAACAAAGATGCTCAACAACTGAGGAGCCGTAGCAAGGAGGTCGATGATGCCAAAGAAACTAAGCACATACTCCTTCTTGTTAGGCGAGCAATACACACGCAGGATATACTCCACGGCAAAGATGAACGACAATACGTACTCAAGCACTATTATCGTAGCCTTGAGCACACCCTTCGTCGTCATCTCCTGACGCATAAGTGCATCAAACGAGAAGTCCTCCACCTTCATCGAACTCTCAAGGAAAGCACACGCCACGCTAAGCACTATTGCCACCATCACAACGATGTCAAACGTCTTGCTTGCCGTGTCGTCCGATTCAAAGATAATATGCCAAAGACGTGGTTTATCCTTTAACAATGCAACCAGTTTCTTCATTTTTTCATAAATTTTATGCGCAAAGATATAAAATGTTTCCCAAAAAACTTTGTGAGTAAAGAAAAAAATCATACCTTTGCATCCGCAATTCCAAACATCATCTGCCCCGATGGCGGAATTGGTAGACGCGTTGGTCTCAAACACCAATATCTCACGATGTGCCGGTTCGAGCCCGGCTCGGGGTACAAAGCAAAAGAGTGGTACAGCAAAGCTGCACCACTCTTTTTGTTTAATTGAGAATTGAAAATTGATAATTGAGATTTCACCATTAATGTTAGACAACTGGTAATTGAAAAACACCACCCCATTTCCACGTTTCTGCAACGCTATGACTCCGTCGTGCCTTCGCTATGAGTCCGCTCTGAATTCGTTCTTGGTCCCATTTACCTCCCATTCACCTCCCATTTACCTCCCATTAGAAATGGGACATTAATGGGTTATGATTTGGTGGTTAAAGAAAATCATTGTATATTTGCAACGGACTCACAGCGGACTCATAGCGAAGGCATGTATGACGCATAGCAGAAGGTCCATAATGTGACATTTTTATTTCTATAACGGGGCTTACATATTACCACTATCGTGGTTTGTGATGACGGTATAATAAACAGAAAGGAGCTACCAGCCAGCAAAGATTCAAACAAATCGTACCAAGTCACATATTCCACCATCACGTATATGCAAACACCTTTTACACTTTAAATCAGAAGACATAACCATGGCAAGAGTAGGTATCAACGGAGCATTATCCGGACTTATGGGTGATGCGGTATTTCGCAACTTCAACGGACAGACATATCTCAGTGTACGTCCTGACAAGGTAAACAATCCTCGCACAGAAAACCAGCAGACACAAAGGCTGAAGCTAAGGAATATCATCAACATCTATGGAGCGATGAAAGATGCCCTGAAAGACAACTTCCAGGCGAAAGCACCAAGACAATCTGACTACACACGTTTTCAGGCATGCAACCTGTCACGCCCTGCCGTATATATGACAATGCATGAAGGTGACTGGAATCGTGGTTCGGTTGTTGCACCATATATCGTATCATTCGGTACGCTACCAGCCATAGAATATCACATCGAAGACGGCTGGATGGTGAGCAACCTCAAGGTCAGCACACTCATGCTTAATCCTGACACCTCCATACTTGACTTGACATCAGCGATAACCACGGAAAACGAGGATTGGAAGAAAGGTGACACCCTTGAAATTATCACGTGCACACAAAAGGTAATGACTGGCAATGAACCAAACACATATCCATACACACAATGCAGCCATGCAAACATACACCTGACCGATGATTTCAAGAAACCATTGGCATCACTCCTTAATGGCATAGAGATAAAGGTGAACGACGATGGTTGTCTTTGCGTCAAAATCCCATCAGAGGGAGGTGCTGCCATCGTAAGAAAACGTGGTGAGGGACGTGACACCATGACTTCCGTCCAGTCACTTGAGATTAGCAACCCCACATTCGACACCTACCATAGCGAGGAAAGGAAACAACTTGCCATTGAAAGTTATGCGAAGAAGAAATAAAACACCAATCCCTATGGCGAGACACACATCTCACCATAGGGATTTTGTTTCTGTGAAATTCACGGCACATTAACATAGGCAAAACATACCATGTTTCCGTCCTTAGAACTTCGCCTAAAGGAAAACCTCCGTGTCTTCCGTGCCCTCTGTGTTTTAATCAAAACCACCTTGCACAATATTTTTCAAAAAAAATTATATCTTTGTGCAATGTTTCGCAAAACCTTTACGTATATATATAATAAAAACTGACTAACATGAGAGAAACAGATATAATGGAAATAAATATGATACCGGGACTGAGGCAAAGGCAAGCATATTTACGTGGAATACTATAAGAGTGTAATCATATGTGCCATAAAAGAGCCGATAAATGTTTACGAGAAGCACGCATTGACTTAAAAACATTGAAAAATTTGCATGGTTTGTAAAGTTTTTGTTACTTTTGCACATAATTTCCTGAAAAAATAACAAATCTTAAAATAAACATTGGTTTTTCGTTTCAATCCAGAAACAAAAGAATTATTTCCAAAGTTACGAACTAAACAATCAAACTTATTATGGGAGAAAACAATTACAAAAAAATCTTGTACATTGTGGTGTTTGCCGCTCTTGCACTCATTAGTTGCTGGGCAACATCAGAGTCTTTAATGCTTTTATTGCCTACATTTCCTCCTATTGCAGCGTGGGCTATCACTTTAGCATTCTTTTTGATTGCCTCATTTGGCTACAAATTGATAGCCGACAGTTTCAACAAGAACATTTATTTGGAGAACCGTGAACTACGTATGGTTGGTGGATTTATACTCATCATCTTGTTTTGGCTTATTTGCAGTATGCCAACCAATACCCACACATTCTTCTATAGGAGTTATGTAGATGAAAAGGTAAGTACGGATATCTCCAACACACAAGGTTACCTTGCACAGATAAAGAACAATACGAAGATTGAACAACAGATTCAGGCAAAGAAGACAGAACTGGAGAACCTTGTCAATGTACGCCTTGGCGAGTTAAAGGCAGAGATAGAGAATGAAGCTAACCCTGGATTTGGAGAGAAGTCAAAAGAGATACTTGCAAGTTTTGCTGAGATTCTTGGTGTTGCAAAAATTGACCCTCTAACATTCAAAGGCTCGGCTCTATCAAAGCAAGGAAGACAGACATTATACGAGGCATACAGAAAGAAGATATTGACATTGATGGAATCAAAGAAACAAAACATAGAGAATTCCTTGATGCCAAGCAATAGAGACTACCGCAAGGTAGCTTCAACTGATTACAAGAATCTAGACCTTGTGAAGCAATATATACAGGATGGAACATTAGATTTGAACAATCCGATGGACATCAAGACTGTGTGTGGCAAAATAAATGCTGGCTACAACACAATCAAAACTTATCAGAACTTCGTGAACTTCCAGAATGCAGACGATGAAAAGCGATTCACAGAGCCTAACCCAGAGACAAGAGTTAAGCGTCTGTTGAATGTGTATGATGTGTGGAACGATTTCATCCACGGCGAATACCCAGGCAGTTTTATTTTCTGGATTCTTATTTCAATTCTTGTAGATTTTGCATCTTTCATATTCTTCGATTTGGCTTTCAAGCAGGAAGACTAATTGAAGGAATAGTATTCAAAGGCTTCCAATAAATTGCGAACGTCTTTGAAAGGCAACAAAACATTATATTTGAAAATTAAACAATTATGAATAATTCTATATTTGACAATAATGAAGCAGAGATGAAGTCGGAGAACACAAATATCTTCGACAATAATGCTCAGGTACAAGAAGAACCAATAGCAGTCACAAATGACGAGCCAATGACAGGAGAGAATGACGTGTATAGCCAAGAAGAATTGAACGATCCACAGATGATTAATGTGACAATTGCAGATTCAAAGTGTCCATTGGTCATACTCTTCGGTCCACCTGCATGTGGCAAAACGATGACATTAGTACGCCTCACTCGCTATCTGAACATACAAGGCTATCAAGTGTCACCAATAAGGAATTTCCGACCTGCACATGACAAAAACTATGCAAAGTTATGTGATGGTTTTGACGAACTTATAAACAGCGACGATGCAGCAGAGAGTACAAATAAAATCAATTTCATGCTCGTACAGGTGGTACGCAATGGCAGACGTATCTGTCAGTTGCTTGAGGCACCAGGCGAGTTTTACTTCGACGCTAAGAATCCACAAACGCCATTCGTCAATTTCCTCAACACAATACTCAACAACAGCAATCGAAAGATTTTTGCCATCATGGTTGAACCAGACTGGCTCAACGCTTCTGACAGGAAGAACTATGTAAGTAGGATTGCGAACCTTAAAAAGAAGATGCGTCCACGTGACAAGGCAATAATTGTGTTCAACAAAATAGACAAGACAAACTTCGTAACATCCCCAGGACATATCCATGAAGCAAGTGCAATGAAAGAGATAAAGGACTTATATCCAGGTATCTTCACTCCGTTTGCGAACGTAAGTCCTATTGTCAAGCTGTTCAGGCCATACGACTGTAAGTTCGTAGCATTCCAAACAGGTGACTACAGCTTATCTGCATCAGGTACACAGACATTTCAGGAAGGTCCAGAGGAATATCCTCGCAACCTGTGGAAGCATATAATGAAATGTATCACAGGTTAAAACACATTAAGCCATGGAACTCAAACTGATACTTAGCGGTGTACCCAAAGGCGAAAGCTATTGGGGACCACAGGAAGATAAACAATACATAGGTTTGCTATACAAGCCATCTGACGTGAACCATAGATTTGACATCGCTCTGCACCATAATGAGAGAGGAATATACGCATACTATCAATATCTGGTGTACAATACCGTCAATGACTATGAAGGACGTACTGGCTCATACTTTGGCATCACGTTGAGACTTGACCATTATTGCAAGGACATAGAATCAATATACCAGTCACTTGACATGGTGTATCGCAAGATTATTGTTGGCAACTACCTTGTTGTAACTAATGGAAACAGACTCAAATACAACATCATGTCGCTTTCGGACAAGGATGCTGAAAACAAGAAGATGGAGGAAAGCATCAAGAGCATCCTTTCATCCGTACTCAACAATAACGACATGATGTCTATTCCAAGTGTTCCCATTGATAAGACGCACATTAAGTTTAACTTGTCCGAAGTAAACCAAACGGAGGTGTTTAATGCCATAGGACGGAATGGATTCTGTTCTATATCCGACGAATACATTGGACAGAAAGAAGCCATACGTCTAAAGGAAGAGTACAACAATGGTGCGAAGTCAAGGCAAACAGAAATAGAATCTCTGAAACAAGCCATTCAATCCAATGAAACAACGATAAAGGAATTGGAGAATGAATGTGCTCGTGCCAAGGCAAAAGAGGCAGGTAATCAAGCAGTAAGCGACGGAGTTACACTTTCGCATCATCACAGCTCACATCATTATGGTTCCCATCACAGACATAAGAGCACACTTTCAAAGAACATGTTACTTATATATGTTCTTGCTGTGATGGCCATCGCTGGTGGCGTATTCTTACTACTTCCAGAAGATGATAAACCCGTATTTGCTCAATCGGATACACAAACAGAGAGTACGTCGGAGCAAAAAAATAACGATGATATTGCAGAACAAGATGAATGCCTTCCTGACGCAGAGATTGACATAGAGAACTATTCCGATAAGAAAGGCTATATGAAGGGTAAAATATATTCTGTCACGCTGAATAAGGTGGAGACTGTATCATCAGATAGTATCGACTTGGAACTTATTGGTGCAACAAAGACCAGCAAGGAAGACTTCAAGTTCTCAATCCTAACTGATAGTTTGTCAGATTCTGTGATTATGATATTTGTTAAATCAACAACTCCTAAGCAGGTAATAAAGCGTAGGATAATAAAAGCACACAAATGAGAGCGTATGTTATATTGATAATATGTATCCTATTCCTTTATTCATGTGGTAACAGTAACGACACAAAGAAGGTTGCTGTATTTGAGGAATTGGTTGATTCTTCTGATGAAGAGGAATATGCCGACACCATTGCATCAAGCCATGACTATGTATTTGCAGTTCCTTTCAAAGAAGTAGCAGGAGTAAAGACCATTGAAGTTAAGATCAACGATGTCATAGGTGTGGATATGATTGTTGATACAGGTTGCTCTGGCGTACTCATATCTTTGTCAGAAGTCAAATACCTTATTGAGAAGGGTACGCTTACAAGAGACGACATCGTCGGTACAGGTCGTTCACAAATAGCAGACGGCAGTATCGTGGAGAATGATATGGTACGCCTGAATCGTATCACAATTGGTTCAAGACTAACCGTGGATGATGTTGTGGCAACAGTCTCAAACAATATAAAAGCTCCTTTGCTTTTAGGCAATGGAGTGCTTGACCGTGTGGAAAGCATCTCCATTGACAACAAAAATAAACATATCCTGTTTCACGTCAACTAAGTAGTGATGAAAAAATAAACAAAAACACTTATTTTTCCAGTGAACCTTTCAACGTATATATTTGGACAGTTCGACAAGGGATATACTCAATATCCACTTGACTGCAATAGCGAATTACTTCAACATTGTGTCAAGTTGTCAAAACAAGACCGACAACTAATCATCTTTCGCAAAGAAAGATTGATGTTCTATACCTTTGTGATGTTTCTGAGCAGTAAACATAATTCTTATATCGGTATATGCCTTTCGTTCAACGACCTCATGGTGACACATTTCGATGATTTCTATCAGATGTTCATGGAGAGCATTGAAAGTCTTGCCATTGAAGGTGAGATATTGACGTATGATGCTGACTGCATAACATATAAATGTTCTGCGCTTGAAAACAAAACAACGGAGATTATGGGACTAGAGAAGTATATAAATGCCAAGATGGAACAGATTACACTCAGTCCAAAATCCTTGTTACCGATACAATATGGATTGGCTAATGACAGCGTCAAATATTGTCCACTTAACATAGGGGCAGAAACAATCTGCAACTTTGCGTCACGCTATGCTTTCACAGTAGTGTCTGACGCAACAAACATGGTTGAGGAACTAAGCGATGTGGAACATATCCTCTATCCAAACGGAAAGAGAATGAAGAAAGAAAAAGACTCATTGATTGGTAACATAAAAGAATATATATGGAATTTGTTGAAATAATAATAGTGCTACTGTTGTTTTGCCTACAGATTTACTTCTGTCAGCAGGTATTTGCACGCACAAGAGAGATAGCAACGTTTTTGCCAAATGTAAGAAACATAAAAATAAAAAAAGAATACATTGTTGAGAAAAAGGATGTTACTCCTTCAACTGGTACAACTGATGATGAGGTTGAAAGTGTAACAGAGATTGTATATGATGAAAAGAAATATAACAGCCTTTTGTGCATTACGGATTCCAACAACAAACTATTGGACGAAATGGTGAAAGCTATCAATGGCTATCTACGTAAAAACAAGGGAAATGCTGCAGACTTTCATCTAATAAAAGACATTGTTGACCGTCATGTTGATACTGTGGACGAGGAAATCAATCACATGCTCCCCGTTCCTTTATACCTCGGATTGGCAGCCACAATGATTGGAATCATATTCGGTCTTCTATCACTTGATGGTGATGTTGATTCAGCATCTTTTGTACAGTCTATAGGAAAACTTATTGACAGCATCAAATATGCCATGACATGTAGCCTTGTGGGGCTTCTTATGACAACATTCCTCTCTTCGTGGAGATACCGTAAGGCAAAGGCAACACTGGAACGACAGAAGAACACTCTCCTCAACTTTATCCAAATGGAACTTCTTCCGCATCTTAACGAAGATGCCGTTTCCACCTTGCTCAACATGCAAGCTAACCTACAGCTGTTCAATGAACGATTTAGAAGCAACATTTGTGGTTTCTCAAGTATTATGGATAATATTCATAGGGCTTTCGACTCACAGGTTAGGCTTGTAGAAGACTTGAAGAAAATGGATATTGCACAAGTTGCACAATTCAACAAGGATGTGCTTGTACAGCTACACTCAAGTATGGCAGAGTTCCAAAAATTCACTCAATACCTTCATCAGATGAACTCTTTTGTCTCTGCCACTACAGAACTAACTAATTCTGTCAATAGCCAGTTGGACAGAACAAATGCCGTGGAAAAAGTCATATTCACACTACGTGACAACATCGACAAGAACCAAAGCGTCATGGACATGCTTGCATCTTTCCTTGAGAAGGTGGATGCAAACGAAGCTATCCTCACGGCTTCAAATACATTGGATAAAGCTGTAGCCGAATCAATGGATAATATGAAGTCACACGTCAATGCACAGGTGGAAGAACTTAAAACATACACTATTAAGGCAACAGCCGAACTTGAGTCATTGATGCAAAGGGAAAAAGGCCAGCTTGACAGACTCAAGAACCTTGAAAAACTTGACACTATCGTTCGTAGCATACAGGCTATGTCAACAGATAACAAGGTAGTAACTGAGGCTTTAGCAAAACGAATAGCAAATCTCACCAATGCCATCGATGGCATTGGAAGGGGAACCACGTCTTCTGGTGTACCAGCTATAGTGACATGGATAGTATGCATCCTCGTCTCTATTGCCTCTATTATGTTTATCATCAATCTGTTCGATCCTTTTTACAAGCCAGTACCAGAACAAATGGCGCCAAGCGAAAAACAGTATAATGATACATTATACAGCGACATTGATTCTATGGGTATAAATAGTTTATAAACCACTACAGATAACATTTATGGCGAGCAACAAAAAAGAATCATTCTTTTGGGTCAGTTACTCAGACATGATGACCAGTCTGTTCTTCATCATGCTTCTGCTTTTTGTGCTTTCATCTGCTGGAATGTATATACAAATGAAAGGAGCAGAAAGTGCAGCAGATTCATTGAACATCGCCCTTGAAGAGATAAAAAAGGTTGCCAACTCCACAAAGGCTTTGGATAGTTCACAATATTATAAATACAAGCCTGAGTATAAGAAATATGTACTCAACGTAAGATGTTTCTTTGACATTCAAAAATCAAGCCTTAACGACATGCAAGCAGACAGAGATGCACTTGAATCTGCAGGCAAGGAGATTGAGTATTTCCTTATGCAAAACAACAATACACAGTATTTGCTCATCATCGAAGGACAAGCATCAAGAGATTCACAAGATTTGACAAAGATGAATTACGATCTCAGTTTCCAGCGAGCTTTCACCCTTATGAGTTTCTGGAAGGATATATGCCATATTGATTTCGGAACAAATTGCGAAATTCAAATTGCAGGCAGTGGTGACGGTCGCTACAATTTTGGATATGCTATTGAAGGTTCACGTCGCTTCCATGAGCTTGACAGCACACTTATGCGTGAAAGAGGAAAGAGAGAATCACTCAACCAACGCTTTGTAATACATATTATTCCAAAGAACATACTAAAGAACGAGCAATAACTTTCTACTGAATAAGGCAACACTCTATTTCCTACCCCATTTTTGTACGCAACGTTTTTTATTAACGAATTTTGTATTTTTAGTAAAAAAATTCGTTACGCAATGCAATGTTTCGCAAAACCTTTACGTATATAGAGACAGAAGACCTAACTAACATGAGGGATACAGATATAAAGGAAATAAATATGATACCGGGACTGAGGCGACGAAGTCCCAAGGCACAGCAGATGATGCTCGATTGCTATGGCGACTACGTCTTTGCACAAGTGGCGAGACTGGTACCGAGAACCGAGGATGCGGAAGAGGTGTATCAAGACGTGTTCATCAAGGTGTTCAGGAATATTGAACAGTATGATGAGAGACGTGCTACTCTTGCCACATGGCTTTCGCGCATCGCATATAACGAGTCAATCAACTTCCTGAGACGACAACAACAGGCTTTCATATACCTTGAAGACCACGAGGAAGAGACTGCCTCAGTGACGGAGGAAGAGGTGGAGGCAACTCTCGGACATCCCGACCAAGAGACGGTGCAGACCATAAGGCATGCCTTACGGCACCTGCCACCCGACGAGAGGGCGATAGTGACCATGTTCTACTACGACGAGATGAGCATCAAGGAAATAGCCTACGTGACAAACAACATACCTACCACCGTGGCATCACGGTTGTGCAGGACGAGAAAGAAACTTTGCAGAATAATAAAAAACATAATTAACACCAATGAAAGAGGACATGATAAACAACTTGCGTCAGCAGGACAACAACCTGCGTGAGGCAATCCGACAGGAGGAGGTTGAACGTCCTCGTATGTCGGTTAATCTAAACGAGAGACTGATGGCAAAGGTGGCAACAGAGCAGCCTAAGCGCAGCCATGCCGTATGGTGGTGGAGCGTTGCCGCTTGTGCTTCCGTTGTGCTTGCCGTGCTTCTCACCCCACCTAAGACAACGGGAGAGATT
Organism: Bacteroidaceae bacterium; assembly: GCA_017617575.1. Taxonomy (GTDB): domain Bacteria; phylum Bacteroidota; class Bacteroidia; order Bacteroidales; family Bacteroidaceae; genus Minthosoma. The sequence goes on along the minus strand of JAFZVY010000135.1, from coordinate 4,545 downwards.
GCCAATGTAGAGCCAAAGGTGGAAGATGTGTCTAAGCCTACGACTGACAATATGGTTCAAGAGCCTAAAGTCACTATTACTGAGCAAGCAAGGACATTGCCACAAGAAATGGCTGTTGCTCCAATAAAGGCCAGCAGAACCATACATCACGAAGAATGCGGAACAGGCTCTGACGTTAGCAATACACTTGTGGCACAAGTACAGACACCTACCGACACTTCCACTATTCAAGACACTCCACACGAGGCTATGCCTACGGATGTGGCAGCTGCAAGTGCTCCATCTGAGGTGCTCACGGAAAGTGACTTCCCTGTCACCCGACCAGAGAACTACAAATACACCAAGGAAGAGATTGCCCTGATGAAGAAACAGGCAAACGATGCTTACATCAAGTGGGTGGAACTTGAGATTGAGATAGCCAAGTTCAACCTTGAACAAATGGCGAAGAGTGATAATTAATATATTTAGAAGTAAAGAGGAGTAAAGAGTAATAAAATGGAGTAAAGAGACGATAGTCTAATTGCGAATGTCAAACTGATGGTTTATGTCTCTTGGTAAATGCGTTATGGACACATCTATTTACTCTCCTTTCCATACTGGGGTATCGTCCTTTTACTACTTTTAAATCCTTCTTACTCCTTTTTACTACAAAAATAAAGAATAATATGAAAAGACTATTCATGATGCTCCTTGTAGCATCCAACATATTTGCTGTAGCCATGGCACAGCCAAACGTTAAAAAATTGGAGACAAAGACTCCTGACAATGTTATTAAAAGGCTTAAATACATTGAGGACTATGATTCAGAGGTCAAGAACGTTAACAAGAAGAGGAATCCTAATACGGGTCAGATTGAATTTTCTGAGAAAATGATTCATTTCAAGACGTCACCTTGTGAATTGGAAGACATAGGACAGGCTTTCTTGGATGATGAAAACAAGGGTTATCAGCTCATTCATATAGTACCAAACAGCAACGAGAAGTTTAGCCTGAAAATTTTCGACAAGGATGACACACACGCAACTCCTATTCGTACCAAGTCAAGTCAGGAGATGTGGTTGCTCTGTACCAAGAACCCTGTCAACCCTACCCTACGTGATGCCTATGCCATCGTATGGGAAAAGACTGGCAAAGACAAGGTTGAAGGTAATATATACTATATTTCTTCCATTCGTCCAGACATTTACGAAAAGAAGAGCGAGACATCAAGCAGCACGTTCATGATTGACGGTCGCGTGGGCTATGACCTTACCGATTCTCTCTACGTGGTGTATATGGCAGACTCAGCCGAGGAACTTGACCAGATAGCCGACAGTGCCTTTATAGCATATATGCCAGTGGTGAACAAACGCTTTAGCTTTAGCGTTGAGCTTGACAAGCCAAAGGTAGGTCGCATCCGTACAGTCATGCCTGACGGTTCGCTTTGCGAGTTGTGGACAAACCTTGACTTCGTACCAGGAGAGACTTACCGCATCACCACTCACAATGGTTTCTACGATGGTGATAACGACTACGAAATGCGTGTAGGTCGCTACTCAGGCAAGAGCCTTTTGAACAGAGACCAAATCAAGGGAATAGACGACCAGAAGGAAGCAGAAGAAAGCCATATTGTAGTGTCTGAGCAAAAGGACGAGTTTTTCATCGTTACGGATAATGAGATGGTTACATGGTACAATAGCTTAAATAATAAGCAAAAAGCGAGATTGATGGAATTGCAGGCAAGAATTACCACAAATGGGGACGCACTGAAAGGCAATTCTATGGGAAATGGCAAGCTTGGTCAAGAAATAGAAAAAGACTTTGCAAATGGAAATAAAGAAGTAATGAAGTCTGCTGTCAATATATATATCCGTTTATGCGACGATAGAAATAAGATAATAAAGGATTATGACAATTTCTTTGCAGAAACAAAAGCTCCTTCAAACAATACAATAAACATGAATCAAGAAACTCTTAAAGAGTATTCTAAAATACAGCAAAACTTGATTAGAGCCAAAGACACTAATGGAAATAAAGAAGAATGGAAACGCTGGCTGGATTACGTAAACAAGCAAGTTAAGTTCTATACAGACAAGTTGGAGAAGCTTGTTGCAAAAGCGAAACAGCAGTAAACAGTATTCATGGATAACGTCAATCCCTGTGGTGAGTCAAGCACTCCCCACAGGGATTTTGTTTAACACACAAACATCTATACTCTCCACATTGGATACATAACCTTAACGCCTTAACACCTTAACGCATAAATGTTACGACAACATATCTCGGACAAGCACTACAATCAAAAAGAAAGGTGATTGACATCACGTCAACCACCTCTCAAATCAAAACTAATTATTTATAACTCTATTTAACTATTATTTTCTTTCCGTTCTTGATGTAAATACCAGGACGGAGTGTTCCTGTTGCATCGACACGAATACCTTCGAGAGTGAATACTGGTGCGTCTGCATCATCTGAAATCAAGTCAGATATGCAAGTGGCAGCACCTTCTGCATCAAACAACTCTGTGCCTGGCACTTCCTCGTCAAGGACATCCTCGTTAGCCTCGCCTCTTACGTTCACTCTCACGCGTGCAAGACCTACGGTGTAGTAAACCTGAGAAGAACGCTCAGAAATCTTCATGTACCAACGGTTAGGATTGAGGTAGGCGTTGATGTTGGTAGTGTAGCACAACTGACCCTTTGAAAGTGCGTAATACTTGTTTGACACCATCTCAACACCCGGAACAACATCGTATGTTCCTGTGAGAGCGAACTGGGTCTCAACGGTACTACAGTCGATGCTCTTGCTCTCTGCTGGATAAACCACTACGTTGTTGAGTGTAAAAGTATATGCTCCTTCATTCTTTGCCTTGATGAAGTAAGGATGGTTTGGATATATGTTTCCTGATTTCACCTTGATAATCTCAAGTTCTGTCTCATCATATTCTCCATCATCATCGGAATCGTACATTCGTATTGCATTGAGACGTGCAACCTCGAAGTTGTCCTTCCAGTCATTGTATGCCATAGGGAAAGGAACGTACCATGCTTGCCAGTTGGTGTTACCGAAGTTACGAATGTAAGTCAGCGTCTTTGCCTTGCGGTAGCCCTTGTAAGTATAAGACTGACCGTCGTACAACTCTACATTATCAACAGGCACTATCTCTTCCGTGATTGTTCCTCCTTCGTCGTCTGTCTCAACAAGTATCTCCTTGCTGGCAAACTGATTCCAAGGAGAACCCACGAAGTTGTCTGAGAATTCCTTTGTAACCTTCAGTGCTATGCGCGAAAGAGGATTGCTATTGCCCTCAATGGCTCCGAAAGCATCCTCGGCAACATATCCCGGTACGTCACCTGCAAATGTCATGTCTATTGAGTTTGCGCTAAGAACGACCGACCTTGAACCGAGGTATGATATGGTGGCAGGGAATTTTATACTCTTTATCGTACTGCTGCTTATGGCTCCCTCTGCTATGAAATAGAGGCTTGATGGGAGTGTGAGCGACTCGACACGAAGACTGTTGAGCGCTGACGTACCAATCTTCTTGAGTGTCTCTGGCAAAACAAGTTCTGAGATAGGGCACAAGTTGAAACATGACTCCTGCAACTCTGTAACAGCACCAAGTATTACGACCTTGCGAAGGTTAATGCAGTTGAAGAACGCATAGCTACCGATGCTTGTAACAGATGATGGGATGACAACGGAAGATATGCCGAGACAGTTGGAGAATGCGTAGGAAGCAATACCTGTAAGTCCGTCAGGGATGGTTGTGTAGTTGCATCCAAGGATAAGCGTTCCGTTCCACTTGTCTATAATGGCGTTACAATTATCGTGTGAGTCATATACGTTGTTTCCCTCATCAACAGTTATGGATGTACAGTTGTATGTATCGAAAGCCTTTGCTCCGATGCTGACAACGCTACTTGGAATATGAAGCGAGCTGATTCGCACGCCAGCAAAAGCCTTGTCGCCGATGCGCTTAAGAGTCTGAGGAAGTGTGATGTTTATGTTCATACTGCTTGGAGTGGCATTCTCGAAAGCATTATTCTCGATGGACTCCAATGAATTAGGCAAATTTATCTGTGTCAAGCTGCTACACTGGCAGAAGGCGTTGGCTCCGATGGTCTTGACTTTACTGTTTTCAAAGTTCTCAAGAGTCTCAAGCCCCGTACAGTTATAGAAAGCAGCCTGTCCAATCTCCGTTACGGATGTAGGAATGAATATGGATGACAAGCCAGTGCATCCAAAGAATGCACGTGAGTTAATCTTCACGATGCTCTTAGGCAAAGATACATAAGTCAAGCTTGTACATCCCTGAAAAGCATCTGTTGCGATATACTTTACAGGAACGTTTTTTCCATTTACTTCAACGCTTTCTGGAATAATGACAGAACCAGTGTATGGTGTCAATGTGTTGGTACCAGAGTCATATCGCTTAACAACCGAAACAAAGTTGCCTTCTGAAATATAGTCATAGTATATTCCATCGGATATTACAATATATGCATAAGTATGATTGGCACAAGCGAAGAGGAGTGCCATTAAAAGATATCTAACATTTCT
>JAFZVY010000134.1 GCA_017617575.1 Bacteroidaceae bacterium | reverse complement strand
GTCACGAGATGAGCGCAAGTCTCAGGCGACTGAGTACCCTACCACGTGAGACAAGGGTCTATCCCGGACACGGAGGATGGACGAATATAGGGTACGAACAAGACAACAATCCGTACTTTTAGTTTTTAAGTTTGTGAGTTTTTAAGTTTTTTAGTTCTAGCAGAAGTGGTGCACAACGTGCGCCAATTAGAACTAAGCGAAGCGGTCTCACAGACCGAAGGAAGGTAAAAACAAAAGAAAACAATTTTATTTAACCTCTGTGCTCTACGTGCCCTCTGTGTTGAAAAACAAATTTTCTTTAATTTTACCTTCGGTGAGAAAAGTTCAAAATTTTCGTTTCTTCATTCCGCAAAAACTTAAAAACATACAAACTTAAAAACACAAAAACTCAAAAAACTGCCATTTTGTCATTGTTTTGCCATTATATTCTTGTACCTTTGCAAACTGAATAAAATTGACCCACCCTACCCCTCCCTAAAGGGAGGGAATAGGACACAGAAGGTCAGATATAAATAAAAAGCAAGAAATGCCTACATTACAAGAAATAAAAAACCGTTATGGTATAATCGGCAACGCAGACGAGCTGAACAGAGCTCTTGACGTTGCTTTACAGATTGCTCCAACCAATCTGTCCGTACTTATTGTGGGCGAAAGTGGTGTCGGTAAGGAAGCCGTTCCAAGACTCATCCACGACAATTCGAGCAGAAAACATAATAAATACATAGCCATAAACTGCGGTTCCATTCCAGAAGGAACCATCGACTCCGAGCTTTTCGGACACGCCAAAGGCTCATTCACAGGTGCCATAGGCGACCGTGAGGGATTCTTCGGTGCAGCCAACGGCGGTACCATCTTCCTCGACGAGGTGGGCGAGATGCCAAAAGCAACACAGGCACGCCTACTCCGAGTGCTCGAGACAGGCGAATACATACGTGTGGGCGAGAGCGAGCCTCGCAAGACCGACGTCCGCATCATCGCTGCCACAAACGTGAACATGCAGAAGGCAATAAGCGAAGGACGATTCCGCGAGGACCTGTACTACCGACTGAACACCATACCTATCAACCTTCCTCCACTACGTGAGAGAGGCAACGACGTGGAGATGATATTCAGGAAGTTTGCCAAGGACACAGCCATGAAGTACAAGCGCGAGCCTATCATGCTCACAGACGAGGCAAGAATGGTACTCCGTGCATACAAGTGGCCAGGCAACATACGTCAGCTCAAGAACATCGCCGAACAGCTCAGTTTCATGTGCAAGGACACGATGGTCACGGCAGAAGACCTATACAGGGCTGGTGTGACAATAGACAGCGACACCAAGGAGCTGACCACCACAAGACCTACGCACATTCACAGCAACGGTCACACCGACTATGACTATAACCTCCAGATTACAACTCTCGCATCTGCCTTGCAGCAGCTGAACAATGAGTTTCAGACATTCAAGCAGTATGTGGAGCAGAGGCTTGACGGAGTAAACATAAAGCCAAAGAACGAACCACTGTTCATTGGCACAGGCGAGAATGGTAGCGGCTCGTTCACCATCACGAAGGAGAACAGCAACTACAACTTCCCACAAGAAGATATTCAGGAGGATGCCCCACACACCATTGAGGAGATAGAGCGCATCAAGATTATAGAATCGCTGAAGCGTCATCACAACAACAGGAAGAAGGTGGCAGAGGAACTTGGATTATCAGAAAGAACTCTTTACAGAAAACTCTTGAAATATGATATCAAAAAGCAATAAGACATACTGTAAAATCATTGTCGTGCTCTTTGCCCTCACACTCCAGTCGTGCATCCCGACATTCACGTTCAATGCTTCGACCATCAACTACGAGAAGACAAAGACAATAAGCATCGACAAGTTTCCTATCCGATGTGCATACGTATGGGCACCTATGGAGTCCATGTTCTACAACACGATAACGGACACATACGGACGCAAGACGAAGCTCAAGATTCTCAAGCGCAACGGAGACCTCCAGTTGTCAGGAGAGATAGTAGAATACTCACAGACGAACAAGTCCGTGGCTGCCGACGGCTACTCTGCCCAGACACAGTTGAAACTGACCGTGAACGTCAGGTACGTCAACAATGCCGACAGAACGCAGGACTACGAACAGCGATTCAGCGCAACAGCCGACTACGACTCCAAGCTGTCACTCGCTTCCGTACAGGAGCAGCTCGTTCAGGAGATGATTACCGACATCGTGGGACAGATTTACAATACCACTGTGGCAAACTGGTAAGCCCCTTCGGGAGTTAAAAGTTAAAAATTAAAAGTTAAAAGTGCTGGTACGATTTGGGGGAATGGAAATTTAGAAAATTTTTAAAAATTATTCCTATTATTTTCGTTTTCAAAAAGAGCTACTACTTTAACAGCGAACAAGTAAGATTCATTTTTCACTTTTCATTCTAAATATGCTCGATATAAAAGAACTGATAGAAAATCCGGACAAGCTCAACAAGGAGACCTTGCCACAACTGAAGGAACTGACAGAGAAATATCCGTTCTTTCAGGTGGCACGCATACTCTATGTCCGCAACCTTTTCCTTCAGCACTCTCCACAATTCGGCACAGAACTGAGAAAGGCAAGCGCATTCGTGCCTGACCGCTCTACCCTATTCGCATTCACGGAGGGTGAGCACTACCAGATAGAATCGGCAGGCGTTGCGCCAACAGAGATAAAAACGGAGGACGATGCAAACAGAACAATATCACTCATCGACTCCTTCCTCAGCCAGTCAAAGACTGACACACAAAGGCCAACCATTGCAGACCTCACAAACGACTACGCATCATTCCTGCTCAAGTCAGAGGAAAAGGAAGAGGAAGCAAAG
>JAFZVY010000133.1 GCA_017617575.1 Bacteroidaceae bacterium | reverse complement strand
TTATACTTTGTCACATCTCGTTTATGCAATCCCGCCTATGTTAAGCACCCGCCAAAACCCTCTCAATCCCCCTATTTATCGGCTCTTCTAGCGTTTGGGAGCTTTTCTCTCTATTTACACATCTCGTTCTGCCCCCCTTATTCAGTCCAAGGTCTGTGATGCAAATGCCGTCCTTTGCATCCTCAAGGTCTATCACCTCCGTCTGGAGCTTCACCAGCTGACGCTTTCTGTATTCCATCTCCTTCTGGTTAGCGTCGAGCAGGTTGTCATCGCCAGCTCCCACCATCACACCGATGGTCATCCTGTCCTCCACCTTCTTCTTCAACTGTATGTATGTGTCCAGTTCCACGTCAGGCCAGAAGTTCACCATTGTTATCGTCTTGTTTGTTGAACCTATACGGTCTATACGACCGAACCTCTGCACTATCCTTACAGGGTTCCAGTGTATGTCGTAGTTTATCATGTAGTCGCAGTCCTGCAGGTTCTGTCCCTCGCTGATACAGTCCGTTGCCACCAGCACGTCTATCTCGTCCGTTATGTTTGGATATACCACCGCCTTGCCCTTTGACTTAGGGGAGAAACACGTAAGCACCGTGTTCAGGTCTGAATGTATCTGCCTTGACGTTGAGCTGCACTTCTGTCCTGTCACCATTGCCGTGTGGAGTCCGAAGCTGTCCTTTATCCAGTCCTTCAGGTTGTCGTACAGGTAATTGGCTGTGTCTGCAAAGGCAGTAAACACAAGCACCTTCTTGTTGCCGTCATTATCGCCCGATGCTATCTTGTTGGCAATAACCGTCTTCAGCATGTTCAGCTTGATGTTCTCCTCGGCGTTTATTGTCTCTACGTCCTCAAGCAGCTTCTCTATTATGTACTTGTCCTCCTGTAGGTCTTCCTTCCAGCGTATCGTGTCCATGTCGCAAAGCCTTATTAGCACTTTGCTTCCTATGAGATTCTCCTCGTCTTCATTCTCAAAGTCTATCTCTCCCAGCATCCACTCATTAGGGCTTATCTTATCCTCCTGCCTGTCCACCTTCTCTATTGCCGACGTGATAAGCTCGTATATGCGCCTTAGTGTCAACTCAAAGGCATACACCGAACTCTCTATTCGTTTCAATAGGTTTATTGCCATCAGTTTCCTGATACCCTTCTCCTTGTCTATCTGTGTTAGGTTCGATACCGAACCAGACTTCTTGCCATACAGCTCGGCATACTCTGCCACCTTGCTTGGCAACAGATATGCAAGCGGAGTGTATATAGCCAGTGAAATCATCGCCAACTTCTCTGCCAAGTCCTTGTAGCACACCGTGTTCGACTTCGTGAGCTGTGGACGTAGTGACACAGGCTTGTTTCTCTTAGGAAACGAACCTATTGCCGTCGTGTCATAGTATGTCTTTATGTGCTTTCTGCTTCGTGCAATGGTCAGGCTGTCAAGCAACTCGAAGAAGTCAAAGTCGAGCATGTCTATCAATGCTTCGGTCACTCTCTCCTCAGAGTCGAGCCTGCTCCATTTGTTGAAGGCATTCTGTGCATCCCTGAATATCTTGTCCACGCCGCTCTTCACGTCCAGCTTGTTGTCGAGCATGGAGGTGTCCCCCTTGTAGGCAAGCGCAAGCTGACTCTTCAGGTCGTTGAACCTGTTGTTCACAGGTGTGGCACTCAGCATCAGCACCTTTGTCTCTATGCCCTTGCGTATCACCTTGTTCAGCAACTGCTGATACCTGCTGTCCTCGTTCGTGCTGTTGGTATTCCTGAAGTTATGGCTCTCGTCTATCACCACCAGTCCGTAGTTGCCCCAGTTCACCGTCTCAAGGTTTCGTCCGTTGCTCATGCCTGTCTTGCGTGACAAGTCCGTATGGAACAGCACGTCATACCTTATCCTGTCCGAAGCCAAAGGATTGTTTATGTCGTTGTGACAATACGTGTTCCAGTTGCTCTCCAACTTACGAGGGCATAGTACCAGCACGTCCTTGTTCCTCATGTTGTAGTATTTGATAATCGCCAGGGCAGTATAAGTCTTTCCCAGACCCACGCTGTCGGCTATGATGCACCCATTGAATTCCTCCAGCTTGTGTATTGCTCCGAGTACGGCATCCTGCTGAAAGTTGTACAGGGTGTTCCATATCGTTGTCTGCCTGAATCCTATCTTGTCATCAGGCAATGCACCTCCGCTTATGTCCTCAAGGAAATCGTTGAATATGTGGTATAGGGTGATGTAATAGATGTATTCAGGTGAGTTGTCCTGATACGCCTGCTCATAGTATTTGCATATACTGTCCGTCACGTCGCGCAGATGTTCCTTGTCATTCCATATCTGTCTGAACGACTCCACAAACTGGCGTGACTCCTCACCCTCCATCTTGGCTATGACCTGTGGAAATCCTTTCTTTGTGGTAAAGCCGAGGTCTGCCGTGTTGAATGCACCCACAGGCAGGTAGGCGGCATTGTCCGTCATTATGCTTCCGCTTATGCCAAGCTGTGAATCCGTGTTCGACTTGAACCTTGCCTTGCGTCTTATCCATTCCGCACACTCCTTTGCCACAGCCCTTTGTGTAAGCTCGTTCTTCAGACGTATCTCAAACTCGCCTCCGCACAACTGGCTCTCCGTGAAGATGTTTGGAATGAAGAACTCCTTGTTCTCCTTCTTCAGCTTCTCCGTCACGAAGGTAGGACGGGTGAAGATAAACTCCAGCCCTTCCACCTTGCCCAACTCCTTGCGTAGTGCATCATACGCATATATGGAGAAGGCGGAAGCGGCAATCCTCAGCATGCCACCTCCTTTCAGTTCACTTCTCAGGTCATCCCCAAGACGCACGGATATGTTGTCTATACTTTTCATCCTTGTTGAAGTCGTAATTTATCAGCCCGTGATATCGCTTCGCTTAGTTCCGGACTCTTAATTCCCCTCATCCTTTCGCCATTTTCAGCAGACCATCGTAGTCTTTTATCACATGATAGCTCACTTCCTTATCTCCGTCGCCTTTCTGCAGAGCCTTGAGGTGCTCCTTCCAGCAATGTATCTTGGCATTTTCCACGCCTCGACGGTCGCTTTCGTTCTCCGAGCCTTTGGTCTCTGCCACAAAGTAGATGTGCTTGCACGTATTGCAATCGAAAACTATTGCCCAGTCAGGACTGTAGCTGGCTATAGGAGTGTTGATATGGAACGACTTTGGCATCTTGGTATATACCTTCACTTCTTTTGCCGTGTCCAGCTCCTTGATGAGTTTCGCCTCCACGCTTGAATCTGTTTGTATATAGTCGTATATGCTTCTTTCCAATGCCTCGCCCTTGGTCTCAACGGACTGTACGGAGAATATAACCTTGGAGTCATACTCGTCCTCTGTCCTGTGATAAGTGATGTGGTCAATTATCAGGCTGCTCTTCACATCCTGTATTATTTTGGTGGCTTTGGCTATGAACTCCTCTGGATTGATGGCGTAGTAGCCGAATGTGTTAGCCGATATCTTGCTCAGAATCTTGCCTATCGTCCTTCTCGTCAGGTTGGTTCTCTTCTCCAGTTCACCCACGAGGTCGTATGCCACTTCGCTTTCCAGTTGTTCCTCGTCGCTGCGCTTCACGTCGTTTGTCTCGTTATGCTCATACACGAAGCCTTCGCCCTGTTTCAGTTCCTCGTCCGTTGCATCGGTCTTCATCTTGCCCGACTTCATCACGTATGTACGACGAGTGACCACCATGTTTTCGTTGAGCTTCTCAACCGACCTATTCAACAGTTCTTCATTGTCATAGTTCACCTCATATACAGTCTTATACTTAATCCTGTTCCATAGCTCCTTGAATTCTTCCTTGTTTATTTTGTCATTAGGAGCAATAGATTTCCTGTCAGCCGCATTATTCAAAGGAAGCTTTCCGGCTATTGAGCGTTCTAACATGTTGGCAATGCAAGCAGAATATGATTGTAGTTCCTCTGGAAGAGGAATGTTGCCATCCTTCACCGCCTTTCTTCCTGCATCCGTAATGTGGTTGTCATCGTCTATCAGTTCATTTTTGTACAGAGCCTTCCATATTTTCTCTGATTGATTGTCCGTGATGCGTAGTTTATTGCCATTAGCATCTTCCACTATTCGGTTGACGAAAGTCTTTATGGTTATTGCCTGCATACGTCCCTTGAGGTTTTCGCTTATCTCCTTTTGCAGGCCTCGGGCAAATGACTCGTAGCTCTCGTTGGCTATGACCGTGAGTCTGTTCACTTGGTGCACCTCGTCGCCTATGGTGTCATAGTCCTGACGCACACCCTTGTCGTTCACGCATAGGCGCATGCCTCGTCCCACTTCCTGCCTGCGCCTTACGGTTGAGTTTCCGTCCTCGCCATGCTTCAGGGCACAAATCTGGAACACGTTAGGATTGTCCCAGCCCTCCTTCAGGGCTGAGTGGCTGAATATGAACCTTACAGGCACGTCGAAGCTGAGCAGACGCTCCTTGTCCTTCATGATAAGCTCGTATGTCGATTCATCGTCGGCATCCTGACGGTCGCCCTCCTTTGAGTTCTTGAACTTATGCGTCCTCTTGTCTATTGAGAAGTATCCAGAGTGAACCGCCTCTGCATCATCCCTCTTCAGGTAGTCAAAGTAGTCCTTTGGCATCACTCCGTTGTATGCCGTGTCTGCCGGATGCGTCTGTAGGAACTTGTTGTAGTCCTCCTCGAACAGGTCAAGCCATTTGCTCTGCTCCTTCCTGTACTCTTCCTCGAATATCTGGGCATACTCGCCCTTTACCTCGTTGCCGTCCTCGTCATACTGGCGGTATTTCTCCACCTCGTCTATGAAGAACAGGCTCAGCACCTTTATGCCACGGCTATAGAGCTGTCGCTCCTTCTCAAGGTGCGACTTTATCGTCTCGCGTATCTGAATCCTGCGGAAGTCCTTGTCCTCATGCTTGTCCACGCAACCCTCGTTCACGTACAACACATCGTTGTTCACCTCTATCTTCTTGCGTGGCTCGTCTATGCTCATCACCACACAATGCTCATACACAGGCAGACCTCCGCTCCTGTCGTAGAGGCTGTCGCCTGCCTCGAAGTATTCGTGCACACGCTTCACCACGCCCGTTGTCTCCGAGCGCTTGTCAAACTCTATGTAAGCTCTTGGCTGCTTGCCCTTCCTTACGGATATATGGTCGAGGTACAGATAGCCACTCAATCCAGTGATGCCCTTCATCTGTATGCCCTTGACCTCTATCTGTTTCACCAACTTTTGGTTGTAGGCATCAAGGGCGTCAAGGCGGAACACCTTGTTGTAGTCCACCTTGTGAGTGGCACTATACCTGAGTGTGAATAGGAAGTCAAACTTCTTCAGGCTTTCGAGTGTAGCCTTTCCGTCCACGCTCTGTGGCTCGTCTATGATGAGTATAGGACGTGTCTGGGCTATGATGTCAATTGGCTTCTGCGAACCGAACTGGTCAAGTTCCATGTCTATGCGCCTTGCATCCTTACCACGTGAGTTGAAAGCCTGAGTGTTTATTATCATCACGCTTATGTGGTTGTCAGATGCAAATGACGCTATGTCCTGAGGGTGCTTGGAGTTGTAGATAAAGGCACGCACCTTCTGGCCGTACAGCTCCACAAAGTGACTCTCCGTCATCTGGAAGCTCTTGTATACACCTTCCCTTATGGCTACGCTTGGCACGATGATGATGTACTTGCTCCATCCGTATGCCTTGTGCAGTTCGTACATGGTGCGGATATAAGTATAGGTCTTACCCGTACCCGTCTCCATTTCAACTGTCAGGTTTATGCCGTTGTCATATCCCTGCATCTGTTCCAGTTGGCTGCTCTCCGCAAGGAAGCTGTGTCTCTGTATGCCCTTTATGTTCTCTAATACCTGCGAATGGGCTATCTTCAGTTCCCTGTTACGATAGCCTATGATGTCGAGAATGCCATTGCCAAGGGCTTGTGCACCGCCCACGCTCTTTATCTCTATTGTTGTGTGGCCAGAATCCATCTTTGGCTGACCCTCAAAACTGTCAACTACAGCCTTGACGGCATCCAGCTGAAACTGCTGTTGCTTGAATTGTATCTTCATAGGCGTCAGAGTACTCTCATTTCAGTTTCGGGGCTTATCTGCCTCAATGTCTGCTTTACGTTCTCCTTCTCGTTGTCATCCTTGAATGACCTGTCTGCAAAGAGCACACGCATTGGCTTCTCATGTGCCAAGGCTTCTGCCAACACTCGTGTCACTCCGTCCTCAAAACAGCAGTACAAGGCATTACCGTCCACCTTGTACACCGTCTTTCCGCACATCTCTGCCTTCACTATAGGCAGGGTGAGAGGCAAGCCCCATGTAATCAATACCTGATATATGAGGTCTTCGTCAGAGCGACCTTCCTTTAGGTTCTCTACAACGTTGTTGCTGCCATTAAAATTCAGTTCGCCTTGCGTGAGTTCTCCTGGCTTGCGCATTACGTTCTTGATATTGCTTTCATCAAGACGGAGAACCTTGAAACCTGTGTCAAGGTTTTGTGTGGTCAAAGGATTAGCATCTTTTATAGCCTTACCGGCTCGGCGTATGCGTTCCTTACCGATTTCGCAAATATTCTTATATCCTGCTTTGTATGCTTCGCTCTTCTCATCAGTTTTTTCTGGTAGTTGAACCAAAATAAACTTACGCTTGCCTCCATCCTCTGCATTCATTTGCATTACCGCATGTGCGGTTGTGGCTGAGCCTGAGAAAAAGTCGAGGATAACAACATCCTTACGACTACCCAATTTAAGAAGGTTATACAACAACAAAACTGGTTTCGGGAAATCAAAATATCTCTTATTGAATAATGAGTCGACTTCTGAACAAGCTCTTTGATTTGTACCAAATTCTATTCCCCAAAAATCATTAGGAATTTGTCCTTGGTCAATCATGTCTTTTAGATATATTTTACGTCTTGGTGTTCCGCCATCTTTATCTGGCCAATGAATTAAGTCCTTTTCTATAAGTTTGTTAAATTCATCTTGTGATATAAGCCATGGTCCTTTACATACAAACCCTTTTGGTGTAACTACATCATATTGGTATCTGCCTCTTACTGCTTCCCTAATTTGCCCTCTACCGTATAGACCTTTCTCGTCTCTGTATTGGTATTCTTTTTTTGCTTTTTCAGAAAGTGGGAGTTTGTAAAAACCAACTTTTTTAATGTTTTTCGCATATGTAAGAATATATTCTTTCACTCTTGCGGTCATACCTATATTTGATTGATTATCGGTTCTTCTCCATGCAATTTGTGTAATTAGATTTGTCTCTCCAAATACCTCATCACATATCTTTCTGAGATTGTGCACCTCATTGTCATCAATAGAGATAAAGATAACACCATCATCTGTAAGAAGGTTGCGCGCAAGCTTCAGACGTGGGTACATAAAGGTAAGCCAGTCGCTATGGTAGCGTGGCTTGTCCTGTCCGTTCTTGTCCGAAGTAAGTATGTTGCCATCCTCATCTATTATGCCTTGCTCAATAAGAGATTCACGTTCTTCCTTTGAGAAGTTATCATTATAGACAAATTCATTTCCTGTGTTATAGGGCGGGTCGATATAAATCATCTTAATCTGGTTAAGATAACTCTCCTGCATAAGTTTAAGAACTTCAAGGTTGTCGCCCTCAATGTAAAGGTTTTCCGTGGTATCAAAGTCCTTGCTGTCTTCACGTATAGGACGCAAGGTCTTGTCGGATGCAAGATTGGCGGTGACAATAGCATTACGCTTTCCGCTCCATTCCAAGCGGTAACGCTCCTTTGCGCCATCAATGATTTCACTACTGCACTCCTGACGGAGCAAATCAAAATCCACCTTTCCCTCCGTGATACAGTTAGGGAAGGTCTGCGCCACCCATTCTGTGAGTAACGCAGTATTGCGCTCAGCACCATCAGGGGTGGAGAGCGTCATCTTATCGTTTAGATTATTCATGTTTTGACCGGACATTAAATCTAACTACATACCTAAAGTTACGAGACAAAAAAAAGCGCACCCACTCTCTGATGCACTTCCAAAAGTAAGGGTGTCCGGCCAAAGATGCCCCTTTAAGGAGAAATACAACAGAAAGGGGTACGCCTATTACAGGCGTATCCACTATCTGAAGCTCTCCTTAGATTTTAGTCTGGCCGGACTATTTTACTTTTAGAACTTCTTCAATAAGATACGACGACTATTGTCTCGTTATTATTCTCTGTCTGCTCATGGCATGATAAAAAACACACCAAGCAAGACGAATGCAAAAGTACAAAGAAAAAACGGAACGCCCAAAAGAATTCACAAAAACATAATATATTCGAATCGCAAGCCTGTTGTAAAGGTTAACTTCAATTCTGGGATGATTCTCCGTCATTTCTCCGTTCATCTCCGTCATTTCTCCGTCCACAGACGGAGAAACGACGGACAATCGACGAAGAAACGACGAAGAAACAACGAAGAATCGACGGTCTATCGACGGAGAAACGACGGAGAATGAACGAAGAACGAACGGAGAACGAAAGAAAAATCGACCAAATACGAACGGAAATATATGTCTTTTGGATAGTATTTGTGGGGCGAATTCAAACAAAAACATAATTCTTGGACATAAATAATTCAAGTTTAGCTTGTAGTTAAATTGTAGTTAAAATGGAGTTATAT
>JAFZVY010000132.1 GCA_017617575.1 Bacteroidaceae bacterium | reverse complement strand
GTGAGTACAAGTAGCAAAAGAACACAGAGGGCTCAGAGAATAAATCTCTGAGCCCTCTGTGTTCTCTGTGTTTTACCACCCATATCCCGAACTTATTCGTTAGCGGAGTATCTGCTCCCCGTCCTGAAAGGAACGTGGTTGGAGAAAGGTCACTTTGATTTCTTTGGCCTAAACTTTCCGGTCTTATACACCTCGATGGCTTTGAGCACTGTTGCGTCGTCGCGGTTGATGTACTCCATGTAGTCGTTCATCTCGAGGATATAATAGATTATTCCGCTGTAAACGGCACGTTCAAGGAGACGCTGTGAAGTAAGAATCATGTTATTGCGACGCTTGATGCCTTTCTCGTCGCAGAACTTGATGAACTTATCCATCACAAGCTGCTTGCGGAGGTAGTGAGCCATGTCGTCAGCCGTCTCGATGCTTGTCAATGCCTTGCGGTTGGCGTCGGCATACTCAAAGCAGAACTGGGCAATGAGACCCTTGCTGCTCACCTCTGCATAGTATGGAGTAATCTTTGTAGTGTCCTCTGCAACGAAGAAGTCTGGCATGATGCCACCTCCGCCGTAAACGACACGACCGATGCGAGTGTAGTATTTCTCACCCTTCTGATGGATGGAATCCTCGTTGAAGAACTCACCATGCTCATAGCGAGTGACAAGATCCATGTCGTACTCCTCACGGCTGTGCCCCTTTACGTATGGCTTCTGGATGCAACGGCCAGAAGGTGTGTAGTAACGTGCTATGGTGAGGCGAAGCATACTTCCGTCAGCAAAGTCGATAGGCTGCTGAACAAGACCCTTACCGAACGTGCGGCGACCGATGATGACACCGCGGTCGTTGTCCTGTATTGCGCCAGCGAAAATCTCGGCAGCACTTGCGGAGAACTCGTCGGTGAGGACGATGAGAGGTATGTCCTCGTATGAGCCACGTCCGTCGCTGAAGTATTCCTCCTTCTTAACACGACGTCCCTGAGTATAGACGATGAGGCGGTTCTTAGGGAGGAACTCGTTAATCATCTGCGTAGCTGCTGCAAGGTAGCCACCGCCATTGCCGCGAAGGTCGATGATGAGTCCCTTGAATCCCTCGCTCTCAAGTTCTGTGAGCGATGTGAGAAGTTCAGCGTATGTAGTTTCGCCGAAGCTCTTAATCTTGATATAGCCAAGCTCCTTGTTTATCATGTACGTTGCGTCGATGCTCTTGATAGGAATGCTTCCGCGCACGATGGTGAAGTAGAGAGGCTTGTCGGATGTGTTGCGGAGGATGCCGAGCTTCACCTTTGTGCCGCCCTCACCCTTGAGACGGTGCATTGTCTCCTCGTTTGTCACCACCTTGCCCACGTAAGGCTCGCCGTCGATGGAGATAATCTTGTCGCCAGCAATGAGACCCACCTTCTCTGAAGGGCCTCCCTTGATGATGTTGGTGATGCGTACGGTGTCGGTACGGATGGTGAACTGCACTCCGATGCCGCTGAAGCTTCCCTTGAGGTCGTCGTTAGCCGTCTTAGCTTCCTTGGCACTTATATATGTGGAGTGAGGATCAAGCTCCTCAAGGAGTTTAGGCATTGCCTGTTCCACGATATTAGGAATGTCAACCGTATCGACGTACTGGTCGTCAATGATGTGGAGAAGGTCGTTGAGCTTATTGCTCGATGTATTTATGATGTTCAGACGATTGCCTGAAAACCTGTTTGCAAAGAATGTTCCTATTATGATTCCTATTACTACGCTTACTGCTGCGATGATTGGAATGAATCTTGAAGAACGATTGATGTTCATGCTTTTTAATTAAGAATTATGAATTAGAACTTGCTAAATTAAGAATTATGAATTAAGATTTGAGAAAAAGAATTTATAAATAAAATCACTAATCGTGATAAAATTTTAATTTCTTCCCTGCGGTCAGAGAGACCGTTTCGCTTAGTTCTTAATTACTCTTGATTTCTTGATAGACCACGTCAATTCCTGCTCTCTTGAGCAGTTCGATACCATCCTCGAGTCGATATTTCTCTGAATAGACCACGCGTTTTATGCCAGCTTGGATGATAAGCTTGGCACACTCGATGCAAGGCGAGGCGGTGACGTAGAGCGTTGAGCCGTCGCTGGAGTTGCTTGAACGTGCAATCTTGGTTATGGCGTTTGCCTCGGCATGAAGCACGTAAGGCTTTGTCACACCGTCTTCTTCGCACACGTTTTCAAATCCCGAAGGAGTGCCGTTGTAGCCGTCCGAGATAATCATCTTGTCCTTCACGATGAGTGCACCGACCTTGCGTCGTTCGCAATATGAGTTTTCTGACCAGATGCGAGCCATGCGGAGGTATCGCAGGTCAAGGTTATGTTGTTTCTCTTTGTCAGTCATAGCTATTTGTGTCTTTTGTGAATGTCGTTGACTTCTAATGTATGTAATCTACCGTTATCTTTTCTCGCACATTCTTATAAAGTTGTTTCTGTCTTTTTTTATTAGTAACACGTTGGAGTCACCTTCGTATGAGGTGGCTTTCTGAATAATCTCCACAAACTCGTTGTCAAGTGTCGAAAGGTTTGATGGAGCATCCACGTTGTAGAAGTGTAATGCTTGCTTCTTCCCATCAGCCGACCATCTGCCCGTGACGACCTTGGTAGGGGAGAGGGTAGCGATGAATGTGCCATCGTTGAAGACGATGCGGTAGCAATCCTGTCCGTTCTGGAATATCGCCTGCATGTCCTCCTTCTCCGCTTCCTTGCCATCATGACGAATGCCGTTGATGTACCAGCACTTGCTGAGGAAAATCTCGTTTATGTCATCCTCCCTCGTACATGAGGTGAGGACAACCATCACAAGAGATAATATGTAGAGAATTGTCTTCATCTAATTAAAGTTTTTGTTTATAATTAGGAATGAGTAATTAAATGTCAATTGCCGAATTTTCCTTGGAAAGGAAATTTGCGAACGATCTAACAATTCCTAATTTCACATTCCTAATTCCTAATTCCATTGCGGCGTAGGAGTGCCGCAATTGTAGGTTCTTGTCCGCGGAATCGTTTGTATAGCACCATAGGATGCTCTGTGCCACCCTTGGAGAGGACGTTGTCTCGGAATGACTGTGCTGTCTTCTGGTCGAAGATGCCGTTCTCCTTGAACTTGGCAAAGGCATCGGCATCGAGAACCTCCGCCCACTTGTATGAGTAGTAACCTGCGGAATAGCCACCAGCCATGATGTGGGAGAACTGGACGGACATGCAAGCTTCAGGTACTGAACGGAGAACCTGCGCATCTGCCCATGCCTTCTTCTCGAATGACTTGATGTCTTCCGTAAGGTCGTCTGTGCGTGTGTAATATGCCATGTCAAGAAGTCCGAAGCTTACCTGACGTATGCAAGCGTAAGCCACGTTGAAGTTGCGGCTTGCCACGATTCGCTGGATAAGCTCCTCTGGGAGTGCCTCGCCTGTCTCGTAGTGCCTTGCAAAGGTGAGGAGGAAATCCTTCTCCACGGAGTAGTTCTCCATGAATTGTGATGGAAGCTCCACGAAATCCCAATATACGTTTGTTCCTGAGAGCGAACGATAGTGGGTGTTGGCAAACATGCCATGAAGCGAATGACCGAACTCATGAAGGAATGTCTCCACCTCGTCGAGGGTGAGGAGAGCTGGCTTCTCTGCCGTTGGCTTAGTGAAGTTAGTCACGATGGAAACCTGTGGGAGCGAGCGAGTGCCGTCTGCTTCCTTCCATTCCTCCTTGAAGCTTGTCATCCATGCGCCAGACTTCTTTGAGGCACGAGGATGGAAGTCACAGTAGAAGGTGGCAAGGGCAGAGCCGTCCTTGTCCTTCACGTCGTAAACCTCCACGTCAGGATGGTAAACAGGAATCGTGTCGTTCTTCTTGAAAGTGATGCCATAGAGACGTGTGGCAAGCCCGAAGATGCCTTCCTTCACCTTTGAGAGTTCAAAGTAAGGGCGAAGCATCTCGCTGTTGAGGTTGTAGAGCTTCTCCCTAAGCTTGTTTGAGTAGTAGCCGAAATCCCATGGCTCAAGCACGAAGTCGTCGCCCTCTATCTCTTTTGCAAGTGCCTCGATGGCCTTCACCTCCTCCTTTGCCGTAGGCATGTAGGCGTCGATGAGGTTGCGGAGAAGGTCGTAAACCTTGTTGCTGTTCTCAGCCATTCGGCGCACAAGGACGTAATCAGCGTATGTCTTGTAGCCAAGAAGTTGAGCCATTTCGCGTGAAAGGTTCACAATCTTGCGTACGATTTCCGTGTTGTTGTTTGCATTATCGTGAGTACACATAGTGTTGTAAGCCATGTACATCTTCTTGCGAAGCTCACGACGTGCACTATATGTCATGAATGGAGTCATGCTTGGGTAGTGGAGGGTGAACACCCATCCCTCAAGGTTCTTCTCCTTTGCTGCTTCCCTTGCACCCTCAATGCTTGTGGCAGGAAGTCCTTCGAGGTCTTTCTCGTCCGTGATGTGGAGGGAGAAGTCGTTAGTGTCCTTGAGCTTGTTTTGTGAGAACTGAAGTCCGAGAACGCTAAGCTCTGATGAGATACGGCGAAGCTCCTCCTTGTCCTTGTCGGAGAGAAGGGCACCGTTGCGTACGAATCCCTCGTAGTTGTTCTTGAGAAGCGTCTGTTGTTCGGCATCAAGTCCTGCGAAGTTCTTTGCCTCGTACTCATCGTACACCGCCTTTATGCGTGCAAAGAGATGAGGGTTGAGCGATATGTTGTTGCTGTGCTCCGAAAGTATTGGAGACATCTTTTGTGCAAGCTCATCAAGCTCGTCGCTTGTCTCGGCACTAAGGAGGTTATAAAAACATTCCTCTACGCGACCAAGGAGAGCACCAGTCTTGTCGAGTGCCTCGATGGTGTTTGCGAATGTTGGTGCATCGGGATTAGAGACGATAGTCTCTATCTCCTTGTCCTCTTCTTCGATTCCTCGTAGTAGGGCTGGCTCGTAATCCTCAAACTTTATCTTGTCGAAAGGAATGTATGTATAGTCAGTATAAAATGGATTCATTTGTGAGTTTTTAAGTTTTTTGATTTTTTAAGTTCTTGGGTTGGTGAGTTTATGACTTCTTAAGTTTTTAGTTTTTTAAGTTTTTGCCGGAAGGCTATTACTCATTACCCATTACTCATTCCTAATTCTTAAATGTGTTTCCCTCTCATCGCAAGGAGCTTGGCGAAGTCGTAAACCTTGAAGCCGTTGCGTTGTTGCATGATGATGTTCTCTTGTGCAAGCATCTTTAGGCTTCCTGATACGTTGAGGCGTGTCTCGCCAATCATGTCGGCTATTGTCTCCATCTTAACCCTGAAATGCTTCTCGCCCTTTGGGGTGGTGCATTGTCGTGAGAGGAAGTCGATGACTTTGTCGATAACCTTGTCTGGTTCTGCCTGCATGAGGCGTGTCGTCTGTCTTTGCATGAGGTTGCAAGCCATGTTCAGCATATTTGTTCGGATGATGGGATAATCCATCATTTCCGACATGAATATGTTCTTTGGAATAGTGAGCGTGCTTCCGTCAGTCTCGAAGGTGTAGTCGCGCGTGTACCTCTGTTTCATTCCGAACATGCTGTAAGGCTCTATGGCAAGTGGAGCACTCGTCTCCTCGGTCACTATTAGCGAACCGTCATCGTTGCGGTACTGTACGGACAATGTGCCGCCAAGAACGAAGATGAGTTTTCTGCATGGCTCGTCTTGTTCGGCTATCTGGTCGCCAGCAAGGTGTTGCTTGAAGTCAAGTCGCACCTTGAACACCAAGTTTTCAAGGTCCTTGATGCTCATTCCCTGCAAGAGCGGAAGTTGCTGGAGGCGTTCAAACATTGTCAGTTCCATAGCTCTATGAGAGTTAATAGTTAAAAATTAAAAGTTAAAAGTTGAGTTTATGAGTTTTTAAGTTTGTGAGTTCTTAAGTTTTTAGGTTCTTAAGTTATCACCGGATGGCTATTACTCATTACTAATTTCTCATTACTCATTCTTGAGAAGTATTTCCTTCATGTTGTCGGAGTACCATTCCTCCGTTGTGCCGTCGTCCTTTGAGAGGATGAAGAAGACGCGAAGTTCAGGATGCTTCTTGAGCACTTTCTTTGCTCCGTCAAGACCGAGTACCATGAATGATGTAGCGTAGGCATCTGCCGTTGCACAGTCTCTTGCGAGAACCGTTGAGGAGAGGATGGAGTGCTGAACAGGATAACCCGTGCGAGGGTCGATGGTGTGAGCATATTTCTTACCTCCCTTGATGTAGAAGTTACGGTAGTTGCCCGATGTTGCCATGGAGAGGTCGGTTGTCTTGACCACCTGCTGTATGTTGGTGGTGGTGCTGAGTGAGTCGTCAACAGGCTTGTTAATGCCTATTGCCCAAAGGTCGCCACGTGGGTTGTTACCACGAAGACGAACCTCGCCACCTATTTCTACCATATAGTTCTTGACGCCCATCTTCTCAAGGTAGAGACCTACGGCATCCACTCCATAGCCCTTGGCTATTGCGCTACAGTCAAGCATCGTCTCTGGGTGTTCCTTCACGACCTTGCCGTCTGTGAGTGTAACCTTGTCGATGCCCACATACTGACGAAGGCTGTCAACGGTTGCGTCTGTCACATTGTTCATGTTCTTGAAGCCGAAGCCCCAGAGATTGACGAGAGGTGCAACGGTAATGTCGAATGCTCCGTACGTCTCCTTTGATATGTCCTTTGCAAGTGTGAACACGTCTGTGAACATCTTGTTGAGTTCCACATTCTCGCCGTTGTTCACGGCTGTTATGATTGACTGCTTGTTGAAAGGTGACAATGAACGGTCAACCTCTGCAAGTGTTGAGTCGATGCCCTTCTGAAGTTCGTCAGACGACTGGTAGGTGATGTGATAGAACGTTCCGAACACAGCACCTTCGCATCTCTGTGTGAGGTCAGCATCCCATTCCTTCTGGTTGCCCTTGAAGTAATCTGGGTGCTGTTCGTTTACTATGTATAATGTGCCACAAGTAAGAAAGGCGAGGAGTAACCATCCCCACCACTTTATTTTGTGTGGCTCTGTATTTTCTTCCAAGTTTATCTTCATCTTTCTGTATCTTTTAGCTTAACTTGCCACGCATCATTGGTTTTCGCTTTGCACCTGAACGGCTGTGGCACTTTTCTTCTTCTTTCCCCAGTTGAGGTCAAAGATAAGGTTGTATGTTCCTCCCCAGCAACTTCCCGTTGTGGTTGTACCATAACCAGGAATGTAGTAGGGTTTTGAATTGTCGCTATTGGATGATGACAGCTCAGATTTGTATCTGATGCTCCATCCCATGTGGAAACTGCTCCATACCTTGACTTGGCAACCGAAGCATATCTCAAGCCATTGGCTTGTGCAGTTTATTCCGTTGAGTGCAAAGTCATGCTCGCCTCCCCATATTGGGTCAATCTGCTTAGGACCTTGCACGTCGTAGTTGAATGTGGATATTCCGTAGCGTGCACCTACGAAGAGGCGGTTGTCCTGACGCTTGTCCTTGAGGACATTGTAGTCAAATCCTATGCGGAAGTATGGTGCGCTTGTCACGTAGTGGATGTTCGTGTTGTCATCCGTCTTGTTGCAGTTGGCAACTCCCAGCTCTGCTATCGGGAAGTATGTGTTCTTGAGGTTGAGCCTTAGTGCTGCCTCAAGGCTTCCGTTGCTTGACATGGCTCTCATTCCTGCTCCGAGGATGTCGAACGAGAGTGTGAATCCTTGGAAGAACATGAGTGGTGGTTCTTCTTCCTCCCATGACGGTACCCACTTGGTAGGCTTGTTCTCTCCGTTGACTACAACCGTTGAGTCGGTTATGGTAACCTTTCCCTCGGTTGTCTCGCCGGTGATTGTTTGTCCCAGGGCGTTGACGGATAGGAGTGATGTTGCTATGAGGGCAACAGCCTTATTCCGCAATACCGTTGAGGTAAATCTTGATATTCTCATTTCCGTCATAGTTTACTTTAGGATTTGAAATCTCGATATGGTCGATGTGCCTGTCCGTTGTCTGCACATTCGTGATGTAGTGGAAACGGTAGGAGCCGCACTCTGGCAATTCGACGTAAGGATAGCTGTCGTGAGTAATCTTGATGGTGTCAGGCAAGGCTATGCTTGAGTAAGATATCACGAGGGTGTCCTCTCCATTGAAGTAGCTCATTGGGAGCTTGAACGTGGATGCCTTTGAGAGTCGGTTGAGGAGTATCGTGTCGCGTCGCACAACTTCTGGCTTCATCGTGTAGCCCGCATTTATGAGGGACGAATCCACGACTTCCTTTGTGACGGTCATCGCACCTAACTTGCGATAGGTGTAAACCGTCTTGTTGCCAGGGAGGAGTGTCTTCACCGTGATTGTGTCGAGTATGGTTACCGCCTTGCCCTCCTCATCATAGAAGCCGTAGTTGCATGCAACAAAATTCTCCAGAGGACAATTGTTGGATGAACATGCTGCCATGATGGCTGCCGTTGCGAGTATGGAAAATATTCTTTTCAACTTATGATTTTGCTTATAACTTTTAACTCTTGCTTAGCAAGCTTAGATGCTCTTGCTTATCTGGTAGTTGTTTCTCTCCTGTGAACTGCGGCTAATCATGTCGGCAAGGAAACCTGTGAGGAAGAGCTGTGTTCCGAGAATCATCATCGTAAGTGCGATGTAGAAGTATGGAGAGTTTGTCACGAGTGGGTGAGGCGTGCCGTTAAGTATGGCGTAGAGCTTGATGCCTCCCACGGTTACTACAGAGCAGAAACCGATGATGAACATGAGTGTTCCCACAAATCCGAAGATGTGCATTGGCTTCAATCCGAATGAACTGATGAACCAAAGGCTGAGAAGGTCAAGGTAACCATTCACGAAACGGTTCCAACCCATGAACTTGCTCTTTCCGTACTTGCGTGCCTGATGGTGTACAGGCTTCTCGCCAATCTTTGCAAATCCTGCGTT
The DNA here is from genome assembly GCA_017617575.1 of Bacteroidaceae bacterium. Lineage (GTDB taxonomy): Bacteria > Bacteroidota > Bacteroidia > Bacteroidales > Bacteroidaceae > Minthosoma. The sequence continues at coordinate 17,475 of JAFZVY010000132.1, read as the reverse complement.
CTTGGCAAGGTACGGGATGTAACGGTGCATCTCGCCATAGACCTCGATGTTCTTTACCACCTCGTTCTTGTAAGCCTTGAGTCCGCAGTTGAAGTCGTGAAGGTTCTTGATACCGCTTACCGCACGTGCAGTAGCGTTGAAGAGCTTCGTAGGTATGGTCTTTGAGAGTGGGTCGCCCTGCTTACGGTTCTGCTTGTAGCCACTCACGAGGTCGTAATCATCTTCCATAATCATCTTGTAGAGACCTGGTATCTCGTCTGGGCTGTCCTGAAGGTCGGCATCCATGGTGATTACCACGTCGCCTTCTGCGCGGTCAAATCCGCAGAAGAGGGCAGGGCTCTTGCCGTAGTTGCGGCGGAACTTGATGCCGTGAACCTCTGGGTTGTTGGCAGCAAGGTTCTCGATGACCTTCCATGACTTGTCCGTAGAACCGTCATTTACGAAGATAATCTCGTATGAGAATTTGTTTTCGTCCATCACGCGCTTAATCCAAGCGTGAAGGTCGGGAAGTGATTCTTCCTCGTTGTATAGAGGCACAATTACTGAAATATCCATTTGTGTGAGTTTTTGAGTTCTTAAGTTCTTGGGTTCTTAAGTTTGTGAGTTTTTATGTTTTTAGGTTCTTAAGTTTTTTTGAGTTTGTTAGCTTCTTAAGCTCCTAAGTTCTTTTCTGTATGTTTCTTCTCTTAGCTTCCTGTTAGCATCCTCTTATCTTTTCCTTAGCGAAGCAAGGGCTCCGACAGGTAAGACGAAGAAGAAACTAACTACGATATTTGCATTGAAGAGTGATTCTGTCATTTCAAAAGCTGAGAGACGCTGGGTTTGCTTTACGATGTCGGTCATCTGATTGTAGGCGTCATTCAGTCCTGCCTCTCTGTAGATGTCCTGCATTTCCTTTGCCTGTAGCATATTGGAAATGCAATCAAGAAGTGCACCGTGGTCAAAGAAAGCGAAGTAGGCATACTCGCATGCGCCTGTAAAGAGGCAGGCAAACATGAATAGGTTGAGTGAGAATATGCAGCCGCGCAATACTCCGAGGCCTTCGCCCTTGTTCTGTAGTTGCTTCACTCGCCAAGCAAAAATAAAGGGGATGATGGCAAGGCTCAGGAAACCCATGAATGCGAGTGTGGAGTAGAAGCCTGATGCTGTTCTGAAACTTGCTGTGTAAAGAAAAAATACGGACGTCCATGCAATGCCGAGAAACGTGCCGTACTCCATTGCATAGGCTCTGTATGGAAATTCGTTATTATTGTTCATCTTTGTGCTATTGGTAAAAATATAACTCTGGTGGATGTACTATGTACATAGCACCCCATAAAACGCCACAAAGATACGAAGAAATTTTTGATTACTTGTGTACTTTATCTTGGTTTTTCTTGGCAAAATCTGCCCAAGAGGAAAATTTCTTCTCTGTTTCGGGTTTGCCTATCTGGATAAAGTGGCAATATGCGGCTCCGACGGCATCTGTGGCGTCGAGTTGTACGTCCATGTCTTCCTTGGAGATATGGAGCATCCTCTGGAGCATTCCTGCCACCTGTTCCTTTGATGCATTACCGTTTCCGGTTATTGCCATCTTGATTTTTCTTGGCTCATATTCGTGGATAGGGATGTCACGCATTATGGCAGCCGTGATTGCTACTCCTTGCGCGCGTCCGAGCTTGAGCATGGATTGCACGTTCTTGCCGAAGAATGGTGCCTCTATGGCCATCTCGTCAGGTTTGTACGCCTCGATGATGCTTGTCACTCGCTCAAATATCTTGCCAAGGCGGAGATAGTGGCTCTCATATTTCTTTAGCTCAATCACGCCCATGGCAATAAGCTCCGCCCTGTTGCCAACAACGCGAAGCACTCCATATCCCATTACGTTTGTTCCTGGGTCAATGCCGAGGAATATCTTTTCTACGTTTGTTTTTTTCATTCTTGTTTTTGTTTGGTGTGTGCCGAGTTCGGCACACACGGGCTTTACCTCCTGCAGAAGCGGGCGAAGGAGCAGTTGGCGCATTTCTTCTTGTCCTCGCATTGGCTGAAGGGAATGCTTGGGTCGAAGATGTCTTCTATGGTTGACTTCAGCATGGCGTGAAAATCCTCCTCGAAGTCAGCAAAGTCTTTCATCTCGCTTCCGTTTACCTTGAACTCATCCTTGCGCTGTGCAAGTGCCTGAGTCACATACATGAGTGAAGGACGGATAGGCGGTATCTTGCTTGCGTCTCCGTACTTCTTTTCGAGCACCCTTCGCATCACGTAGCTATAGTACATTGCCTGACAATGGTACTTGGCGTCTCCTGAGCTACTGAACAGCTTCTCGCTTGTCACGCTCTTCTCAGGATTAGTACCAGTCTTGTAATCCACTATTCGTATGTAATCCGTATTTGTGACAGGGTCGCTAAGTGTCTCGTAACGGTCAATGGAACCGCCGAGGTTTATCTGCCTGCCCTTTATTATTTCCGTGTGAGTAATCCTATCCTCCACGTGTACGTTGCGCATAGGGCAACTCTGTGCGTCGAAGAGCAACTGGTTCCTTACGTACTTGCATAGTACCTTGTGATTTAGTTTCTGCTCTCCGTTATAGTGTATCGTCTCGTCCTTTGTCTTATGGAAAAACTCCGTGGCAAAGGCTTCGTCCACAATCCTGCTTATCTTTGCCCCGTCCTCTGCTATGGCGGTCAGTTCCTTGCCCTGAATCTGCCTGTCGCCGAATGCCCTGTATATCTCCTCCATGCACTTGTGGAAGATAGTACCGAAGGTAGGGTTGTCAACCTCCTCCGTCACCTCGTCCTGGTCCTTGTAGTTGGCAACGTACCTGAAGTAGAACGATAGTGGACAGCGTAGGTAGTTGTTTATGGCGGTAGGGGAGAGGATGCCCGTCTCGAAGCGCTCGGTCATACGTGCCATCAGCTCGTCCGTCTTTGGTGCAAAGCAGTCGTTAGGCTTCTGTGCCTCGTTGTCGGCAAGGAACGTCTTATGTGTTATCTCGTTATCTGGGCCTAATATCTTCTTTGTCTCTATCTCCATCTGCATCATGAAGCGTGACTTCTCTCCCTTGTTGAGGCCGTCGCTTGATGAGTTGTACATGACGGTTATGTTCTCCGCCCTTTGCAGGAGGTTGTAGAAGTAGTAGGCGTAGAGGCTCACCTGCTTCTCCATGGTTGTCATGCCGTAGAACTCACGCAGGTTGTACGGAATGAGCGAAGCCCTGTGCGTGTTCTTAGGAAGCATGTCCTCGTTGCATGAGAGCAGTATGACGTTCTTGAAGTCGAGGTTACGCGTCTCAAGCACTCCCATCACCTGAAGTCCTATGGCAGGCTCTCCGTGGAAAGGAATGGAGTGGCTCGTCATAATCTGGCGTATGAGGCGATTGAGTGTCTCGTTATTTATGCTTGCAAGCAAGGCGTTGTCCTCAAGGAGCGACTGCACACGGTTGAGTACGGTGTAAGCCGTGAAGATGGACTCCTTCTGCAGAGCCTCGTTCTTCTCGCCCTTGTATGATATGCCTATGTGCTTGAGCATCTCTATCACGTAGGATGTTATCTCGTGCTTCGACTTCGCTGGAGTGAACAACTGCCTTACGAACTCCTCGGCATGAGGCATCATGTCCTCCTCATCGCTGTGGATGAAGGGGTAGAGTATGTCCTTCTCGCTTGGGAATGTTATGTTGCGACTGTTCAAGTGCGAGAGTATAGCCACGGAAGCGTTTCCTGAAAGGCGACGTGTGAATGGGTGGCGCAGTACGTCAGCCACATAGCTGTAACGCCAGTAACCGTTGTTCGACTTTCCGTGTATCTGTAGCTCCAGCAATGCCTGTACATAGCTGTATGCGAGTGTGTCGCCAAGAGGGAAACCCATCGTGACGTTGAGGAACGTGTGTTTGTCGGTTACAAGTTCTGTATTATTCTCGTCCGATAGCGTTGCTGGTATGGAGTGGAGCACGGAAGGCAGGGCTGACTCGTTGCAGAGTACCACGGCATTCTCGTTGAGGTGCTCGGCATCCTTCACGGTTTCCTCTATCCACTTGCTTACGTAGCGTGTCTGTGCATTCTCCGTCGTGGCGTTTACGAAGGATATATTCTTCTTCTTCCAGAGGTTCTGGTAATACTCTGGATGATCGGCAAAGCGATTGCCGAAGTCGTGTATGTTCTGGGTTATGAAGCGGCCAGCCTCATGCTTCTTGTATGCCTCGTCATAGTCCCAGTAGAAGTATGTCTTCTTGTTTTTCTTTAGGAACTTGAACAACTGACGTTCCGTCTCGTTGAGTACGTTGAAGCCCACTATGACGTAGTTGTCGCTCTTGAGACGGCCGATGAGCTTCTCAGGCTCGTTCTTGAGCGTCTCTATGACCTCCTTCTTCATCATGCCTTCGTAGCAGAGGTTGTCCTTTGCCAGTTGCTCCTTGAAAACCTTGTATGTTGGAGCAAGGGCATCCCATATACTCAGGAACTTATCCTTCAGTCGGGTGCGCTTGTCCTTATCAAAATTCTCGAACACCGTCTTTATGGCAGCCTCCTGTTCTTCCGTGAGGAACTCGAATGACGTCATCTCCTGTAGCTGTGCTATGTTGATGAACAGGTTGGATGCCTCAGCCATGTTGTTGTCTATGTCCTCAAAGTCGCTGAGCATCATCTCTCCCCATGAGTAGAACTTGTCAAGTGTCTCCTCCGTCTTAGTCACGCTGTGGAATGCCTCGTATAGGCGGCACACCAGCTGTATCTGGTCACAGATGATGCGGTCGCTCAATGACGCAAACACCTCTCCGATGGACAGGTACTCAGGTGCAAAGATAGGCGCGTCGCTTATCTTTGCAAGGCTGTTGTTGAAGAACAGGTTTGCACGTTTGTTTGGGAATATGATGGTTGTCTTGGTGAAGTCTCCACCAAGTTCCTTGTACAAGTCGTTTGCTATAAGTTCGAGAAATGTTGTCATAGTTCAAATTCAATGAAGACCCACCCTAACCCTCCCTATAGGGAGGGGACTGGATAGCCTTGTTGCTGATAGAATGTATGAAGGTCGCAGCGGACGTGGTAACTAAGCTCCCTCCCTGTAGGGAGGGCTGGGGTGGGTCAGATTCTAAACGTAATGACCTCTCCGTTACGTGTGTTGCGGATGGCTGGCAGTTCCCAATCCACCATACCAAGCTCGTAGGTGTCCAATCCTGTGTCGGAGTATATGCTGTCCGTCTCTATTCCTATGGTGAGAGTGCCGTAATCGGTTATCTTCTTGCCCGGGTAGAGTGTTTGTAGCTTGTCTATTGCTGCTCGGTGGTAGAGTTCGATGTCCTCATCCTCCTCGTCAAGCATGAACTTGCGGAAGATGAACACCTGTTCACCACTGTTTTCTTCGTAATCCATAGGCTTAAAATGCATTATTTTTTCCCTCTTAAAAATCAATTCCGATTGATGTGTGAAATCGATAGTATTCGATGTGTCATATCGAATACTATCGAATTGGTACATCGATAGGGAACGATGTTGCACATCGTTTAGTAATCGATTTTCCACTTGTTTCGGGAAGCTCTTTTTTACATGAACTCGACGATGGTGATACCTGCTCCTCCAAACTGTGGATGCTCGTCGCGGAAGTCGCTCACGGCAGGTATCGTGGCTACATACTGGCGTATGAGCGTTCGGAGTATGCCCGTACCTGTTCCGTGGAGAATCCTTACCCTCGAAGCACCTGCTACGAGGGCATCGTCTATGAAGTAAGTGACTGCCTGTATTGCTTCGTCACCACGCATACCCCTCACGTCTATGTCCTGTGAGAAGTTGAGTGTCTTCTCGCGTATGTTGTCCTGTGTCTGACTGCTTATGAAGGTAGCCGACATCGTCTCTTTCTTCTTCTGTGGCGCATCGGCTGGCTCAAGGCGCTTGAGCTTGACGTTGCTCTGTATGCCTCCGAAGCCTACGAGTGCCTCGTCACCGTTTATCTTGATTATCTGTCCCGGAGTGGTAGTGCCTTTCAGGCGTACCCAGTCCTTCTCCCTCAGGAGTACGGCATCCGTGTTAGGCTTTGCAGCGGAGCTTGTGCCTGCGGTAGGGGCTACGGAACCGTTCTTTGCCACCGACTGTCCCTTCTTGCTTTCGCCTTTCTCCTTGCGCTCCTTGCGTGCCTTGACCTTTTCCATCTGGCGACGTATCTTCTCTTCCATCTCCTCTGGGTCGATGGCCTTCACCTCCTGCTTGAACTCATTGAAGCCTTGGCGTATGCTACGGGTGCGCTCCTTCTCAGCCTGTGCCTCCTTAATCTCACGGATGGTCTGCTCGATGCGAGCGTTGGAGTTTTGGAGCAGTTCCTCTGCATCAGCCTTAGCCTTGGCAATAATCTCCTTGCGCTCGTCGTGGAGCTTCTTTATCTCAGCCTCGTAACGCTCGATGGTCTGCTCCATCTGCTTCTCGTGTTGATGTATGGTCTGACGCTTGTTTTCCCAGTAGCGTTTGTCACGCACGATGTCCTGAAGATACTTGTCCGAACTGATGTAGTCCTGTCCCACGAGTTCGGAGGCATCGGCTATGATGTCCTCTGGTATGCCTATCTTGCGAGCTATCTCTACGGCAAAGGACGAACCTGGGTTACCTATCTGCAACTGGAATAGAGGCATCATCTGCTGACGGTCGTAGAGCATCGCGCCGTTTATCATGCCGTCCGTCTCCTGTGCATAGTGCTTGAGGTTCTGGTAGTGAGTGTTTATCACTCCGTAAGCATGACGCTTGACGAAACGCTTCAGCACGGCTTGTGCTATTGCGCCGCCAATCTGTGGCTCCGTACCCGTACCGAACTCGTCGATTAGGATGAGGCTCGCACCGTCGGCACTGCGCATCATATTCTTCATGTTGAGCAGGTGCGATGAGTATGTCGAGAGGTCGTTCTCAAGACTCTGCTCGTCGCCGATGTCTATGAATATGCTCTTGAATATTCCCACCTTGCTACTCTCTGCCATAGGAACTGGCATACCGCATTGCACCATGTATTGCAACAGTCCCACGGTCTTTAGGCACACGGACTTACCGCCTGCGTTAGGACCTGATATGAGCAGTATGCGCTGCTTGTGGTTGAGCAGAATGTCGAGGGGCACTACCTTGCGCCCGTGCTTTGCAAGCGAACGCTGGAGTAGTGGGTGCACAGCCATGCACCAGTCCATCATCTGCTTCTCCTCTATGACAGGCTCTATGGCGTTGGTGGCAATGGAGAACTTAGCCTTGGCACGTATAAAGTCGATGTCGGCAAGGAACTCGTAGCTGTTCATTATCTCATGGACTTCTGGGCGCACCGTTGCCGTGAATTCGAGAAGTATGCGCTTTATCTCGTGGCGTTCCTCTGACTCAAGCTCACGTATGCGGTTGTTTGCCTCCACCACCTCGGCTGGCTCGATATATACCGTTCGTCCTGAGTCGGACTCGTCATGCACAATACCCCTTATCTTGCGCTTCATGGCAGGGGCTACAGGTATCACGAGACGGCCGTCACGCATGGTAGGGGCAATGTCCTTATCTATGACTCCGTCGCCCTTGGCTGTCTTCATTATTGATGCCAGTGTGCGTGATATGCTTCCAGCCGTGCTTGCCAGCTCGCGGCGTATCATCATGAGAGTAGGGGAAGCTGTGTCCTTCACTTTGCCGAACTTGTCAAGTATCTGGTCTATGCGCCTCACCAGCTGTGGGAATGTCTGCACATCCTTGGTGAGTGCATTCAGTTGCACGTAGCATGGTATCTCGCCTTCCTCATCCACCGACTTACCGAGGAAAGACACAATCTTGCAGATGGTGTCCAGTGAACGCTGTAGGTCGAAAAGCTCGCGCTCCTCAAGGAAGGTGTTCTCTATGCGTATGCGCTTCAGCGACTGGCGTACGTCATAGAAGTTCTGGTCAGGGAAGTCCTCCTCCTGAAGTATGCGCATGAACTCCGTCGTCTGCCTTATGCTTCGCTTTATTGTCGAATGGTTTGAGGAGAAAGCCATCTCATCCACCCTTTGTTCTCCAAGGGTACAGAGACACAGCTCCTTCAAATCCTTTCGTATGGTGTCAAATGAAATCTTCTGTTCAAATGTTGTTGGATAAATCATTTACCTTTTAATTCATAATTCACAATTCATAATTCATAATTTTCAATTCATAATCCATAATTGTTCCTCACAACCGTGTTCGGGTGTCTTTAATTATGAATTATGCATTATGAATTATGAATTGCTTTCAAGTTCTTCCTTAATGAACTTCCACGTTATTCCCTTCTGTGCCTTCACCACCTCCTCTGGTGTGCCTGTTGCCATGACCTGACCACCGCCACGTCCACCTTCAGGCCCCATGTCGATGATGTAGTCGGCTATCTTAATCACATCGAGGTTATGCTCTATCACGATGACCGTGTTACCCTTGTCCACGAGACGCTGGAGGACACCCATGAGGACGCGTATGTCCTCAAAGTGGAGACCAGTGGTAGGCTCGTCAAGTATATATACCGTCTTGCCTGTGTCACGCTTTGACAGCTCCGTGGCAAGCTTCACACGCTGGCTCTCACCACCCGAGAGAGTGGAAGAAGGTTGGCCGAGCTTGATGTAGCCGAGTCCCACGTCCTGTATGGTCTTTATCTTGTTGAGTATGCTTGGCTGGTTCTCGAAGAACTCAACAGCTTGGTTGATGGTCATGTCGAGCACGTCGGCTATGGACTTACCCTTGAAGCGTACCTCAAGCGTCTCACGGTTATAGCGTTTGCCGTGGCACGTCTCGCAAGGAACGAGTACGTCAGGCAGGAAGTTCATGGCTATCGTCTTGTAGCCGTTTCCTCCACATGTCTCACATCGTCCTCCGCTCACGTTGAACGAGAAACGTCCTGGCTTGTAGCCTCGCATCTTGCTCTCTGGCATCTCGACGAAGAGTGAACGGATGTCGGAGAATACGCCCGTGTATGTTGCCGGGTTGCTACGTGGAGTACGTCCGAGAGGCGACTGGTCAACATTCACAACCTTGTCAATATTCTCTATACCCTCGAATGACTCGTAAGGCATAGGGTCCTTGAGCGAACGGTAGAAATGCTGTGAGAGTATCGGCTGCAACGTCTCGTTGATGAGGGTTGACTTGCCGCTTCCGCTCACTCCCGTCACGACGGTAAGCGTGCCGAGTGGTATCTTGACGCTCACGTTCTTCAGGTTATTGCCCGTGGCGTTGATGATGCTTATGTATTTGCCATTACCCTTACGCCTCTCGGCAGGAATCTCTATGCGCTCCATGCCGTTTAGGTAGCGAGCCGTGAGGGTGTCCTTCTTGAGCATCTCCTCTGGAGTGCCTTGGAACACAACCTCGCCTCCCTTGCGTCCAGCCTTAGGTCCCATGTCCACTATGTAGTCGGACTCAAGCATCATGTCCTTGTCGTGTTCAACCACGATGACTGTATTGCCCTCGTCGCGAAGAGTCTTGAGTGAGTTGATGAGACGCACGTTGTCTCTCTGGTGAAGTCCTATGCTTGGCTCGTCGAGTATGTAGAGTACGTTCACGAGCTTTGAGCCTATCTGTGTGGCAAGGCGTATGCGCTGACTCTCACCACCCGAGAGACTCATGGACGAGCGGTTGAGACACAGGTACTCAAGTCCTACGTCGAGTAGGAAGGAGAGGCGCGCACGTATCTCCTTTATAATCTCTGTTGCTATCTTGCGTTGCTTGCTTGACAGCTTGTCCTCAACGGTGTTTATCCATTCGTACAACTCGCCAAGGTCCATGTTGGCAAGGTCGTTTATGTTCTTGTCGGCAATGCGGAAGTACAGGGCTTCCTTGTTGAGGCGTGCACCGTTACATACGGGACATGCCGTCTGCTTGTCGAAGGAGTCTGCCCATTTCTGTGCGGAGGCTGATGTCTCTGTCTCTGCCAACTGGTGTATGTATTTTGCAAGACCCTCGTACTCCGTGTAGAAGTCGCTGGAGGTCTTTATCAGTTCTGCCTTAATCCTTATGCGCTCCTGACAACCGTATATTATCTCCTGCATGGCATCCTGTGGGAGGTCGCAAATCTTTGTCTTCAGGTTGCATCCCTCGTAACGTGAGAGGACGGCATCAAGTTGCCAGAATATCATCGTGTTCTTGAACTTGCCGAGTGGCGCAAGTCCTCCCTCGTATATGGAGAGCTGGCTGTCTGGGATAATCTTGTCCTCGTCGATGAGGCTCACCGTGCCGAGTCCCTTACAATGAGGACACGCACCCTGTGGTGAGTTGAACGAGAAGTTATTAGGCGCAGGCTCATGGTAGCAGATACCCGTCGTTGGACACATGAGTCGCTTTGAGAAGTGCTTTACGGCACTGCTTCTGAACTTGTGGCTCTCTTGACTGTCGGCATCCTTGTCGAGCACCATTATCTGACCCTCGCCCAGCTTCATGGCTGTAGCAAGGCTCGCCTTCAGACGGTCGGCATCCTTGTTGCTCACGGCAAGCTTGTCCACTACCACCTCGATGTTGTGGTTCTTGTAGCGGTCCACCTTCATGCCCTCAGTGATGTCAACCACGGCACCATCCACGCGAGCCGTGAGATAGCCCTTTTTGCGTATGCTCTCGAAGAGTTCGCGGTAGTGACCCTTACGGCTCTGTACGAGAGGTGCGAGGATGAATATGCGCTTGCCCTCATACTGCTTGAGCAGGAGGTCGAGCACCTGCTCCTCCGTATATTTCACCATCTTCTCGTTTGTCTCATAGCTGTATGCCTCTCCGGCACGAGCATAGAGAAGACGCAGGAAGTCATATATTTCCGTGACGGTGCCCACAGTAGAACGTGGGTTCTTGTTCGTAGTCTTCTGTTCGATGCTGATGACAGGGCTGAGACCCGTTATCTTGTCCACGTCAGGGCGTTCCATTCCTCCGAGGAAGTTACGCACGTAGGCAGAGAACGTCTCGATGTATCGTCGCTGTCCTTCAGCAAATATGGTGTCAAAAGCCAATGAGGACTTACCACTTCCGCTCAGTCCCGTGAACACGGTAAGACTGTTTCTCGGAATGGTAACATCCACATTCTTGAGATTATGTACTCTTGCTCCTTCTATTGTTATGTTGCTCATTACTTCCCCTTCTCCGTATCTTCGTTGAATCCCTTGATTACGTTGATTGCCTTCTTCTCCTTGTATTCCACACCGTCGCTACCCTTGGCGTAGAGGTTGAGGAAATACACGCCGTCCTTCACGTAGTCCCCGGCATATCTGCCGTCCCATAGGTCGATGTAGAAAGTGCCGTTCTCCGTGTAGCCGTCCGATATGTTGGCAAGCTCCTTGGAAGCCATCTTCTTGCCCCATCTGTTGACGATGGTGGCAGACAGCTTGACTATTGACTTGCAGGAGATGCGTAGCACGTCGTTCTTGCCGTCGTCATTAGGCGAGAACGCATTAGGACACTTCAGCTCCGACTCACTTATGACGATGGTCATAGGGTCGGGAGTGACCTCCTCCGTCGTGCCGTCGCTCTTGGTGAATGTGGCAAAGAGCTTCACGCTGTAGCTGCCCGATGCAGTGAGTGTGTATGAGGTGTTCTCCTCAAATCGTGTGAGGAAAGGACTGTCCTCGCCCTGCTGGGTGTCGTAGAAACGCCATTCGTATATTACCGTCCATCCCTCTGGGACGGTAGCGTTAGCCTCGCAGAATATCTCAAGTGGTGCTTGTGCCGTCTGTGAGTCACCCGGTGAGACGGTTACTGAGTCGCCGCTTTCGGATGTGGAATCGACATACCTTATTTTGGGCGATGCCGTCTGTGAAAAAGCCGCGGTATTTGCCATTGTCATCATGATGGCAGACACCACAAGCTTCATTATGCTTTTGTTCATTATTGCCTTTTTAACTTGGTTATTTGTGCAAATGTAGTTATTCTAAACGAGAAAAAACACGCATTTATTATATTATTCACATATTTTATAATTAAAAGAAATGCGGAGTGGTGATTTTTTCCTAATTTTGTACCTTGATTTGGCGTGTACGTTTACTCGCCACCATTCATAAACCGTTAACATACTAAAACGAGAGATAATGAAAAAACTCTTTATTGTTCTTGCTATGGTTCTCGCTTCGGGTTCCATGTATGCACAACAAAATGTTTTTGCACATAAGGTAAGGGTAGGCGAAACCCTCTACTCAATATCACAGATGTACGGCGTCACTGTCAATGACGTCAAGAAGGTTAATCCGGGATTGACGGATAACATCATGGTGGGACAGGCGATCAGTGTCCCACAGTCGGCTACGGGCGAGCTTCACTATACCATTCAGGCTGGTGAGACTCTCTATGCCATCTCCAAGAAGTTTGGCGTAACTTCCAAGGTCATCACTGACGCCAATCCTGGTCTTTCTGCCACTAACTTCAAGGCAGGAACACTCATCGTCATTCCTCGTGGAGTCTATTCCACTGTTGACCAGCGCAAGCAGGACATCGCTGCACCTAAGGAGCGCACTGGTTGCAAGCTTACCCACGTCGTGGCTAAGAAGGAAACGGTTTATTCCATCAGTAAGTTATACAATGTGACACAGGCTGACCTCATCAAGGCTAACCCTGTGCTCAAGGACAGCAAGCTCAAGAAGGGCATGACTCTCTGCATCCCTTATCCACAGGATGAGCGTTACTACACTCCTACGGACAGCGAGGTGTTCAGCGAGATTGCCAAGCAGAAGGGAGTGAAGTACGACCGCATCAAGGTGGCTGTCATCCTTCCTTTCAGCCTCGATAAGCGTACCAGCGAGGGTAACAAGATGACAGACCTCTACAAGGGCTTCCTCCTTGCCGTTGACTCCATCAAGGATAGTGGCGCAAACATCGACGTGTATGCCTATGAGGAGAAGGGTAGCGATGCCGCTTCCATCAGTGGCATACTCGACAACCCAGAGATGAAGGAGATGAACCTCATCGTGGGTCCTGTGCGCCCTGACCATATTGATGCCGTGGCACAGTTTGCCCATGTTAACAATATCGTCAACGTCATTCCTACATCTACCAAGGTGAATGCCGTCAACAGTCACAAGACGTCTTTTCAGGTTAACTCACCTCAAAACTACACTCATAGCTTTGTGTATGAGAAGTTCCTTGAGCTTAACCCAGGCGCAAACGTCATCTTCGTCAGTATGTCCGACAAGAGCGACAATGCCGACTACCTCTGGGGCTTCAAGAAGTATCTTGAGTCAAAGAACGTATCATTCGTGAGCATGCAGTTCGCTTCAATAGAAAACATAGCAAAGCACCTCAAGAAGGGCACACGCAACATCATCATCCCTTCTCAGTCGTCAAGCTCTGCCTTTGAGCAGCTCACCAGCGAGCTGGACAACCTCAACCTCTTGGATAACTTCAACGTCTCACTCTTTGGCTATCCAGACTGGCAGACATTCTCCGACAACAACGAGAAGATGCTCGACAAGTACAAGTGCTCTTACTACACCACATTCTTCAGCGATGCGGCTAAGCAGCGCGTGGCTAACTTCAGCTACCGTTTCAAGCACAACTTCAAGAAGGCACAGATATCAAGCTGTCCTAAGTTTGGCGAGCTTGGCTACGACATAGGTGCCTATTTCATCGGAGGCATCAATAACTACGGTGGTGCGTTTATGCAGAATGTGGACAAGGTGAGATATGACTCTCTCCAGAATCCGTTCAACTTCGTTCGCAAGAACAACTGGAGCGGTTTTGAGAATACAGTTGTGATGTTCATTTCCTACAAGGGCAATGACCTAATTGAAATCAAACGATTCGACTAAGCCGCTATATGAAGACTCTGAAAGTATTATTGCTTGCGCTTGCTCTCGTGCCTTGCGCCATGAGTGCACAGGTAGGCGAGCATCGCAATGACTTCGCCATCGGTGGCTCGATAGGCTACACCCTCAATACCGTGTCCTTCGTCCCTACCGTCAAGCAGAAGCAGAAGGGCGACATGATGTTTGGCTTCACCGCTCGATACACGTGTGAGAAGTATTTCTCCGCAATATGTGGCGTACAGGCGGAGGTGAACATGTGGAACCTCGGATGGGAGGAGAACATAGAGGACGGAACGGGCAACACCTACAGGCGCAGTCTCAACTATGTGCAGGTGCCTATACTCATGCAGATGGGGTGGGGACGTGAGCGCAGGGGCTTGAAGTTCATCTTCGAGGCAGGCCCTCAGCTCGGCTACTACCTTGGTGGCAGCAGTGAGAAAGGCGGAGGAGTGTGGGACACGTCCCATCGTCCTAACAACGTCACCTTCCAGTACGACAATGAACCGTACAACAAGCTTGACTACGGCATTGCCGCAGGCATAGGAGCAGAGTTGAGCACAGGCGTAGGTCATTTCATCGTCTCTGGTCGTTACTACTACGGTCTTGCCGACATCTTCGACAACAGCAAGAAAGCAGTGTTCGGTCGTTCAGCCAATGCCACCATCTGTGCCAAGCTCACCTACCTCTTCGACATCGTCAAGACAAAGGATGACAAGATTCGATAATTAACAACTAAGCGAAGCGTTCTCACTGACCGAAGGGGAGTAATTAATAATTAACAATTAATAATTAACATGCAGCCGCCTTTGGCTGCTGCAAGGTCGCACTCACCATGCAAGTCGTCCTTGGCTTGCCCTCTCAATAGTATATTATTTCGAACCCAAAGATAAAAAGATAAGATATAAATGAAGAAGATGTTTTTTCTGTGCCTGACCCTTATGCTCGTTGCAAGCGAAGCAATGTACGCAAGGTCGCCAATGGCTGTCGATTCCATCATAGCCCAGAGGATGCACGAAAGAAATATTCCCGTTATTGACGGTAACTCAGTGAAGTTCTTCACTAACGGTCATGATAAGTTTGTTGACCTCTTTGAGGTCATACGTAGTGCCAAGTCATCCATCCACCTTGAGTATTTCAACTTCAGGAATGACTCCATAGCTGGCCTCCTCTTCGAGCTACTCGGACAGAAGGTGAAGGAGGGAGTAGAGGTGAGGGCAATATATGACGACTTTGGCAACCTGTCCAACAACTCGCCAATCACCAACGCCATGCACGACTCCATCAGGATGGAGGGCATACGTCTCATCAAGTTCGACCCTGTCCGTTTCCCTTGGGTCAATCACATCATACCACGTGACCACCGCAAGATAGTCGTGGTCGATGGCAAGATAGCCTACTCGGGTGGAATGAACGTGGCAGACTACTACATAACAGGCATCAAGGGCATAGGCGACTGGAACGACCTGCACATGCGCATCGAGGGCCCTGCCGTCGAGGAGTTGCAGAAGGTCTTCTGTAATATGTGGGCAAAGGTCACGGGCGAATGTCTCGTAGGTCCCAAGTATTTCCCACGCAACAAGGTGGCTGGCGATGCACGCCTCTCCGTCATTGACCGTTCCCCGGGCAAGACGTCGGATGCCATACGCGACCTCTACGTCACCATGATTGACGGGGCGCACTTCTCCATAAAGATTATCAACCCATACTTCGTGCCGACGCACCGTGTGCGCAGTGCCCTCAAGCGAGCTGTCAACCGTGGTGTCAAGGTGGAGATACTACTCTCGGAGAAAGGTGACATACCGATGACTCCGCAGGCATCCCACTACGTAGGCAATAACCTCATGAAGCGAGGAGCGGAGGTATATCTCTTCTGTGGAGGCTTCCATCACACCAAGATGATGATTGTGGACGATGTTTGTTGCACCGTAGGTTCTGCCAACCTTGACGCGCGCAGTCTCCGATGCGATTATGAAATAAACACGCTCATCCTCGACAAGGATGCGACTCACGATCTCGTTGACCACTTCGAGCTTCAGAAGAAGAGTTCCTACCGCATGTATCGTGGTTGGTACAACGAGCAGAAGCTCAAGAACCGCTTCTTCGGCTGGCTGGGTAACCTCCTCACCCCAGTGCTGTAGGCTTGAGTTTTTAAGTTCTTAAATTTTTGAGTTCTTGCGGATAAGTTCTTCAGCCATACTTAGCTGCTTCATCCATCATCTTGCGCCGTCTTAGGCGCAGATTCCTATACACATGTCAGTTCTTTTATGATAGCAATATGAAAAGACTTCTCTTCACATTAGCATTGATGTTCTCGCTTGCCATGACGGCGCAGGAGCAACCAAAGCGAGAGTTTCGCGGCGCATGGATTCAGTGTGTCAACGGCCAGTTCATAGGCAAGACACCAAGCCAGATACGCGTCACACTGTCCATGCAGCTTGACGACCTCGCCTCGGCAGGAATAAACGCCATCTTCTTTCAGGTGCGTCCAGAGGGCGATGCCCTCTACAAGTCCAAGTTTGAACCTTGGAGCCGATACCTCATGGGCGAACAGGGCGTGGCACCATCCGACGGATGGGACCCACTCGAGTGGATGGTGAAGCAGTGCCACGAGCGTGGCATGGAGTGCCATGCCTGGATTAACCCCTACCGTGCCAAGACCAAGGGAACGACGGAGCTGCACCCATCGCATCAGGTCATCAAGCACCCGGAGCGAGTGTTCGACTATGCCGAGCTGAAGATATTCAATCCGGCACTTGAGTCCAACCGCCTCTACACCTGCATGGTGGTGGAAGACATTATACGCAACTACGACGTGGACGGTATACACATGGACGACTATTTCTACCCTTACCCTGTGGAAGGGGAGGAGATACCGGACGAGAGCTATTTCCGCAGAAACCCACGAGGCTTCAGCGACATCGACGACTGGCGTCGCGACAATGTGAACCTGCTCATTCGCAACCTCCACGACATGATACGAGAGATAAAGCCATGGATTAAGTTCGGCGTGTCACCGTTCGGCATCTACCGCAACTCACCTACGGGCACCAACTGCCGTGAGGGTAGTGCCACCTCAGGACTCCAGAACTACGACCAGCTGTATGCCGACGTGGTGCTGTGGCAGAAGGAGGGATGGGTTGACTACACCGTACCGCAGATATACTGGAACGTGGGCACGGCAGCCGCCGACTACGAGGTGCTCTGCCACTGGTGGAACGACTACTGCAATGACCGTCCGCTCTTCATCGGACAGGATGTTGACCGCACCGTGGCAGGTGTTGACCCTAACGACTCCACGCAGAACCAGCAATGTCTCAAGCTCGACATACAGCGAAGCCTCCCTAACGTGCAGGGCAGTTGTATGTGGTATGCCGCAGCCGTGGCAAACAACACGGGCGGCTATCGCACCGTGCTTGAGGACGACTACCATCGCTATCCAGCCCTCCAGCCTCTCATGAAGTGGCTGGACAACAAGGCACCTAAGGCACCTACGCGCCTACGCCTCGTGGGTCACAACGGCAAGGTGTTCCTCGTGTGGAACACGGCAGCCGCCAAAAAGGAGCTTGACAAGACCTGCCAGTTCGTTGTCTATCGTTTCCTCCGTGGTGAGAAGATAAACCTTGACGACCCATCGCACATCGTTGACATCACGCCACGCGACCTCGATGCCAAGGGCGGTTCGTACGAACTGCTTAACGACCCTTACGGCGAGACCTACGTCGTCACAGCCCTCGACCGCCTCGGCAACGAGTCCAAAGGCGCAAGGTTGAAGATAAAGTAACGTATGCTAC
>JAFZVY010000131.1 GCA_017617575.1 Bacteroidaceae bacterium | reverse complement strand
GGAGCAGCGCTGGAACGACGCCCTCACGGAGATGGGCAACATCCCTGGTGACGCAACACGCGAGATGGTTCTCTTCAAGAACATTGCACTCCTCAACACAGGCAAGCTCGGTACGGCACTCTTCCGCTACAACAACATGAGTGCTGAGACATACAAGTATGACTCACTTGAGGTTCACATGGTACAGACAGCCGCTCCGCTCATCTACTACAACCACGCAAAGACAAACTTTGCCTACCGCTGGTGTATAGAGAACAGCGTGGAGTACGGTTACAACATCTCTAATCTTCAGAATCTTGTCCGCTGCACAATCATCTCTGGCGAATGGGATGCAGCTAAGAAATATCTCGAGATTCTCAAGACAACAACCTTCCACAAGGAATGGGCAGAGCATTACGACTCACTCGTCAACAATCCTAAACTCATGAGCGAGTATCACGAGTTTGATGTTGTCAAGGAACTTTACGACCACATGGGTTCAACACTTGACGGAGACAACGGACTCTGCGAAATGTACTTGCTCAACTACTTCAGCAACACGATGAACAAGGACAGCAAGCTTCTTCAGGAGCTTACCCTTGCATACGCCTGCATACAGAAGGACATCCAGATGTTCTGGCCACGCTTCTTCCTCTATGCCAACCTCCACAAAGGCGAGGACATGCCTATCCACTATCAGGAGGCAGCATTCCTCTACGGCAACCTTGAACCAGGTTCAATGGACATCAGCCACATGCCTTTCGACAAGGAGAAGGTCATCGCCCGTTACGCAAGTTTCCAGAACATGTCACAACAGCTCATGCGACAGCAGAAGAGCATGACAGGAGATATTGATACGAAGAAGGTAGGCGAACTCATGAAGCCTACATTCGGCGACACCTTCTACTGGTTCTACTTCTTCTGCCGTGACGTAAAATCATATTAAACATTCATGTAGTAATTCTTGAAGTAAAAAGGAGTTAAGGGGAGTTAAGAGGAGTAAAAAGACGATACTCCTATCGTAAATTTCCAATCTATGATTTATACCTCCGTAGCGAAAGCGTTCTGGACGCATAGATTTGACACTCTCACATTCGTCTCTTTACTCCTTTTTACTCCTTTTTACTTCACTTTACTCCATCAAAAATATTCCAACAATGAAAAAATCATTATCAATCATAGCACTTGCAGCACTCCTCGCTGCCTGCGGACATCCATCCGTGCCAACAACATACAGCAGCGACAACAAGGTGCCAGCAATATTCCCTGACTACACAGACGTAGTCGTACCATCAAACATTGCACCTCTCAACTTTGCCGTCATGGAGCAAGGCACAGAGGCAGTGGCTCGCTTCACATTCGCTGGTGGTGAATACACATACGGCGACGGCAAGAAGATTCTCATCGACGAAGACGAGTGGAAGGAGATGCTCGCAGCATCCAAGGGCAAGGACATCAAGGTGGATGTGTTTGCCAACAACAACGGTAAGTGGACAGCCTACAAGAGCTTCAACATCACCGTGGCTGAGGAAGACATAGACCCATACATCTCTTACCGTCTCATACAGCCATCATACGTGGCATACGAAGACCTCTCCATCCAGCAGCGTGACATCACGTCGTTTGAGGAAAGCACGATATACAGCAACCTCAGCGTGTCTAACGAGCAGGAGGGACAATGTATCAACTGCCACTCATACAAGAACTACAAGACAGACAACATGCTCTTCCACATGCGTCAGTCATACGGAGGAACAATGATTGTGGAGAACGGTGCCGTAAAGAAGGTTGACCTCAAGACAGACTCAACAATCAGTGCAGGTGTTTACCCAGCATGGCATCCATCACTCAATGTCATTGCATTCTCTACCAACAAGACAGGACAGTCTTTCCACACAAAGGATATTGCAAAGATTGAGGTGCAGGACACACAGTCTGACCTTATCCTCTACGATGTGGAGAAGGACGAGGTAAGCTACATAGCACGTGACGAGAACGAACTCGAGGTGTTCCCAACATGGTCACCTGACGGCAAGACTCTCTACTACTGCTCTGCAAATTTCGTCTATACTGGCCGTGACCGCGACAAGCCAGACTCACTCCAGAGCGACACAGCCGCTCCTATAGCAATGGAGACAGAGATGATTCAGCGTTACAAGGAGTGTCGCTACAATATCTACAAGAAGTCATTCGACCCAAAGACACGCAAGTTCGGTGAGCGCGAGCTTGTCTATAACGCAGAGGAGAACGGTCTGAGTGCCACACTCCCACGCATCAGTGCCGACGGTCGTTACCTTGCATACGCAGAGGGATTCTGGGGATGCTTCCACGTATGGCACCCAGAGGCAGACATACAGATTATCGACCTCAAGACAGGACAGAAGATACCTACTGCCGCAATGAACAGCAAGCGTTCAGAAAGCTATCCAGTATGGTCAAGCAACGGCAGATGGATAATCTTTGAGAGCCGTAGGGACGACGGCAACTACACACGTCCTTACATCGCCTACTTCGACAAGAAGGGCAAGGTACACAAGGCATTTGCCGTTCCACAGAAAGACCCAAGTTTCTATACTTTCTTCCTTCGCAGCTTCAACCGTCCAGAGTTCATGGTTGAGAGCGTGAAGATTTCGCCAAAGGAATTTACTTCCGTGGCAAAGACAGAAGCAAGAAAGGTAACCTTCAAGTGATGACGCTTTATTTGTAAGGAGTTATAGAGTAGTTATAGTGGAGTTAAAAAGGAGTTAAAAAGACGATACTCTTTTGCTAATTGTTTTTGAAATCACGATGCGATAGACATTCGTCTTTTTAACTTCCTATATAACTTCTTTTTTACTCCTCTCTAACTACAAGCTAAAGTTTATAATTTTACCATCACTAAAGAAGACGCAAAGAAGTAATAGATGAAACATACGCAATACTATTCAGCACTCGCCTTTGCCATCGTAGCCTATGCGCTGCTTGTGATGCACAGCGAGTATCTCTATGCCCTGCAGGACAACTCCATCTTCATCAGTGGACACACCTTCATGCAGGAGATGCTGAACCGTAAACAAGGACTATGGATATGGGTGGGAAGTTATCTCACCCAATTCTTCTATTATCCATGGCTTGGTGCATTGATGCTCACCTTGGTGTGGGTGGCAACGCACCTGAGTCTCACCGTAGCCTTACGTCCTAAGGGCTACTGGCACATCGTTCCACTATTGTCCGTAACCTTACAGCTTTATGCGGTAATGACGTTTGGCTATTACCTCTACTACTCCAAGTGCCCGGGCTATGCCTTCGCGATGGCAATGTGCATCCTCGCCATGTCCGTGATGGTAATGGTGGTGAGGATTGTCATGGACAGATTCACGAAGGTTAAGGCTCTATACACGAACATCGCCCTTGCAATTTGCTGCATTATATATATAGTGGCAAATCCTGTGGTAAGGCTCTATTCATGGACTTATCCATCCAAGACCTTCTTCTCGGAACTGAAGATGTACCACGCCATGGACGAATGTCGCTGGGACGATGTAATCAATGAGAACGTGAAGGCAGACAAGCCTACCAACTTCATGGTCATGATGAAGAACATCGCCCTCATGCACACCGACAAGCTCGGCGACATGCTCAAGACCAACAACTGCGGAACACTCTATGATGCTCCCGACTCACTACAGGTACGCACATCACGAATAGGCGCACCGATGATATACTATCAGTTCGGCCAGTTCAACTTCGCCTACCGCTGGGCAATAGAGAACTCCGTGGAATACGGAATGAGCATAAGGCACTTGAAGATTCTTATCCGTGCAGCAATGTACAATCAGGAACTGGACCTTGCACAGAAGTATATCAACATACTCAAGTCAACCAAGTTCCATCGTGACTGGGCAATACAGAAGGAACGTGAAATACATTCAAGCACCCTGTTCTATCAGTCAGAGGAATGTGGCAACGTAGCACCACTCATTGTGGATGACGACGTTGACCTCGACAACGATAACAGCAACTGTCTTGAATGGATAATACGTTATTTCTCATCAATAGAGAAGCCAAAGAACGACAAGCAACAGAACGTAGCAATCTGTTTCTCACTCGTAGCAAAGGATGGCTACAGGTTTGCTACCCACTTCATCGACTATGTCAGAACTCATCCACAAGCGTCAGTACCTCATCTCTACCAGGAGGCTGCCATCATGTTCGGCTCAATGCCAGACGAGGCACTCGACGTAAGCGGCTTTGACTTTGACAATATCATAGCCGAACGCTACAACAACTTCGTCCGCGAGTTCTATGACTTAAAGGAACAGAAACTCAGCGACGAGGAAATGGCAAGCAAGCTCAAACCACTATATGGCGAGACATACTGGTGGTACTATTATTTCTATTCTGACTTAGTGTTATACTAGAATACTAGAGGCTCTAGACAAACTAAACAAACTAGAAAAGCTAGAGCCTCTAGCCCCATCAGACTCACCAGACTATACTAACAAAATATGCTAAACAGATTATTTCTTTCAATGGTATTAGCTTCTGCCACTTGCATGACGACAAGTGCACAGGGAACGGCAGAAGACTACAAGAATGCTTTCGGGGTACGAGGCAGATACACAAACAAGATGACACATGGTGATGTCAGCGTCTCTCCTGTTCGTGAGGACAACGCTGACTATTTCCGTTATTCAGTATATGACGGCAAGGGCAAGGCATGGTTCAAGGTCAACGCCACTACTGGCGAGAAGGAATCATGCGAAGACCCTACGCCTAAGCGCAAGCGTCCAGAACACGCCTCTGGCGAGTATCACCACTGGATGGAGGTGCGCGACGAGAAGGACGGCAGGGCTGAGAACCCTGTCAAGAGGAACACCTTCATCATTCACAAGGACAACAACCTGTATCTTCAGGATTGTATAAGGACGGACAATAAGCCTACCGACACGGAGACACAAATCACGTTTGACGGTTGCGACACTTGCTACTACTCCTCTTGGGGAAGCTGGTCTGCCGATGGCAAGTACTATGCCACGGTTCTTATCAAGCCAGCACCAAAGCATTATGTCACATACACCCTGTCCTCACCTACCGACCAGATACAGCC
Organism: Bacteroidaceae bacterium; assembly: GCA_017617575.1. GTDB lineage: Bacteria > Bacteroidota > Bacteroidia > Bacteroidales > Bacteroidaceae > Minthosoma. The sequence continues at coordinate 5,519 of JAFZVY010000131.1, read as the reverse complement.
AAGGTACTCAAAGCAGGAATATGCCAAGCCGGGCGACTCGCTCAACTTCCGCATCCCTGTCATCATCGACGTGGAGGCAAAGAAGGTCATTCGTCCTACGTCCACTGCCCTCTTTGCTTCGCAGTACAACGTCACAGCACCTTGGTGGGACGAGAACGGCAAGACACTCACATTCGAGTTCAACGAGCGTGGCCACAAGACATACCGCGTGCTTGAGATGAACCTGAAGGGTGAGGTCAAGACCCTCATCGAGGAGAAGAACGACAAGTACGTGGCTTACTCACGCAACCTCCGCCGTAATATGGATGCAGACCATATTCTCTGGAAGAGCGACCGTGACGGACACGCCCATCTCTATATCCTCAACCGCAAGAACGGCAAGCTCACTCAGGTTACCAAGGGCAACTACTGGGTGCGCAGCGTGGTTCACTACGAGATTGATGCCAAGGGTAACGGCTACATCATATTCTCTGCAAACGGAATGAACTGCAAGAACATGGGCACCGTTGCTTCCAACCTTGACGGACAGATTGCACAGGAAGACCCATACAACGTACACTTCTACCGCATCGACCTCAACGGCAAGAACCTCAAGGCTCTCACGCCAGAGAGGGGCAACCACAGCATCACGTTTAACAAGTACAAGCAGACACTCATCGACACATACTCTTCTGTCGATATGCCTCCAGTCACCGTGCTTCGCTCTGCCACAGACGGCAAGGTCATCAGCACTCTTGAGACTGCCGACATCTCTGCACTCGAGGCTAATGGCTGGGTAAAGCCAGAGGTGTTCGTCGCTCCGGGACGTGACGGCAAGACAGATATGTGGGGCGTCATCCGTCGTCCACGTAACTTCGACCCTACGAAGAAATATCCTGTCATCGAGTATATCTACTCAGGTCCTGGCGACCAGTACGTGCCAAAGTCATTCATGCCATGGATGTGGTACTACGACGACCTCACGGAACTTGGCTTCATCGTGGTACAGATAGACGCAATGACCACATCATTCCGCACCCTCGACTTCGAGCAAGTATGCTACAAGAACCTCAAGGATGCAGGTTTCCCTGACCGCATAGAATGGATAAAGGCAGCTGCCAAGAAATATCCATACATGGACATCGAGCGCATGGGTATCTACGGCTGTAGTGCAGGCGGACAGAACGCCCTCGGCGCACTTCTCTTCCACGGCGACTTCTACAAGGCAGCCTACTCTGCCTGCGGATGTCACGACAACCGCATGGACAAGATATGGTGGAACGAGCAATGGATGGGCTATCCTGTCGATTCGAGCTACATAGAGTGCAGCAACGTGGAGAATGCCAAGAACCTCAAGGGCAAGCTCATGCTCGTAGTAGGCGAGATGGACGACAACGTTGACCCTTCATCATCCTATCAGGTGGTCAATGCACTCCAGAAGGCAAACAAGAACTTTGAGTTCATCCTCCTCCCGGGCGCACGTCACACCATGGGTGAGGCATACGGCGACCACAAGCGTTACGACTTCTTCGTCAAGAACCTTCTTGGAGTAGATCCTCCAGAGTGGAAATAAGCATCTAAAATCGTTCCTCGTTTGATATAACAAATCATACGAGGTTCGATGTACCATTTCAAACGAGGATTGATGTTGCACATCATACGAGGTACGATTTTGAACATCATACGAGGTACGATTTTTAGCCCCATTTGAGGTAGCAATTTTGAGAGTCACTTCAAGGTACTCTTCATTCAATTCCTAATTCCTCATTCCTAATTCCTCATTATTCATAATGGACAACACTAAAGAACTGGGAACAGCACCCATCGGCAGCCTACTGATGAAGTATGCCCTGCCTGCTGTCATAGCGATGCTTGCATCGTCACTATATAACATGGTTGACCGAATATTCATCGGCCACATACCAGACGTGGGAACGCTGTCGCTCGGCGGTCTTGCCGTCACGTTCCCAATCATGAACCTTAGCGCAGCCTTCGGTGCCATGATTGGAGTGGGAGCAAGCACACTCATGTCCATCAAGCTCGGACAGAAGGATGTGGAAGGAGCGCAACGCACACTCGGCAACCTCGTGAGCCTCGACATCATCACAGGCTTGCTCATAGGCATACTCGGACTGGTGTTCATCAATCCTCTGCTCATGTTCTTCGGAGCATCAGAGAACACCATCAGCTATGCCCACGACTATATGTTCATCATACTCCTGGGCAACGTCATCACGCACCTGTACCTCGGTCTCAACGGTGCGCTACGTTCAACAGGTCATCCACTGGCAGCGATGTCGGCAACCATCTCAACCGTCATCATCAACTCCATACTTGACCCACTCTTCATCTTCTACCTCGGCATGGGTATCAAGGGAGCAGCCATTGCCACGATACTTGCACAGCTCTTCGCACTCATCTTCGTGACGGTGAAGCTATGCAACCCAAAGGACCAGCTACACCTCCGCCGTGGCATCTACGGTCTGCGCAAGTCCATCGTCAAGTATATCTTTGGCATCGGACTCTCGCCATTCTGTATGCAGCTATGTGCATGTCTCGTGGTCATACTCATCAACAAGGGACTCACACGTCATGGCGGCGACCTCGCCATTGCAGCTTACGGCATCGTCAACGGCATCACCTTCCTCTTCGTCATGGTAGTCATGGGAGTATGTCAGGGAATGCAACCAATAGCAGGTTACAACTTCGGAGCGCAACAGCCAGAGCGAGTGACCGAGGTACTGAAGAAGGCAATCATAGCAGCCACCTGCATCATGACCTGCTCCTTCGTCCTCTCAGAGTTCTTCCCTGAGTACCCAGTCCTACTGTTCACGGACGACCCAGAGCTTACACGCCTCTCCATCGACGGTATGCGTATCATCGTCAGCATGGCACCATTCGTAGGCTTCCAGATAGTCACAGGTAACTTCTTCCAGTCCATCGGAAAGGCAAAGGTGAGCATCTTCCTCAGCGTAAGTCGCCAGATGCTCTTCCTCGTACCGTTCCTCATCATCTTCCCAGAAATATGGGGCACCAACGGAGTATGGGCAAGCATCGCCGTATCTGACGGCATAAGCGTCATCGTCGCAGCCATCATGCTCTGGCACCACTACCGTGGCACTCGCAAGGCACCAGCCATCCGTATGCGAAGCACACTCCACCGCGTATTCTTCCATAACCGCGTCACCCCATGATGCCATAATTTTGAATTTTTAATTTTTAATTTTGAATTATTAAAGCCGTGCGTTACTTCATATACTTATCATACGACGGAGCGCGATACCACGGATGGCAGATACAGCCTAACGGTATCAGCGTACAGGAGACGCTCAACAAGGCGCTCACCACCCTCCTTCGCCAGACCATAGAGGTCACAGGCGCAGGACGAACAGACGCAGGAGTCAATGCCAGCCTCATGGTAGCACACTATGACGTGGAGCAAGACGAGCCGACATCAACAGACGACCTACACCAGCTGTGCTATCGTCTCAACAAACTCGTCCCACCCGACATAGCCATCCACAAGATTGAGCACGTGAGCGACGATATGCACGCTCGCTTCTCCGCCACGTCACGTACCTACCACTACTACGTACTCACGGAGAAGTCACCATTCGAGCCATACGCCTACCGTTTCCCACAGCCACTTGACTTCGACAAGATGAATGAAGCTGCCAAGATTCTCTTTGAATACACAGACTTCACATCATTCTCCAAGCTCCACACGGACGTCAAGACCAACAACTGCAAGATAATGGAGGCACACTGGGACAAGGTAAGTCCAATAAAGTGGTGCTTCACCATCAAGGCAGACCGTTTCCTCCGTAACATGGTACGTGCCATCGTCGGCACACTCATCGACGTAGGACGAGGAACACTCACCCTCGACGACTTCCGCAAGGTCATCGAGAACAAGGACCGTTGCTCCGCAGGCACAAGCGTTCCGGGCAACGCACTATTCCTTTGCAATGTTGAATACAATCTTGCAGAGTTAAAAGTTAAAAATTAAAAGTTAAAAGTTGGGTTCTTAAGTTTTTAAGTTTTTGAGTTTGTAAGTTCTTGTAGTTCGTCAGTTATTATGCATAACTCATAAACTCAGAACTTCTCTTCCCCACTCACGAACTTAAAAACTCAACAACTCCCAACTCTACTTTTAACTGTTAACTCATAACTTTTAACTTAATTTTTTTGACAAAAAAATTTCAATATGTGGTTAATTTTAGCATTCACATCAGCATGCCTGCTTGGCTTCTATGATGTATTTAAAAAGAAAAGTTTGAAGGATAATGCAGTAATACCAGTATTGCTGCTCAACACATTGTTTTCGAGTCTCATCTTCCTTCCATTCATCATACTCTCAGCGAATGGAACAATAAGTGAGGATTCCCTGTTCTATACCCACTCATACGGATGGGAGGAACACAAGTACATACTCCTCAAGTCATGTATCGTACTCAGTTCATGGCTCTTCGCCTACTTCGGTCTCAAACACCTGCCTATTACCATTGTAGGACCAATCAACGCCACACGCCCTGTGATGGTACTCATCGGAGCGCTCACCTTCTTCGCCGAGCGTCTCAACGTATGGCAATGGTGCGGAGTCATCATCGCAATGGTGGGACTCTACATGCTCTCGCGCTCAAGCAAGAAGGAAGGCATCAACTTCAAGCACAACAAATGGATTGTCTTTGTCATCCTTGCCAACATACTCGGAGCAATGAGCGGACTCTACGACAAGTTCCTCATGGCATCCCCAGCCAACCACGGCGTAGGACTTGACAAGATGGCAGTACAGTCATGGTACAACATCTACCAGTTCTTCATGATGCTTGCCATGCTCATCCTCCTTTGGTGGCCAACACGCAAGAAGACCACCCCATTCCACTGGGACTGGTGCATCATCCTCATAAGCGTGTTCCTCTCCATAGCCGACTTCGCATACTTCTATGCCCTCGGCCTCGACGGCGCTATGATAAGCATCGTCAGCATGGTGCGCCGTGGCTCCGTCATCGTCAGCTTCCTCTTCGGAGCAATGGTCTTCAAGGAGAAGAACCTCAAGTCCAAGGTCATCGACCTCGGTCTCGTCCTCCTCTCCATGATGTTCCTCTTCATGGGAAGCAAGTAAACAGACATACACCATCACGATTGACAGGAAGGCACGCCCTCCCCACAATTCACTATAAAACGAAATTAGCCGTTCGGACACATGCTTCCGAACGGCTAATTTTTCAATTGTCAATTAAGCCAATGGTTTATTACTGGCAGACACCACAAACGCTACTTGCCCAATGGTGGGCGCTGTATTTAACAAAGCGAACATAATCTGAACTGAAGAGTAGAGTCCAAAATTGCCAACCATCTTTTTCATCGGATGTAGATGACCAATAGTAGCCATATTCACCCTCTGACATGATGTCCGTTGTTTGCCAACAACATCCCGCAGCAGGAAGGAATATATGAGTGTCAGACAAAGAATAGTTACTTGACGGAGTTCCACCAGATGTTATCACTTGTCCCTTGTCTGATGAATGCTTTGCCTT
>JAFZVY010000130.1 GCA_017617575.1 Bacteroidaceae bacterium | reverse complement strand
TTTTATAAAGCCCTCTGTGCCCTCTGTGTTCAACTTATTATTAATTCTTAAATCTTAATTTCTATGAAGCCAGAAACTAAATCCAAGTGGGACACCATCATCAAGCTCGCAATCGCCATCCTCAGCGCAATAGCCGGAGCATTGGGCGCAAGCGCAATGGTGTAACAGCAGACCCACCCCTCCCTACAGGAGGGGCTTTTTTGTGTAGAAAGAAAAGACCCTCTCACCCCCATCCCCTCTCTCCCTCTATGGCGAGAGGGGTGACTAATGCAATAGTATTTCCGAAAAATGTGATGAAGCAACCCAAAACATACCGAAAAATGTGATGAAACACCCCAAAACATACTGAAAAATGTGATGAAATACCCAAAAATACTTGGTAAAATGTGATGATATTCGTATTTTTGCAGCATAAAATGTGATAATTATGCTGAGACGTAAGATAGATACATATCTGGAGAACTGGAAAGATACTCCTGAACATAAGCCACTTATAGTCAAAGGAGCACGTCAGATTGGTAAGACAGAGTCAATCCGATTGTTTGGAAAGACTCATTATGCCAATGTCGTAGAGGTGAATTTTGCCTTGCAGAAAACGTATAAAGGAATATTTGACAACGGATATGAAGTTGATTCTATCCTTAAGAATATATCTCTCATCAATCCTGCCGTAAAGTTCACGGAAGGACGCACGCTGATATTCTTCGATGAGTTGCAGGAGTGTCCGGATTGTGCCACAAGCCTCAAATCCTTCAAACAGGACGGCAGATATGATGTCATCTGTTCCGGTTCGCTGATGGGAGTATATTACAATAAGATAGAATCCAACAGCGTAGGATACAAGGAAGACTACGAGATGTATTCTCTCGACTTCGAGGAATTCCTTTGGGCTTTGGGCTATGACGACGCAAGGATAAACGACATGTACCAGCACATGAAGGATGGTGTACCATTCTCACAGGTTGAGCTTGACACATTCTTCTCCCACTTCCACGATTATATGGTTATCGGTGGAATGCCAGAGGTTGTAAATACATTTGTACGTAACAAGAATTTCAGCAATACACTCAAGATTCAGAAACAGTTGCTGCTGGATTACGAAGAGGACATCACCAAGTATGCCGAGGGCTTTGACCAGGCAAGAATACTGAGCGTATATCGCCACATATCTACATTCCTCGCCAAGGAGAACAAGAAATTTCAGGTGACAAAGATTGCCCACGGAGCAAGAAACCGTGAGTATGTCGGAGCAGTAGAGTGGCTATACAATGCAGGTATAGTAAACGTATGCTATTGTATGGAATCGCCAGAGCTTCCACTCAAGGGTAACTATGACCCGAAGCAATACAAGCTATACTATCGTGACACGGGCATGCTTATAGCATCACTTGACGAGGAAGCTCAGGACGACTTGCGCAAGAACCGCAACTTCAACACATACAAAGGAGGTATATATGAGAACATCGTTGCCGACATGCTTGCCAAACAAGGATATGACTTGTATTATTACCGCAATGACAAGGTAGGAGTAGAGATGGACTTCTTTGTCCGTAATGCAGAGTCGCTTATACCTGTCGAGGTAAAAGCAAATGACAATGCAACGCCATCCTTGAACAAGATGATAGCAAGCAATAACAACATGTTCGATGATATCAAGTTTGGCATCAAGTTCTGTCGGAAGAACATCGGATTTAACGGCAAGTATTATACCTTCCCTTATTTCCTTACTTTCCTCACAAAACGATTCCTGAGGGAATAAGCCTGCGGAGTTAAAAGTTAAAAATTAAAAGTTACGAGTTTCCGTAAACAATACAACATACGAATAATATTAAATTTTACTCGAAAAGAACTGCCACTTCCCACTCGTAAACATGGTGTTACGATGCGGGAAGTGGCAGTTAATGAAAAGAGAACAAACATCTCTATCTTATGAGTTTGATATTTACATCCGTTCATGCAGGGATGACACGGATTATTTAACAGGAATAGAGTAACTTGGATTATCAGGATCTACTATTATATCAATCGTATCACCTATTTTTATTCCATCACAAAAATAATCCGTTGCACGCTCGCCTTCTTGTATTTCCTCTTCAAAATAATATGTGTAAATATAACTTGGGAATCGGCTATGCCAACCATAAATATATGATTCTTTTAGCACGTATGCTTTACAAGGAACGCCATAGTTTTTAAGTCTATAATTTTTATAAGTCCTTTGACTTAAGACAAACGCCCAAGACAGGAAAAGCACAATCAAAAAAATATATCCTCGAATTCTTTTTTTCTTGTTTTCAAGAACCCTTTCACTTTTCTTTTTCTTCATCTTATTATTCTAAAAATGCTAAGATTATTCGGTGCGCCTATTGTTATATGTTGCAATTGGTGAGACAACGTCTCACATTTTGGGAAAAGAACATAATACTATTCCACATTTTGCTCATAGCACTTCTGCTCTGGATGCTTCTCCAAATAATCCAGGATTCGTTTTTTGGATTTTTCCATTTCTGGGTCATTTATCCAATTCTTAAAAGATGGTTCCTTATATAAAACGGCTTTTTTCTCAATAATCAAATACTCTGCGATATCTGGATGCAGTTGTATAATCGCATGATTAGCAGGACTGCAATTAACGTCTTTACCAACAGTCAAATCCGCTCCATATTCAACAAGAACTTTTACATAAGGAAGACACCTCCATGTCGCATTAATTATTGGTTCGCCATCATTTACATTGACATCAGCACCATGTTCCAGCAATTCCTTACAATATCGAACATCATAATTGTAGTTATCATCAATGGCTTCCGACGCATATACCAATGGCGTTTTCAAATGATAATGGTTACGAAAGTTTGGATTTGCACCACATTGCAATAAACAATGGAACGATTCATACTTGTCGTTAAATATCGCCCACATCAACAATGATGAACCAAAATATTGATCTCTGGTATCAATATCAACATCAGGATTATCACGAAGGAACTGACGAATCTTAATGGTATCATTCTTTTTGACATATCTTGCGAGTTCCTCCACATCCGTATCATCAAACACCTTAATGCTATAAAATGTATAGGGGTACTGCGTGTCAGAGCCCACACAGGAAACAAGAACAAATGCATTTATGACAAATGAAGTCATTATAAGAAATAGCATCTTTTTCATAAAATCAATTATGTTTGAATTATAAATATATTGACTTAACGTCGCAAATTTACCATTTTCGTCTGACAATTTCAAAGAATTAACAAACAATATGAAAATCTGTTGATTTTTCAAGGACAAATCCATGCGTATTTGTGCGTTCGGGACTTATCGTATCTTTGAAGATAAAGTTTCCAAGGGAACAAGCGTTCAAGCCTAACATTCCTAATTCCTCATTACTTCCCTGCGGTCAGTGAGACCGCTTCGCTTAGTTCCTAATTCCTAATTTGAATTAATTTCTCATTAAAATTAATTCGCAAATTGTTCACTGGACTTTACAAAATCCGTGGTGATGAAGAAAAAAATGGGTTAGATTAGTGTCAAAAATACACTTTATGTTATAAAACATATTTTTTTAGATATGTTTACACCTATAAAATAGCGAACTTTGGCGAAAGTTTATAAACTAATATTAATTTCTAACCTAAATTATGAACAATTTTTCAAAATTGATCCTTGGAAGCGCTGCTACCGTGGCATTCCTTTGTGCATGCTCTGGTGGCCAGCAGGCTGCTCCAGAACTAACTGCTTCTGGTCTTAACCCAGCAGATTTCGACACTTGCATCGCCGTTTCTTACGACTATGCAACAAAGACTTTCGTTGCTGACACAGCTAACGCAAAGCAGGTTAAACTCTACACCCTCAAGAATGCCAGCGGCATGGAGGTATGCATCACTAACTTCGGTGGTCGTATCGTCAGCATCATGGTTCCTAACAAGGACGGCAAGCTCGTTGACGTGGCTTGCGGATTCGACAAGGTGGAGAACTATTTCCCTTGGAACTTCACTACTGACTACGGTTGCTCTGTAGGTCGCTACGCTAACCGCATCGACGGTGGACAGTACGTTCTCGACGGCGACACAGTGAAGCTTGACAAGAACAACAATGACCACGCTTGTCTCCACGGAGGATTCACAGGCTGGCAGTATCAGGTATATGACGTGGCTAAGAGCACAGACAAGTCTCTCACACTCAAGATGGTTTCACCAGAGGGTGACAACAAGTTCCCTGGTAACCTTGAGGCTACAGTAAGATTTGAGCTTACCGACAACAACGAGATTGCCATCACTTACGATGCAACATCTGACAAGCCAACAGTCATCAACATGACTAACCACACATACTTCAACCTCTCAGGTGACCTCAACAACACTGTTGACGAGTCTGTCCTCTATGTGAACGCAGACGCATTCACTCCTGGTGATGACTTCCTCATCCCTACTGGTGAGATTAAGTCAGTTGAAGGAACAGTATTCGATTTCCGCACTCCTAAGAAGATTGGTCAGGACATGAACTCTGCCGACGACCAGCTCGTTAAGGCAGGTGGTGGTTACGACCACAACTGGGTGCTCAACACTAAGGGCAACGACAAGGAGATTGCAGTTACAATGACAGACCCACGTTCTGGTATCAAGCTTGACGTTTACACTAACGAGCCAGGTATCCAGTGCTATTCTGCAAACTTCCAGGATGGTACTTGCACTGGTAAGGGCGGTGTCGTATATCAGAAGCACTGTGCAATCTGTCTTGAGACTCAGAAGTTCCCTGACTCTCCAAACAAGTACACAATGCCAGGATGGGAACTCAGCGACCCATTCGTAACTCCAGAGAAGCCATACCACTCTTATTGTAAGTATGCTTTCTCGGTAGAGAAGTAAGGAACGGACCCTCCCCCAGCCCCTCCCTATAGGGAGGGGAGTAGTTTCCATAGGGACGGGGGGCGAATTATAAAATCCCAAACAAAAATAATACTTTAATAACAAACAAATTATGAACTTAATTCCATTATCCGTTTTTGCATGGCAGGACTGGGGTGTCATTGGACTCTTCACATTGTTTATGGTCGGCATCGTAGTATATGTTGCCATGCAGAAGAACGAGAACTCTGGTGACTACTTCCTTGGTGGTCGCGACGCAACTTGGATTGCAATTGGTACATCAATCTTCGCATCTAACATCGGTTCTGAGCACCTTATCGGTCTTGCTGGTTCAGGTGCAGCTTCTGGTATGGCTATGGCACACTGGGAGATTCAGGGCTGGATGATTCTTATCCTCGCTTGGGTGTTCGTTCCATTCTACGAGCGCAGTCAGGTAATGACAATGCCTGAGTTCCTCGAGCGTCGATACAACAGCACAAGCCGTTCAATCCTTACTGGTATCTCACTCATCAGCTACGTGATGACTAAGGTTGCCGTTACTGTTTACGCTGGTGGACTCGTGTTCCAGCAGGTATTCGGTATCAAGGAAATGTGGGGCATCGACTTCTTCTGGATTGCTGCTATCGGCCTCGTGCTTATCACAGCACTCTACACTATCATCGGTGGTATGAAGAGCGTACTCTACACAAGTGTGCTCCAGACTCCAATCCTCCTTCTCGGTTCTGCAATCATCCTCATCCTTGGTTTCAAGGCACTCGGAGGTTGGGAACAGATGATGCAGGCTTGTGACGTCACTCCTAACTATGAGGGTGCACAGGGCACAATGATTCACCTCATGCGTGACAACTCAGACCCACAGTACCCATGGCTCGGTGCTCTCGTAGGTTCAGCAGTTATCGGTTTCTGGTACTGGTGTACTGACCAGTTCATCGTTCAGCGTGTACTCTCAGGAAAGAACGAGCGTGAGGCTCGCCGCGGTACTATCTTCGGTGCTTACCTCAAGCTTCTCCCTGTATTCCTCTTCCTCATCCCTGGTATGATTGCATTCGCACTCGCTAAGAACCAGATTGAGGTAAACGGTGAGGTGTTCACACTCTCTACTCCAGACGCTGCATTCCCTACCCTCGTTTCTAAGCTCCTCCCAGCAGGTGTTAAGGGACTCGTGGTATGTGGTATCCTTGCAGCTCTCATGAGCTCACTCGCTTCTCTCTTCAATAGCTCTGCTATGCTCTACACAATCGACTTCCACAAGCGTGTGTTCCCTAACACAAGCGAGAAGCAGCTCGTTGTCATCGGTCAGATTGCAACTGTCGTTATCGTTGTACTCGGTATCCTCTGGATTCCTGTTATGCGTTCTGTAGGTGACGTTCTCTACAACTACCTCCAGGATGTTCAGTCAGTTCTTGCTCCAGGTATTGCTTCTGCATTCCTCCTCGGTATCTGCTGGAAGCGTACAAGTGCACAGGGCGGTATGTGGGGACTTATCTCAGGTCTCGTCATCGGTCTTACACGTCTCGGTGCTAAGGTTTACTACAGCAATGTTACAGACGCTTCAGACAGCGTATTCAAGTACCTCTTCTACGACCTCAACTGGTTGTTCTTCTGCGGATGGATGCTCCTCTTCTGCTGCGTTGTAGTAGTTGTTGTCAGCCTCTGCACAAAGGCTCCAGACCCAGAGAAGATCAAGGGTCTTGTATTCGGTACATCAACTCCAGAACAGATTGAGGCTACACGCCAGAGCTGGAACAAGTGGGATATCATCCACACTGCTATCATCCTCGGTCTCACTGTAGCATTCTACTGGTACTTCTGGTAATTATATAAGATGTAGTAAATAGTAGTAAAATGAAGTAAAAAGGAGTAAAGGGACGAATGATGTGAATGTCAAATTCCAAATTTTTAATCTATGCCTTCGGGTAAAAGCGTTCGGAACGCATAAATTTGACATTATAGATTTGAAATTTACGATTTTGACTATCGTCTCTTTATTCCACTTTACTACTATTTACTCCTCTTTATTCCAAACAAACAAAGAAACAACTTACCAAACAACAACTACTAACTCACGAAGTTAATCTATAACACTTGTAAATCCATGACAAGCTATTCATCTTATCCTCGATTCTTTGTATCTGTTGACTGCGTAGTCTTCGGATATCACGAGGGAAAACTCAAAGTGCTGACACATCAGCGTCCATACGAGCCAGGGCTTGGCGAAAAGTCCCTCATCGGTGGATTCGTAAAGAAAGAAGAAAACCTTGAAACGGCCGCAAGACGAATCCTAAAGGAATTCACAGGTCTTGACAATGTATATCTCCAGCAACTCGCCGCATTCGGTGAAGTAGAACGTGACCCGGGTGAACGAGTTATCTCAGTCGTATATTACGTCCTCATAGACATAGCAGAGTACGACGAACAACAGGTCATCCTCCACAACGCAGAGTGGTTGGATGTAGATACTCTCCCTGCCCTCTGTTTCGACCACAACGAGATGGTCGAGAAAGCAAGACAGGTACTTGGCGAAGACATCAAAGATACGCCGGTAGCAGGCAAGCTTCTGCCTCGTTACTTTACACTCACGCAGTTGCAGATGCTCCACGAGAGCATTCTCCGACAGACAGTGGACAAGCGTAACTTCCGACGCGCCATTGCAGAAAAAGCGTATATCCATAGCACCAACCTTATAGACAAGGACTCTTCAAGGCGAGGTGCAACACTATATGAATTCAGTTTTGAGTAATTGACCCACCCCACCCCTCCCTACAGGGAGGGAGAAGTTACCACAGGGACGGGGGGAGTAAAGAGAGGAATCCCAAATCTCAAGTCTATAATTTATGCCTTCGGAACATATCGGGACGCATAGACTTGACATAATAGATTTACCAATCTCTCGTTCGGGACGCATAAATTTGACATTAGAAATTTGACATCAGAAAAAATCTCTAAAAAGTATAAGATATGTTAGAAGAATTAAAGGAAAAAGTATTTAAGGCTAACCTCGATTTGGTTAAGCAGGGACTCGTTATCTTCACATGGGGAAACGTGTCTGGTATCGACCGTGAGAAAGGTCTCGTAGTTATCAAGCCATCAGGCGTAAGTTATGACGACATGAAGGCAAGCGACATGGTAGTTGTTGACCTCGAAACAGGAAAGGTCGTTGAGGGTAACCTCAATCCTTCTTCTGACACACCAACACACCTTGTTCTCTACAAGGCATTCCCAAACATTCAGGGTGTTGTTCACACTCACTCTACTTATGCCACAGCATTTGCACAGGCAGGACAGGACATTCCAAACATCGGAACAACTCACGCCGACTACTTCTACAAGGCTATCCCATGTACTCGTGACATGACTAAGGAAGAGGTAGAGGGACAGTACGAGCTTGAGACTGGTAACGTAATCGTTGACGAGATTCTCAACATCCGCAAGATTAACCCAGACCACACTCCTGCCGTTCTCGTTAAGAACCACGGTCCTTTCTCATGGGGAACATCTCCTGACAATGCCGTTTACAACGCAAAGGTCATGGAGCAGGTAGCAAAGATGGCATTCATCAGCTTCAGCGTTAATCCACTTACAACAATGAACCCTCTCCTCGTAGAGAAGCATTACAACCGTAAGCACGGACCAAACGCTTATTATGGTCAAAAAAATCAGCAACATTAATTTTAATTGATAATTGACAATTGATAATTGATAATTTTTTAATTGATAATTAATTCAATTGATAATTATTCATAATTGATAATTAGGCTGCGCATGAAGGAGAACTTGATAAAAGACAAAAGTTTTGACTTTGCAGTTAGAATTGTGAATCTTCACAAACATCTAACTTCGGAGAAGAAAGAATATACTATGTCCATGCAAGTTTTCCGAAGCGGAACAAGCATCGGTGCTAATATATCCGAAGCCGTTCAAGCAATAAGTACCGCAGATTTCCTTGCTAAGTTATCAATATCTCTTAAAGAAGCATCTGAAACTGATTATTGGTTAAGGTTGCTCCACAAAACAGGATACATTGATGATGTGGAATTTAAGAGTATCATTTATGATTGTCAAGAATTAATAAAGTTGCTTACTTCTATTATAAAAACTTCGAGAAATAATAATAAATTAAATAATAACGATGATATGCGAAAATGATAATGATATATAGTCCTGTTCCGAATGGCTTAATTATCAATTATCAATTTTCAATTATCAATTAAATTTTAAAACTATGTTTGAAAATTTAGAGCTTTGGTGGGTAACTGGTGCCCAGTTGCTTTATGGTGGTGATGCAGTCGTAGCAGTTGACGTTCACTCTAAGGAGATGGTAGAAGGATTGAACAAGAGTGGTATCATTCCTATCAAGGTAGTATATAAGGGTACAGCTAACTCTTCAAACGAGGTAGAGGCTGTAATGAAGGCTGCTAACAATGATGCAAAGTGTGCTGGTATCATCACATGGATGCACACATTCTCTCCAGCTAAGATGTGGATCAAGGGTCTTCAGGCACTCCAGAAGCCACTCCTCCACTTCCACACTCAGTACAACGCTGAAATTCCATGGGACACAATGAACATGGACTTCATGAACCTCAACCAGTCTGCTCACGGTGACATCGAGTTCGGACACATCTGCACTCGTATGCGCGTACCACGCAAGGTTGTCGTAGGTTACTGGAAGAGCAAGGAAGCTCAGGAGAAGATTGCTATCTGGGCTCGCGTTGCTGCTGGTGTTGCTGATGCTCACAACGTACGTTGCTTGATGTTCGGTATGAACATGAACAATGTAGCCGTTACTGACGGTGACCGCGTAGAGTTCGAGCAGCGTCTCGGCTACCACGTTGACTACTATCCAGTATCTTCACTCATGGAGTACTACAAGAAGGTAACTGACGCAGAGGCTGACGCTCTCGTTGAAGAATACAAGAAGCTTTACACTATCAAGATTGACGAGTCAGGTGAGGCTGTTTACTGGGAGAAGGTTAAGAACGCTGCTAAGGCAGAAATCGCTCTCCGTCGTGTACTCAAGGACGAGAACGCTACAGCATTCACAACTAACTTCGACGACCTCGGTGATGCAGACATCGACGATCCAAACTTCGTAGGATTCGACCAGATTCCAGGTCTCGCTTCACAGCGTCTCATGGCTGAGGGTTATGGATTCGGTGCTGAGGGTGACTGGAAGACAGCATGTCTCTACCGCACTCTTTGGGTTATGAACCAGGGTCTTGAGAAGGGATGCTCATTCCTCGAGGACTACACTCTCAACTTCGCTTCTGACTGCACATCAAGCCTCCAGAGCCACATGCTTGAGGTATGTCCACTCATCGCAGTTGACAAGCCAACACTTGAGGTACACTTCCTCGGTATCGGTATCCGTAAGCAGCAGACAGCTCGTCTCGTCTTCACTTCAAAGACAGGCTTCGGTATCAAGGCTACTATCGTTGACCTTGGCAACCGCTTCCGTCTCATCACAAGTGAGGTTGAGTGTATCAAGCCAAAGCCAATGCCAAACCTCCCTGTAGCATCTGCTCTCTGGGTTCCACAGCCAACATTCGAGATCGGTGCTGGTGCATGGATTCTCGCAGGTGGTACTCACCACAGTGCATTCTCTTACGACATCACTGCAGAGTACTGGGAAGACTTCGCTGAGATTACTGGTATGGAGTTCATCAACATCGACAAGAACACTACTATCACAGGCTTCAAGACTCAGCTCCGCAACAACGAAGTTTACTTCATGCTTAACAAAGCGCTCAAATAATTCATAATTCACAATTCATAATTCATAATTACATTTGTTGATTATGGGTTATGGATTGTGATACAAATAAAGAAATATTAACTTTCATAATTCACTTCATGTTTGAGATTCTTGCAAATTAATGTAACAGAATTTAGATATCTTAAGACGAAATTTTAGTTATAAAACTTGCAATTCTAATATAAATCTCTACACTTCAAGATTGAATTTAAGATTCAAATTTTAACACCATATATAAAATTTATGGCAACAAAAAATACTCAATTATCAAGGGATCA
>JAFZVY010000129.1 GCA_017617575.1 Bacteroidaceae bacterium | reverse complement strand
TACCGTCAGCATCAGGATCCATAGTGTTCTTGATACGAACAGGAATACCTGCATACTTAGCTGGCTGTACGCAAGTTGGGTGCAGAATCTTAGCACCGAAGTATGCGAGTTCTGCAGCCTCCTCGAAATGAAGCTGATGAACTGCCTCAGTCTTCTCTACGACACGTGGGTCGTTGTTGTGCATACCGTCGATGTCTGTCCAAATCTGGATTTCGTCAGCGAGCATAGCAGCACCGATGAGAGATGCAGTATAGTCAGAACCACCACGCTGAAGGTTGTCAATCTCACCGTAAGCGTTGCGGCATACGAAGCCCTGAGTAATATAAATCTGATAGCCCTTATTGTCCTGGAGCACCTTAGCAAGATGCTCCTTGATGAATGGAGCGTCTGGCTCTGCGTTCTTGTCGGTACGCATGAAATCGAGTGCATCGAGAAGGATAGCCTTAACGCCCTGCTCCTT
The DNA here is from genome assembly GCA_017617575.1 of Bacteroidaceae bacterium. Taxonomy (GTDB): domain Bacteria; phylum Bacteroidota; class Bacteroidia; order Bacteroidales; family Bacteroidaceae; genus Minthosoma. The sequence goes on along the minus strand of JAFZVY010000129.1, from coordinate 2,397 downwards.
GAGGTAGTTCACAACCATGTTGGTGCTCATAACCTCACCCTGAGCAACGATAATCTTCTCCTCGAAGCTTGTGAAGATATCCTTTGTGAATGAGCGAAGGAACTCGAACTCCTTAGCAAGAAACTCACGTGTCTTGTTGCGCATTTCCTCTGTAGAGTAGAGCTCCTCAATGTGCTGGAGGTACTTCTTCTCCAAAGTGTTGATAACCTCGTTAGCACCGTCTGGGTTCTTCTTGTAGAGGTAATCGCTTATCTCCACGAGAGAGTTTGTTGTGCCTGACATTGCAGAGAGCACAACGAATGTTGGTTCTCCTGACTTTGTAATAAGTGAGGCAACGCCCTTCATACGCTCTGGTGAGCCTACTGAAGTGCCTCCGAATTTCATTACTTTCATAGTGTTATTCTTATTGAGTTTTTATTTATTCTTCTTCTTGTTGGAATTGGCGGTATTGAGCTGTGATGTCTTCTATCTTACCCTCGCCACACTGGTACACGATGCCCGGATACTTGTCGAGCATTGGCAGATTGTGGGTTGTCATCACTACGGCAGTACCTGTAGCGGTGATGTCCTTGAGCAGAGCCACGATGTTGTCGGCTGTCTCAGGGTCGAGATTTCCTGTTGGCTCGTCGGCAAGGATAACCTTCGGATTGTTCAGAAGCGAACGAGCTATGGCTATACGCTGCTGTTCGCCACCAGAGAGCTGGTAAGGCATCTTGTCGCGTGCAGCTTCCATACCTACGCTCTGGAGAACTTCCTCTATTCGCGCAGGAATTTCTTCCTTGTCCCAACCTGTTGCACGAAGCACGAACTCAAGGTTCTTGCTTACTGAGCGGTCGGTGAGGAGTTGGAAGTTCTGGAAGATGATACCAAGTTCACGACGAAGAGCTGGAACTTCCTTTCTGCGAATGGTCATCATGTCACGACCAAGCACTTCAGCCTTCTCTGCCTCCTCAATATCGAGTTCGGCATAGAAGGTGCGAAGAAGTGAGCTCTTTCCTGAGCCTACCTTACCTATTATATATATAAACTCTCCCTCGTCAACGTTGAAGTCAATACCGTTGAGTACTGCATCATCGTCCTGATGGAAGACGCTTACATTCTTATATTCAATTAACGCCATATTTAACGCTTTACTCTTTTCCCTTTCTACTTTACACTATAATTAGTGCTTATGCCAGTTTGGATCGTGACGTACTGCGAGTTCACGAGCGAGATCCTCAATACGGAGTCCTTTGCTTGTAAGCAGTACGATGAGGTGGTAAAGCATGTCTGAGCCTTCGTAGATAAGACGGTCGTTAGTACCGTTAGTTGCCTCGATAACAAGTTCAAGTGCCTCTTCACCTACCTTCTGAGCCATACGGTTAAGACCGTCCTTAAACAGACTTGTTGTGTATGAGCCCTCAGGCATCTCTTCGTGACGCTTCTCAATGAAGTCCTGCAGTTCCGTAAGGAACAAGAGTGGATTCTTTTCTTCCATTTTTTATTTTTTTATTGTAAATTACAAACTTAATTATTCATTATCAATTATTAATTCTCAATTAGAACAAGTTTTACTTGTTCTCCTCTCCCCAGCATGTATCCGTGCCAGTATGACAAGTAGGACCATGAGGATGAACCTTTACGAGCAATGTGTCGTTATCGCAATCCACCTTGATGTCAACAAGGTCAAGGAAATTGCCACTTGTCTCTCCTTTTGTCCAGAGGCACTTACGGCCACGGCTCCAGAAGGTTACCTTCTTTGTTTCAAGAGTCTTAGCAAGAGACTCCTCATTCATATAACCAAGCATCAGTACGTTCTTGGTTACTGCATCCTGAATGATGGCAGGTACAAGTCCACCACCTTTTTCAAAATCAACTTTCATAATATCTTTAGTCGTTTATTTTCTAATCTTGATACCCTCACCAATAAGGTAATCCTTGAGGTCAGGGATTGGAATCTCACCAAAATGGAATACACTCGCAGCAAGAGCAGCATCAGCCTTACCAACAAGGAATGCGTCTCTGAAATGCTCACGACATCCAGCACCGCCACTTGCAATTACAGGGATAGGAAGTGCATCGGCAAGCATTGCGAGTGCCTCGTTAGCAAAGCCCTGCTTTACGCCGTCGTGATCCATTGATGTAAAGAGAATCTCACCTGCACCACGATCAGCAACCTCCTTTGCCCAGTCGAGCAAGGTACGTTCTACACGGATTCTACCACCGTTTACGTAGCAATGCCAGCCGTCCTCATCGTTGCGGGCATCAATGGCACAGACGCAAACCTGAGAGCCGAAACGTGATGTTATCTCGTCAATGAACTCTGGACGACGAAGGGCTGCGCTGTTCACGCTCACCTTGTCAGCACCGGCACTAAGCATACGGTCAACATCCTCAAGAGCGTTGATACCACCACCC
>JAFZVY010000128.1 GCA_017617575.1 Bacteroidaceae bacterium | reverse complement strand
GTTTACTTCCCGTTGGTCAGTGAGAGAGTTCTTGACTGTTTTTCTAATCCAACGCAAAGCCCGAGGGGCTGAAGGAACATAGGCAGGGCGTGAAGCGTAGCGGAACCCCTGATAATATGCGACCCAGTTTTCAGAACTCTGAAAGAGTGACAGAATAGAGACACAACCAAGCTTTTGTTCTGTCACCCATTCTGGGTTCTTATGATGACGTAATGCCAATAACAGGGGGTTCGCTACGCTTCACGCCCTGCCTGTAATTTTGCCAGCCTTTCAGGCTTCAATCCTCAACCGTACAGTTCGATTTTTTAAGCCATCACTAAAGTGACGTTTTTTACTGATAATTACCGATTATTGCTGAGTATCACCAAGTATTACTGAGATACAGCCTTGCTGATGTCGTATCTTTGTATCGTGATTCAGACGTGTTTCCCTTACCTTCCCCTTAGGTGTCCCTTAGGTGTGCCTTAGGTTGCTAAGGGAAATGAAGGGGAAACTAAGGTAAACCTAAGGTGCACCTAAGGCGAACCTAACACATTGCTGTTATCCGTCTTGATTAATACAAGTGAAAATGACGAATTTCATGTTTCGCAAATTACGCTAACGCTTTACTTGCAAGGAGTTAAAAAGGAGTTAAAGAGTAGTTAAAGTGGAGTTAACAAGACGAATGTCCGTTTTGGATAAACGAAAATTTAGAAAATTAAAGAAAATTTCTTATTACATTCTTCGCAAAAATGAGAACGGAAACAAGAGAAAATGAGATGAAACAAATTTTCTTTAATTTTCTAAATTTTCGTTCTTCTAAAAATAACGAACAATCAAACGTCTTTTTAACTTCCTATATAACTCCATTTTAACTACAATTTAACTACAAACTAAACTTGAATAATACTATTTTATCTAATGATTTTCCTTTGCGAATAAAAGTACATGATTTATGCAAGATTATCCTTTGTGTATAATGAAAAAATCATACATTTGCAAAGTATTAAAAACTTAAACATCCATGCGAAACCAATGAAGAAAGTTGTATATAACATAATGTTGTTCATGGCACTCATGGTCATGTCATCGTGCAGCACGACTGACAACACATCACCATATATTACCGTCAAATACGGTAAGTTCTACAATGGTGAGAAGGAATACAGATTCATAGGCACAAACTTCTGGTATGGTGCAATACTTGCAAGCGAAGGGTGCGGAGGCAATAGGGAAAGGCTCATACAGGAACTGGATGACATGAAAGGTATAGGCATAGACAATGTGCGTGTACTCGTGGGAGGCGACGGACGTGACGGCATTCCTACCCATATTGCGCCAAAGCTTCAGGTGTCCCCGGGTGTTTATAACGACACCATTCTTCTCGGACTTGACTATCTGATGAGCGAGCTTGAGAAGCGTGACATGAAGGCGGTCCTCTACCTCAATAACGCATGGGAATGGAGTGGCGGATATGGTGCGTACCTCGACTGGGTAGGATTCAAGGGTAGCGTCATGAGTTCGGACGGCTCTGGGTTGAAGCACTTTAAGCAGACGCCTATCCCAAGCTACGACGGATGGTGGGAATACATGCAGTATGTGGGTAACTTCATCACTAACGACAAGGCAAGGGAACTTGCCAACCAGCACGTAAGGAACATAGTGACCCGCACCAATAGCATAACAGGCAAGCCTTATTCGGAATCGACAGCCTTGATGGCATGGGAGATAGCCAACGAGCCACGCTGTTTCATCAATGACTCCCTGCATAGAGCCAAGTTCGTGGAGTGGATTGACGAGCAGAGTACGCTTATCAAGTCGCTTGACCCAAACCACCTTGTCACGACAGGTTCGGAGGGTAAGCACGGATGTGAGGAGAGCCTTGAACTGTTCAAGACCATCCACACGCTTCCTAACATAGACTATGCTTGTATTCATATATGGCCTTACAACTGGGGATGGTTAGGTGAATATAACCAGAACATGGAGGAAGATAAGGCTACGGGTGGCGAAGACCCGATAGTGAGCAAGGTGGTGGCTGCTTGCGACAGCACGATATCGTATGTCAACGAAGCTTATGGTGTTATGTCCAAGGCAAAGCGTCCGATAGTAATTGAAGAGTTTGGCTATCCTCGCGACAACTTCAAGTTTAGCAAGGACAGTCCAACAACGGGACGAGACAAATATTACAAGTATATCTTCAGCATCATCAACGATACTGGCAAGGTTGCTGGCTGCAACTTCTGGGGATGGGGAGGCAGAGCAGATGTGAAGCACACCATCTGGCAACGATGGGATGACTACGTCTGCGACCCTGCACAAGAGGAGCAAGGACTTAATTCCGTGTTCAGTACAGACAGCAGCACTCTTCAACTTATAAAGAAAGCAGCTGAAAAAATTAAGTAACAAGCAAAAAATAAGATGGAATATTTTTAGCATAAATTATCACGAATTTGCCACGAATTATCATTAATTTTAATTTCGACAATGTCGGAATCTTTTTGTGATAATTAATTCGTTACGCAAATAATATTTATGATAATTCGTGGCTAATTAATGGTAATTCGTGTAAAAACAAAAGCCATATTTTGTACCAAGTTATTTTTTTGTCATTACTAAGAGTTAAGAATTAAGATTTAAGAGCAGTTTAGCTCAATGTCTTCAATTATAAAAATATGAAACGAATAAATACAATTATCACGATAATGGTTCTGACCTGCGCATTGGCAGTGACGAACACTTACGCACAGGTTCGTGGTACAAACATTACCGTTACGGTAACGCCTGACCACAAGGACTGGAACTACAAGGTAGGCGAGAAGATTGAGTATGACGTGTGCGTACTCAAGTCAAGCACTCTGCTTGACAATGCCAGCATCTCATACGAGATGGGACCAGAGATGTACCCAGAGGTGAAGAAGGACATGAACCTCAAGACTGGAAACACAAAGATTTCGGGCAAGATGAACAAGCCGGGATTCTATAAGTTGAAGGTCACAGCTCATGTGGGAGGCAAGGATTACGAGAACTGGTGTACCGTGGCTGTCTCACCTGAGAAGATTGTTCCGAGCACCCAGTGCCCAAAGGACTTTGACGAGTTCTGGACAAAGACGGTTGAACAGGCAAGGTGGACAAGTCTTGAACCTACGTTCGAGCTTCTGCCTCTCAAGAGCACACCTGCCGTCAACACATATCAGGTAAGTTTCCAGAATGACCAGTGGGGACGCAGGATATACGGTATTCTCAACGTACCTACAAAGCCGGGCAAGTATCCTGCACTCCTCCGTGTTCCTGGAGCTGGAGCACGCCCATACAATGGCGACAGCTGGTTTGCAAGCAATGGCGCGATACTTCTGGAGATAGGCATTCACGGTGTTCCTGTCATTTATGAGCGCGACTATTATGAGCGACTTATGCAGACAGCCGTCAATGAATACTGGTGGTACGGAACGAATGACAAGAACAAGAGTTACTACAAGAAGGTGATTACTGGTTGTCTTCGTGCCATCGACTTCATAGCAACACTTGACAGCCTCAACCCATCGCTCCATGTAGGATGGGACGGTAAGAACCTTGGAGTGACTGGTTCGAGTCAGGGCGGATTCCTCACACTCGTATGCACTGCCCTCGACAAGCGTGTCAGCTGCTATGGTGCTGTTCATGCCGCACTTTGCGACCACGAGTCTTCACGCAAGAAGGTTGCCTGCGGATGGCCGCATTACTTCTACAACGTGGACAATCCAGACCCACGTGACATAGAGAACATGCGTTACTATGATGGCGTGAACTTCGCGCGACGTATAACCGTTCCGGGATATTTCTCCTTCGGCTACAACGATGATGTTGTTCCTCCTACATCATCCTACGGAACATACAATATCGTGACGGCAGAGAAGACACTATCCGTCTATCCTCAGACAGCCCACTTCTGGTATCAGGAACAATGGGACGAATGGCAGGGATGGTTGTTAAAACATTTAAGTATAAAATAATTATAGTTTAACTTGTAGTTAAATTGTAGTTAAAATGGAGTTATATAGGAAGTTAAAAAGACGTTTGATTGCTCGCTATTTTTAAGAAGAACGGACATTCGTCTTTTTTACTCCACTTTAACTACTCTTTAACTCCTTTTTAACTTCTTGCAAGTAAAGCGTCAGCTGAACTTGCGAAACTTAAATAAAATAATTGAGCTACACAAAGAATATGGCTAACAAGACTTACGGTTACTTTGATGACGAAAACAGAGAGTACGTCATCACCGACCCAGCAACACCATTTCCATGGATTAACTACCTTGGAAATGAGGATTTCTTTGGACTGATTTCAAATACGGCTGGTGGATATGATTTCTACAAGGACGCTAAGTTCCGTCGCATCACTCGTTACAGATATAACGGTGTGCCTATGGACAATGGCGGTCGCTATTTCTATATAAATGACAATGGCACTGTGTGGAACCCAGGATGGAAGCCTTGCAAGACTCCCCTCGACAGGTACGAGTGCCGCCACGGTATGAACTACACACGCATCACGGGTGCTAAGAACGGCATCGAGGCAAGTGTATTGTTCTTCGTGCCTCTCAAGACATGGGCAGAGGTACAGAAGGTAACACTCAGGAACACAACCAACGTGGTGAAGAAGATTAAGCTCTTCTCCTTTGCTGAATGGTGTCTCTGGAACGCTGCCACCGACATGGAGAACTTCCAGCGCAACTGGTCAACAGGCGAGGTGGAGATTGACGGAAGCGTCATCTATCACAAGACGGAATACAAGGAGCGCAGAAATCACTACGCTTATTATTCAGTCAATGTTCCTATACAGGGATATGACACCGACCGTGAAAGCTTCATCGGTCTCTATAATGAGTTTGCCGACCCACAGTGTGTGATGGCTGGCAAGGCAGGCAATTCGCTTGCTCACGGATGGTCTCCTATTGCCTCTCACTATATCGAGGTTGAGCTTCAGCCTAACGAGAGCAAGGACTTCATCTTCCTCCTCGGCTACGTGGAGAATGAGCAGGACGAGAAGTTCTCCAAGGAGGACATTGCACGCAAGGCCAAGGGTGAGCTTATCTCATCACAGGCAAGCGACGTCACACTCGTCAACAAGAAGAAGGCACTCGACACGATAAGCAGGTTCTCTACCGTGGAGGCAGTTGACAAGGCTTTCGACGAACTTCACCAGATGTGGGACGAGTTGCTCAACAAGTACATTGTCAAGAGCGATAACGAGCGTCTCAACCGTATGGTAAATATCTGGAACCAGTACCAGTGCATGATAACGTTCAACTTCTCTCGCTCGGCTTCATTCTTCGAGAGTGGCATTGGTCGTGGCATGGGATTCCGTGACTCCAACCAAGACCTCGTAGGTTTCGTGCATCAGGTGCCAAGTCGTGCACGTGAGCGTATCATCGACATTGCTTCCACACAGTTCCCTGACGGAGGATGCTACCACCAGTACCAGCCTCTCACCACGCGTGGAAACAACGACATAGGCGGTGGATTCAACGATGACCCTATGTGGCTCATCTTTGGTACTGTTGCCTACATCAAGGAGACGGGCGACATATCCATCCTCGACGAGATGGTGCCTTGGGACAATCAGCCAGGCTCAGAGGTTACGCTCTTTGAGCACCTCAGGATTTCGTTCAATCACGTGGTGGAGAACCTCGGTCCTCACGCCCTCCCTCTCATCGGTCGTGCCGACTGGAACGACTGTCTCAACCTCAACTGCTTCTCATGGGACCCTAACGAGAGTTTCCAGACAACGGAGAACAAGACGGATGGTTCAAAGGCAGAGTCACTCATGATAGCAGGTCTCTTCGTACTCTGCGGTCGCCAGTACATCGAACTGTGCGAGCATATCGGCAAGAAGGAGGAGGCAGAGCGTTGCAAGACACACATAAGCAATATGGTCAATGCCGTGAAGAAGGACGGCTGGGACGGCGAATGGTACTTGCGCGCCTACGACTTCTACGGCAACAAGATAGGTTCAAAGGAAAATGAGGAGGGCAAGATATTCATCGAGTCACAGGGCTTCTGCACAATGGCGGGCATAGGCCTTGAGGACGGCATGGTGGACAAGGCTCTTGACTCATGTAAGAAATACCTTGACTGTGAGCATGGTATGGTACTCAACTGGCCTGCCTACACAACATACCATGTTGAGATGGGCGAGATAAGTTCATACCCTGCAGGTTACAAGGAAAATGCTGGTATCTTCTGCCACAACAACCCTTGGGTTATCATTGGTGAGACCGTGGCAGGACGTGGCAATGATGCTTGGGAACACTACACTAAGATATGTCCAGCGTGGATTACAGACCAAAGTCTCCACAAGGTTGAGCCATACGTCTATTCACAGATGGTGGCAGGCAAGGATGCCGCAAAGCCTGGTGAGGGCAAGAACTCATGGCTCACAGGTACGGCTGCATGGAACTGGTACACCATTACCCAGTTCATCCTTGGCATCAAGCCTACATTCGACGGAATAGAGATTGACCCTTGCATACCTTCCACTATGAAGGAGTATAGTGTTAAGCGCATTCTCCGTGGTGCCGAGTTTGACATCATCGTCAAGAATCCTAACGGAGCACAGAAAGGTGTCAAGAGCATCACCGTTGACGGCAAGCCTATCACAGGTAACATCATCAAGTGCGAGGCTGGCAAGCATAGGGTGGAGGTGAAGATGTAAGAGAGACGGACCCTCCCTAACCCTTGGACCTTCCCCCAGCCCCTTCCTTTCAGGACGGGGAGAGGTTACCACTAAAGCCCATATACCGACCGTCGTTGGTCGATATGCTTCTTTAGCAAGTCTTTTTAATTTCGTATAATCATGAAACTTCGTTTTTCTATTATCGCAACATTCCTTCTGTGTTTCCTCACATTGAGTGCTGCACAGAAGACTCCTGCGGAGAAGCTTATCGCTCGTCTGCAGAAGCTACACCAGAAGGGTTATATGTACGGCCATCAGGATGACCCGTTCTATGGCATCACATGGGAGTGGGACACCGACCGCAGCGATACAAAGGAACTGGTGGGCGACTATCCTGCCGTGATGGGCTTCGATCTTGGAGGCATCGAGATGGGCGACGAGAAGAATCTCGACAGCGTACCGTTCAATCGTATGCGTGACGAGATTATCAACCACTACTACCGTGGCGGCATCATCACCATCTCATGGCATCCACGCAACCCTCTCACGGGTACTACCGCATGGATTGAGAAGGACATAGAGAAGTATGACAATGCCGTCAATGCTCTCAAGGCCATCAACCACGATAAGCTGATTAAGCAGGTCATCAACCCTAAGCATACCGTCCGTTCAGTACTGCCAGGCGGTAGTCAGAACGCAAAGTTCGTCACATGGATGAAACGTGTATCTGCCTTTCTCAAGTCACTTACCGACAGCAAGGGTACACCTATTCCCGTCATCTTCCGTCCATGGCACGAGAATAACGGCTCATGGTTCTGGTGGGGACAGAACAACTGTACCGATGACGAGTTTCATGCACTCTGGAACATGCTGCAGGACTATGTGAACAAGGAACTGCCTACGAGCATCGTGTGGAGCTACTCCCCTAATCTTGACGGCTACTGGACGGAGGCACGCTTCCTGAAACGTTATCCTGGTGACAGTCGTGTCGATTTGATAGGTCTTGACGCCTATCAGTGGGGAACGGAAGCGGATTTTAAGGCTGGTGTTACTCGTGATCTCGATTTTATTAGTAAATTTGCCAGCCAGCATTGCAAGCTTATTGCCATGACCGAATGCGGCTACCAGAACTCCCCTGATGCTACATGGTGGACAAGGGTGTTCAAGCCACTCATCGAGAACTATCCTATCTGCTATTTCCTGCCTTGGCGCAACTATAGCAAGGAACATTTCGGGGCAAGCAAGGATGCCAAGACCGCCGACGACTTCAAGGCATGGGCAAAGGACAAAAGATTCCTGTTCCTGAGAGACGTGAATTAAATGCAAAATTCATAATGCAAAATTCAAAATTATTTTCATGCAGTCACTAAGCGAGGGAGTAACAATTACTTTCCTACGGTCAGTGAGACCGCTTCGCTTAGTTCCTCATTCCTAATTCCTAATTGAATTATGTCATTTATCGAAAAAGTAACCAAAGTCCGTGCCAATCACGAAGCTCTTCTTACACGTAAGAACGTGGCAGAGGAGGATGGCAACGGCATATATACAAGATACAAATATCCTATCGTTACGGCAGAGCATACACCACTGGAGTGGCGATATGACTTCAACGAACAGGACAACCCATACTTCATGCAACGCATCATGATGAACGCCACCCTCAATAGTGGTGCCATCAAGTGGAATGGCAAGTATGTTCTCGTGGTGCGTGTCGAAGGGGCTGACCGTAAGAGCTTCTTTGCCGTGGCTGAGTCGCCTAACGGTATCGACAATTTCCGTTTCTGGGACGAGCCTATCACCATGCCAGAGGATGAGATACCGGGTACTAACGTCTATGACATGCGTCTCACCAAGCATGAGGATGGCTGGATATACGGACTCTTCTGCGTGGAACGTCACGACGACTCCATGCCTAACGACCTCAGTGCCGCAACTGCCACTTGTGGCATTGCACGCACAAGAGACCTCGTCAACTGGCAACGCCTCCCAGACCTCAAGGCGAAGTGTCAGCAACGCAACGTGGTGCTTCACCCTGAGTTCGTCAACGGCAAGTACGCCCTCTACACCCGTCCTCAGGACGGTTTCATTGATGCAGGCTCTGGTGGTGGCATAGGCTGGGCACTCATTGACGACATCGAACACGCAGAGGTAAAGGAAGAGACCATCATCAACGCACGCCATTACCACACCATCATGGAGGTCAAGAATGGCGAGGGTCCTCATCCTATCAAGACACCAAAGGGATGGCTTCACCTTGCCCACGGAGTACGCGGATGCGCCTCAGGCCTGCGTTATGTCCTCTATATGTACATGACAGCCCTCGATGACCCAACAAAGGTCATTGCCCAACCAGGCGGCTATTTCCTCGTGCCAAAGGATGGCGAATACATCGGTGACGTTATGAACGTCACGTTTGCCAACGGATGGATTGCCGACGGCTGTGACGATGCCCCACATGGTGGTGCCATGCACTCACTCCATGACAAGGTATATATCTACTACGCCTCATCAGACACACGCATGCACGTGGCTGTCTCTACCATCGACCAACTCGTGGACTACTGTCTCCACACCCCTGCCGATGGCTTCACCACCGCCGCAAGCGTACAGTCCATCAAGGCATTGATAAGGAAAAACAAAAAATAGAAATATTTCTCCTGTAGTAAAGAGGAGTAAATAGAAGTAAACAGGAGTAAAGAGACGTTACCATGTCAGGATAATTCGACGAACAGACTATCGTCTTTTTACTTCCTTTTACTCCTTTTAACTTCCTTTTACTCCCATAAAGGAGCAAGTTGAAAACTTGCGAAACTTTTAACTTTTAATTTTTAACTTTTAACTCTGAAAGTATGGCAACCTTAAAAGAAAAAATCGGCTATGCACTTGGTGATGCAGCATCTGGCGGCATCACATGGAAGATTATGTCCATAGCATTCCCATTCTTCTTCACGAATGTGTTTGGACTATCATTGGCAGATACTGCCGCACTTATGCTTATCGCACGTATGTTTGATGTCGTCACAGACCCTATCATGGGTAGTCTCGCCGACCGTACACAGTCACGATGGGGCACATACCGCCCTTGGCTCATCTTCGGTTCTATACCTTTCGGCATCATCTTTGCGCTCCTGCTCTTCACCCCAGACCTCGGACCTGTGGGCAAGCGCATCTATGCTTATTCACTCTACCTTATGATGATGGCAATATATACGGCTGTCAACGTACCTTACGGTTCACTCCTCGGAGTCATGACGGAGGATGACAACGAAAAGAATGAGTTCTCATCCTACCGTATGGTTGGCGCATACGCCATGGGATTCATCACCCTCTATTCATTCCCATACCTTCAGAAGGTTATCGGAGGCACTGATGCCCACCAGTATGCCGTCTTGGGTGCTGGCTTCGGACTCCTTGCAGCTATCATGACACTGGCATGCGGACTCATGACCAAGGAACGTGTCAAGCAGGTACGTGCCGAGAGCTTCTCGTTCCGTCAGTTTGGCAACCTCTTCAAGAACAAACCATGGATATTCCTTACCCTCATCGGTATATGCACCAACTTCTTCAATGGCTTCCGCTATGCCGTGGCAAGCTACATGATAACATACTGTCTTGGTGGCGACGTCACCATCGGTAGCCTCATCATCAACTACACAGTATTCATGGCATTTGGCGAGGTAACATGTATGATATTCGGAGGCTTGTCACCTAAGTTCACCAAGTGGGTAGGCTCTAAGCGTATGGCATTCATCTATTCGTCTGCTATATGCCTCATCCTCTCATTGGCATTCTTCTTCGTACCTATGAATCCAGAATATATATGGGTCATGGTCGGTCTTGTCATCCTCACATCCATTGGCGTGGGCTTCTACTCTCCATTGCTCTGGTCAATGTATGCCGACGTGGCTGACTACGCCACCGAGAAGGACGGCACATCATCCACTGGCCTCATCTTCTCTTCAGGTACAATGTCCCAGAAGCTCGGAGGTGCAGTGTCAGGTTCCCTCATTGCCATCCTCCTCAAGATGTCGGGAGCAACGATGGACGAGAACAACACCCTCGACGTTGCCTCCATCGACGACAATGTCAAGGGCATGATATGGGCTATCTTCTCTGTATTCCCAGCCATCATAGCACTTATCATGGGTTACTTGGCTTATCTCTACCCAATCAAGAAATAAGCATTCTTAGGCGAGCCATACTTGGCTCGCCATTACGCATTATGAATTGTGAATTATGAATTATGAATTAACAAAGGAAATGGAGGATGTTCTTCACAACAACATCCTCTCTTTCTGGCTCAACAATATGCAGGACCATGAGCATGGCGGCTTCTATGGTCAGATGAAGGGTGACGGCACACTCGTCAAGACTGCCAACAAGGGCGGCATCCTCAATGCACGCATCCTTTGGTCGTTCTCAGCTGCCTACCGTGTCACCAAGCGCAAGGAGTACCTTGATGCCGCCACACGTGCCAAGGACTACATACTCCAGTATTTCGTCGACAAGGAATACGGAGGCACATACTGGGCACTTGACTATAAGGGTACGCCTGTCGATACCAAGAAGCAGTTCTATGCCCTTGGCTTCATGCTCTATGGACTCAGCGAGTATGTACGTGCCACCCGTGACAAGGAGGCACTCCAGCAGTCCATCAGCCTCTACGAGTGCATCGAAACACACTCCCTCGACAGACAGAACAATGGCTATATAGAAGCACAGACCCGCACATGGCAACCCATTGCCGATATGCGTCTCTCCGAGCTTGACGCCAACTATCCCAAGTCGCAGAACACCCACCTTCACATCATAGAGCCATACACAAACCTCCTCCGATGCCTCCGTGAGATAGGCTATGAGGACAAGGCACTCATCGAGAAGGTGGAACACTCCCTGCGCAACCTCATCTTCATCTTCACGGACAAGATACTCAACCCAGTAACCCATCACCTCGACCTCTTCTTCGAGAATGACTGGACACGTGGTGCAGGTCATCTTGAGAGCTATGGTCACGACATCGAGTGTTCATGGCTCATCCACGAGGCAGCCCTTGTCCTTGGCGACAAGGATGTGCTTGCCAAGGTCGAGCCACTTGTTCTCCTCATTGCCAAGGCAAGTGAAAAGGGACTCAATCCTGACGGCTCCATGATACACGAGGCAAACCTCGACACGGGAACGAAGGACGACCACCTCCACTGGTGGGTACAGGCAGAGAATGTCGTTGGCCGGTACAACATCTACCAGCACTTCGGTGACGAGTCCGCACTCGACAAGTCCCTCCGTTGCTGGCAGTACATCAAGACCAACCTCATCGACTACGAACATGGTGAGTGGTACTGGAGTCGTGATGCCCAAGGTCGCCTCAACACCACCGACGACCATGCCGGCTTCTGGAAATGTCCATACCACAACAGCCGCATGTGTCTTGAGATTATGGAGAGGAGAAAGACCCACCCCGGCCCTCCCTACAGGGAGGGGTAAGTCATCATTACATTGGAGAGAGCAGAGTAAAATAGCGAACAGAGTAAAATATATTTTTCACTTTTCACTTTTCACTTGTGCGATAGACTATCCATTCCTAATTACTCATTCCTAATTACTCATTAAAAAACATGAAGCCCTACAAATTTCAACCATATCTAAAGACCACACTGTGGGGTGGCTATCAGATAGCACCCTTCAAGGGTATCTACACGGCTCAGCCTAATATAGGTGAGAGCTGGGAGATAAGTGGCGTACCAGGACATGAGAGTGTAGCCATAGACCGCGGACTCATTGATGATGTTGACGTTGGACTCACCCTCACCCAACTCATCGACAAGTACAAGGGACTGCTCGTTGGCGACAAGGTATATAAGACCTACGGCAATAAGTTCCCAATCCTCGTCAAACTCATCGACTCACGCCAAGACCTCTCCGTGCAGGTTCATCCAGACGACAAGCTTGCCATGGAGCGGCACGGCTGTGCAGGCAAGACCGAGATGTGGTACGTCATCAAGGCTGATGTGGGAGCAAAGATATACAGCGGACTACGCAAGTCCATCACTCCCGACGACTACGAACGACTCGTGAGTGACACCGAGGACGCAAAGGCTGACGGTGGTGAAAATCCAATGGCATCTGTCATAGCCACCCACGAGAGCCATGATGGCGACCTCTATTTCCTTCCTGCTGGCAGGCTCCATGCCATAGGAGCAGGCAATTTCCTTGCCGAGATACAGCAGACAAGCGACATAACATACCGTGTGTATGACTTCGGAAGGAAGGATGCCCACGGCAAACCACGCGAGCTACACGTGCAGCAGGCAAAGGATGCCATCGACTATCAGGTGTGGCCAGAGTATCGTACAAGCTACGACTCCACCAAACCAACGTCACAACTCATCAACTGTCCGTACTTCGTCGTCCATCGTGTCGTGGTACAGGTAGCGGCACAGGTTGACTTCAAGTGCGACTCCTTCGTTGTCGTCATGTGTCTGTGGGGAGAGGCTAACATCAACGGCATAAGCATACGCCAAGGCGAGACTGTACTCGTCCCAGCATCCGAGAACATACTCTACATCTTCGGCAACGCCACCTTCCTCACCGCTACGATGTAAAGCCAACAAGTTGGAGTGAAGAGTGAAAAATATATTTTACTCATTCGCTGTTTCTTCTCAACACAGAGAACACAGAGTCCCCCAGAGAGGGTTATTTTTTGAGAACACGAATTACCGCGAATTTGCCATAAATTGTCATGAATTTTAACACTAAACTTTAGCTCGGCGTAGCCAATTATCATTAATGATGATTTCGACATCGAAATCTATTTGTGATAATTAAATTGTTAAAAAAATATTCATGATTATTCGTGGTCAATTACATGATAATTCGTGCAAAAAAATGGTTTGAAGAACTCTGTGCCCTCTGTGCTCTCTGTGTTGAGCCTATCTTCCGCGAGAACTTAAAAACTCACAAACCTAAAAACTTACAAACCAAAACTCAAGAACTCAAATAATTGCAACTCTATGAATCATGAATTGAAATCAGCATTTTTCTCTTTCCTTGCCGCCATGTCACTTACGGCATCAGCTGAAAAGGTGGAGATACACACCCCAGCCAACAGCCTCGTCGTTGACCTCTGGAAAGACGGCGAGCCTAAGTTCGTCTATTACGGTTCAAGGCTCTCTGCCCAGGACCTCAAGTCGCTTCCTGATCCTACAAGGGAGAACTGGTCGCACCTCGACCTCTATCCAGCTTACGGAGCCAACCACACACAGAGCGAGGTCGCACTCGCCATGACTCATGCCGACGGCAATATGTCCACAAGCCTCCTCGTGCAGGATTATGCCCTCACCGAAGTGAGCGACAAGGCACCCAATGGCAAGCCACGCAAGGGCACTCTCCTTACCATCACGCTCAAGGATCCTGTCTATCCAACATCAGTCCATCTCTACTACCTTGCCTACAAGGACGTGGATATGATTGAGTGCTGGAGCGACATACAGAACAATGAGAAGAAGGACGTCACCCTCACACAGTTCTACAGCACCTGCATGCCTATCCGTCGCGGCAACGTATGGGCAAGCCATTTCCATGGCTCATGGGCAGCAGAAGGACAACTTACCGAGGAAAGGCTCAACAACGGCATGCTCGTCATCAAGAACAAGGACGGAGTGCGCAACGCCACAAGTGACCGCTCCGAGGTCATGTTCTCCCTTGACGGCAAGGGACAGCAGAACACAGGTAATGTGATTGGTACGGCAGTCATGTACTCAGGCAACTACCGTGTGGCGATTGACACGGACGACTCCGAATATCATTATTACTTCGCTGGCATCAATCCAGACAACTCGTCCTACCGACTTCGCAAGGGCGAGACCTTCACCACGCCACACGTTGCCTACACCTTCTCTAATGAGGGACTCTCTGGTGCATCACGCAACTTCCACCGATGGGGACGCAACTACCAGCTTCGTCATGGCGACAAGCCACGCGACATACTCCTCAACTCATGGGAAGGAGTCTATTTCGACATCAACCAGAAAGGCATGGATCAGATGATGGCAGACATAGCATCCATGGGAGGCGAGCTGTTCGTGATGGACGACGGATGGTTTGGCGACAAATACCCACGCAGGAACGACACCTCATCCCTTGGTGACTGGACCGTTGACCGCAACAAGCTTCCAGAGGGCATTGAGGGACTCCTTCGTGATGCCAAGAAGAACAAGGTCAAGTTCGGTATATGGATTGAGCCAGAGATGGCAAACACCACAAGCGAGCTGTACGAACATCATCCAGACTGGATTATCAAGGCTCCCGGTCGTGAGCCAATCCTCGGACGAGGCGGTTCACAGGTTGTCCTCGACCTCTCCAACCCAAAGGTGCAGGACTTCGTGTTCAGCATCGTTGACGACCTCCTCACCAAGTATCCAGACATAGCCTACATCAAGTGGGATGCCAATGCACCAGTCATGAACCACGGTTCGCAGTACCTCACCATGGCTAACCAGTCGCACCTCTATATCGAGTACCACCGAGGACTCCAGAAGGTGTGCGAGCGCATACGTGCCAAGTATGCCGATGTCGTCATTCAGGCATGTGCCAGCGGAGGAGGACGCGCCACCTACGGTTTGCTCCCTTACTTCGACGAGTTCTGGGTGAGCGACGACACCGATGCACTCCAACGTGTCTATATGCAATGGGGCACAAGCTATTTCTTCCCTGCAATAGCCATGGCAAGCCACATATCAGCCACACCTAACCACCAGACCTTCCGTACCATACCACTCAAGTACAGGTGCGACGTGGCAATGAGCGGACGTCTCGGCATGGAGATACAGCCAAAGAACATGACCAACGAGGAGAAGGCACTCTGTCGCAAGGCAATAGCCGACTACAAGTCCATCCGTCACATCGTGCAGTTTGGCGACCTCTACCGCCTTCACTCACCATACGATGGCGACAATGTAGCCTCACTCATGTACGTAACCGAGGACAAGCAGGAAGCCGTCTTCTACTGGTACAAGCTTGAGACCTTCTGCAACCAGCACCTTCCACGCATCAAGATGGCAGGACTCGACCCAGACAAACTGTACACCGTCCATGAGCTTAACCGTATAGACAACCGCCCACTCGATTGCGAAGGCAAGACCTTCACAGGTGCCTACCTCATGTCCAACGGACTTGAGATACCATATAAGCACTCCGTTGAATACCACAAACAGAACGACTGGGCAAGTAGGGTGATAAGCCTCAAAGCCGTGGATTAAACCGCATCGTTCTTCAGTGGCAAACAAGAACAATCCTATATGAATAATGAAAGGGTGGTGACTGATTCGTCACCACCCTTTCATTATCCCATCAGCATACCATCGTAACTTGAATACACATTCCGAAGCATTCGTCCAGAAAAATGTAATGTTTATGCAATTATTCGTCCAAAAAAGTGTAGTGATTCATTGATTATTCGTCCAAAAAAATGTAACTTTGCCGCAGATATTCGTCCAAAAAAGTGTGAATTGTATATGAAGCGTATTGTTTATCACAAACTTATCCAATGGAAGTCATCTTCTGTACGTAAACCACTTATCTTGAATGGTGCAAGACAAGTGGGTAAGACCTATATTTTAAAGGAATTTGGCAAGAACGAATACGCCAAAATGGTTTATTTCTCTTTGGACAGAGACTTGGAAGTACGAAGCGTGTTTCAGAAGAAAACAAATGTCCAAAATATTCTTCTGTCCCTTTCTGCCATTAGTGGAGTACATATTACACCTGATGACACACTTATCTTTTTGGACGAAATACAGGAATGTCCAGAGGCTTTGTCTGCCTTGAAATACTTCTGCGAGGAAGCCAATGACTATCATGTCGTAGTTGCAGGCTCTCTTCTTGGAGTGTCTTTACATGAGAATGCCTCATTCCCAGTTGGCAAGGTTGATATGCTCAGGATTTATCCTATGAATTTCGAGGAATGGCTTTATGCCTTGGGAAAGGAGACTATGGCAGAGTTGCTTCACAGTCATGACTATGAAACAATATCCACATTGAGTGAGTCGTACAAGGAACTGTTGCGTCAATATTATTATGTTGGTGGAATGCCAGAAGCAGTAAAGACCTTTGTCGAAGGTAAGGGACTTAATGAGGTGCGTAGAATACAAAATCAGATACTCTTCGATTACCAGAGAGATTTCTCAAAGCATGCTCCATCAATTCAAGTGCCACGAATAAATATGGTGTGGAATAGCATCCCTTCACAACTTGCACGTGAAAACAAGAAATTCTTGTATGGTGCAATGAAAAAGGGAGCGAGAGCATCTGAGTTTGAGATTGCTATTCAATGGCTGATTGACTCCGGGCTTGTATATAAGGTCAATCGTGTGAACGAAGTAAAGATGCCACTCAAGTTTTATGAAGACATTAATGCTTTCAAGTTATTCATGCTCGACATAGGACTTATGGGTGCAATGGTTGACGCACCAGCCGATGCCATTATCGTCGGTAACAATATTTTCAGCGAATACAAAGGAGCGTTTACTGAATTATACGTACATAACGAACTTGTTTGTGGTGGTCACTTGTTGTATTATCACAGCGTGGATAATTCAAGTATAGAACTTGATTTTGTCATGCAGAGTGGCACATCTGTTGTCCCTATAGAAGTCAAGGCAGAGGTAAATGTGAAGTCAAAATCTCTTAGAATATTTGTCAGCAATAATCCAGAACTAAAAGGTTTACGCCTTTCGATGAAGGACTATATAGACCAAGGATGGATGACAAACTATCCTTTGTATGCTGCATGTGCTTTGTGATACGAGAAGCGTTCCTCTGTGCAAAATAAGAACAATACCACATACAATGAGGAGGATGTGCCTATTTTGACACACCCTCTTTTTCCACAGATTTGTCCGATGCCATGGATTATTTATTTCTATGCATCCATTTTATTCTGTTTTCTCGAGTACAACCCAAATACCACCTTTGTCTGGACCTTCTCTGCGAATAATGCCTTGTTCCTGCAAACTCTTTATGTGTTTCGCGATTCCTCTTGGATGCAACTGCAATTGATTCGCAATTTGTGGAATAGATGCACTTGCATCGTTTAACATACATTTCACAATATCCAATTGAGTTCCTTTCAATGTACTTTTCAATGTACTTTTCAATGTACTTTCTTCCGACGCATTGCCGTTTTTTTCAGTAATGACTTCCTCTATAGATCAACAAGGTTAATGATGAACTTATCTCTATTCTTGGTGTGATTTGCCAATCCAATATGCTCCAATATATCCCTACTACTTCTTGGGATCATGCAATAAGCCAACACCTCCTTTTGTCTTTCGGATAATTCTTGTGTAGAATCGGAATAAGTGTCTAAGTTAGTGTCTAAGCTAGGACGCTTGAATATGATCCAGACAAATGTGCCATCTGTCCCATATTCAGGTTCTGGCAATCCTACATTTTTGCATGATTCAACCATACGACTAACACCTGTACCCCAACGACAATTATGACAGTTATGGACAATTAGGCTTTTGTGCCCATATACGCACAATACATGAAACACAAAGAACTAAAAGGAATCTGTCCGCCAAATTGCACTTCTGGATAGTTCCTCCTCATTCATCTGTAGTATTGTTTTTTGTATTGTCAAGTAACAAGTCCAATTGGGCTTGTAGTTCCTCTCGATTAGGAAGATAAAGTTGATAACGAGCAGCAAACAACTGATTGTCTATGCTCTGAAGAGCATATTCCATCAACAATTCATCTTTCTTTGCACCCAATACAATACCTATCGGAGGATTGTCGTCTGGCTGACAAATTTCATTCTTGAAGTAATTCAGATAGAGATTCATTTGACCTATATCCCCATGCTTTATTTCAGCTCGTTTCAAATCAATCAAAACATAACATTTCAATATAGCATTATAGAATACCATATCCACTTTGAAACGCCTGCTTCCTACTGGTATG
The DNA here is from genome assembly GCA_017617575.1 of Bacteroidaceae bacterium. GTDB lineage: Bacteria > Bacteroidota > Bacteroidia > Bacteroidales > Bacteroidaceae > Minthosoma. The sequence goes on along the minus strand of JAFZVY010000128.1, from coordinate 23,609 downwards.
ACATACTGACGTCCCATAAATGCGAAGCCTCTACCCAATTCCAACAGAAATTGTTCCATATTAATCTTTAAGGCCTTCTCCAAATCAGATTCCTTATATTGTTTTCGCTGTGGCAAACCAGTAAACTCCAAAACGTATGGGTCGCGTATAATATCAGCTGCTGACATAACCCGATGACCTTCATTTGCAAGAGCAAGTACACCTTCTTTATCTGTACTAAGCGCAAGTCTTTGGAAAAGAGAAGAGTTAATCTGACGTTTCAATACTCTAACACTCCATCCATCTTTGACGCATTCCTTCATATAGAACTGCATTTCTAAAGTGTCTTCTCACTTTAGCAATTCAAAATAATGACTCCACGTCAATTTGTGAGACAGTGTCTCACTTTTTTGGAAAGTCAAATAAAACTTACGCATATAGATAAGGTTGGAACGGCTGAATCCGCACCAAAAAGTAATTAACTTTGCATCAATACCTTCTAAAAAATTGTAAAAGTGGCAAAAACAAATCATTCACAAGATACAAACACTTCGGATGTCTTGTTGTTATAGTATGGAATATAAACATTTTCAAGCCATTCCTTGTCATTACAGAAATACGAAAGTAGTAAACCTGAATTTGGCAAAGGAGACAAAAACAATTCTTTTTCATCATTACTTGACAACACTTTTCTTTCACGTTCTTTCGCTAATCTTGAATATTCATACGATTGCTTTATTAGAAACATATTACGACAACCATAAGCTGCGAATACCATTATGAGTAACCATGATATTATTTTCAATTTTGGGGACTTCAAATATGCATTAAAATAACATATTAATGACATCGAATACAATACAGCTGACACTTCAAGTGTTATATTTGTTCTCATTGGACCACTATCATGAAAGCATAGGTACATAATCGTAGTATCTCCAACAAAAATAAAAACAAATGCAAGGGTAAGAATCACAATTGTACTTTTACTTATTGTAACATTCAAAAACTTACAAATTGGAGTCAAAAGAAATAAATGTTTAACAAACGGAAGTAAGCGGAAAAAACGATCCGTTATTGCCTCTTCAAATGTCATCCTACATTCTTCACTATCTCCCAAATTTTGTATCATACGAATAACATTACCAGGCGCAAGAATATTAAACATAGACAGGAACAAAATAGACAAAGACATAAAAAAGAAACGTTTTTTTGTAAGTCGACCATATACAATGTCATGACATATAGTTACAAGAAAAAGCATATATACGAATGATATTTTATTTCCAACAATTACCACCATTAACAATATTAAAATGGTTGTTTTCTTTATTGAATAGTCATAAACATGATATAAGGACAAGAAAATTAAAGTTGTAGAAACCCCAAAAAGATACGTAACATTTGCGCACACCCAAAAACGAATTTCCGCCTTTCCTGTTGTAAAAGTATATAGAAATGCAACTAAATAACACGAACAAATAAATGCCTTAATCCTTGTTAAACAGTAAAAAGTCCTTAAAAAAGTCATAACCGACAACAACAAAAAAAGCAATGAAATAAGGTTACAAATAAAAGGCATCCTTTCGAAACTGAAAATATGTGGCAGTGTCGCCAAAAATGTATGTGTAAACGAGCCTTCCCAATTGTACCAATAATACAATTGTGCGTTTTCAAAACCATACAAGTGAACATTTGTTCCATGCCAATAATCATCACACGCATAAACATTGACAAAACTTGCCACAAGATACCACACAAAGAACAATATGTATGGAACATGTAAAGACCACGTCCAAACCTTATTCATATACAACTATTTATATACTATTGGCTTTATTTCTGAACTTATATATTTTGACGTAGAAAAAATTCCACAACAATCTTCAATATAAACACATTTATTACAGACTTTTGTATTTGTCTTTTTCCATTCAGAAATAGACTTACATGAAAAAGTCCATAAAGATATAGGTAAGCAACAATGTGGTATGTTAAAAATTCTCACCTGTATTTTACAACTGTCAAGTAAAAACACAGCACGCTCTAATATGGAACGAAATTCAGCATACTCTACCCATACTTTTGAGAAATTTCCATAAGCATTTCCCACGACTTCCAATCCCATAAAAGAGACCTGAGAGACAAACGGCAAATTATGAATAATAAACTCCGCTATTTTATCCAAACGTTTATAGTTTTGTTTTAAGATTACGACTCGTAACTCAATCTCGTATCCAAGAACTCCCAGATTATGTAATCCTTTTATTGTCTCATAAAAAGCACCTTTTGAGCCTGCGATTAAATCATGATCCAAATAATTATCAGAATGTAGAGGGATGCCTATAACGAGATGGCTTTTAGTTTCTTCATAAAATCTCTCGATATATTTTGGTTTGGAAAACGATCTGCCATTTGACAGCAAATGAATACAGCAATGCGGCATTTGTTTCCAAATCTTATTCATGTATTCAAACAAACGTTCACCTATCAAAGTGGGTTCGCCACCTGTAATACAGACATAATCAGTATCACTATCTGCAGAAGCAATTAGCTTTATATTCCTATCATAAAGCTCTGCTTGATTCTCTTCTGTCAATGGTGGCTGACAACACATAACACATCTATTTGAACAAAAGGATGTGACAAACAATGCATTGTTATTTGTTCCTTTATAAAATTTATCAATCATAAATCCATTTTCTAAATATTGGCAACACTTCGTCACCACTTTTGTCAATAAGTTCAAACAGATAATCAAAAATAGCCTTATGAAACTTGCAATATAAGCTACTAGGTCTATGACCATACCAATCACCTTGAGTGGAATAATTTCTTACTGGGTCTGCTCCACAATATTGTTGATATGCACAATCCGAACAGCCTGCAATATATTCCGTAGCCCAAACTTTTGATAGTTCTTGACTCTTTCTACCATAAAACACATCCTCATATTTATCAGAAACTCGTCCCAAGCGAAAAGTATAATCACCACATTCTGCCATCATACGTGATTCGTCAGAACAGTACACATATCCATCATAATTATACACGACAACACTATTAATAATGCCAGCAGGTGATTGTAAATCAACAAAGCCCACGGGGAATGGAGTCAGGATTTTCTTCATAACCATAGTAGTAAAACCTTCCACAAAGCATTCTCCAGATCTGTTTAAAGACAAAATATAAGTTAAGGATTTCTTATAGAAATCTATGTATTTGTCGTAATACAAATTCCAGTCAACAATTCCTTTTGCCCTTCCATATGGATTCAACGGGCGCAAAAAAATATAATGAAAGCCAAGACTTCGATATGAATCAATGATTTCGATCGGGAAATCCAAAGATAAAGAAGAAGTAGTCATTAACGGAGAAATCCTATCATCTCCAAGCCGTTCTTTTATTCTTGTCAAAGATGCAACAAAATTCATATAACTGCCACTTACCCCCCTATTATGGTCATGAATAAATTCAGGTCCATCAAGTGACGTTGATACAAATACATTGTATTTAACACACAAACGCAAAAGTTCCTCAGGGAAGTTTATTATATTTGAACACATAACATATGTAATATCCTTCCCCACTTCCTTATTCTGTCGTTCAGTTTCCACAATAGCATATTCCACCAACTTAGGAACTAATGAAGACTCCCCTCCCTGAAACTCCATTGTAATATGCGGATTTGGTGACTTTAGCATCAAGCGAATTGCGTCATCAAGGTATTTAATCTCCATATCTTTACAAGAACAGCCACAGTCTTTACTTGTTGCTTGACAATAAATACATTTCTGATTACAACGCAAGGTAAGCACAAATATGTGCAAACCTGTAAACCCATCAAGAAAAGATTTCTTGGTTCTTATTCTAGTCGCAATAACATCTTGAAGAAATCCATTGTACTCGTCACAAACAATATATTTAGAAAGCAAATCCTTATACACCTCAGAACGCACATCAATATTTCCCTTAAGTAACCTTCTAACAGTACCAAAGGGCATAAAAACAAAGTCACCGACCTCGTTAACAATTAGTTCTTTAGTCCCTATACGAGTAAATCTAAAGGGAAGCAACTTATATGACATCTTTATCTGCGCTATAATCCGTTAATTCATCAACATTTGCAAATGCTTTAACATACAATATATTACGAATGTCGCGAGTTTCTTGTTCAATGAGTTCACGCATTTGATAATCACTCAACATCGTAGAAATATCTTTCTTAACTTTATCCCAATCATGTTCATGGACACATTCAAGTTCCATCTTAATTATGTTATCGTCACACGATAACATAACAGTATAATTATTGTTTAACCAATACAATACTTTTGTAACAACAGACTTTGAAAACAAAGATGTATCAATTTCCAATTGAGCATTATGTGCATCTATAATTCTAAATGATTTCATTATTTTACAGTCGGGAGTGAATATAATTTTGCAAGTGTTTGCATATCCACGATACATGAAACTTCTAAGCCAGCACTCTTTTGAAAATCATTATAAGCATTTATAACCCTATTTTTCATATCAATATCCATGATATTATCCGCATCGTACTCTTTTAGAAAACCCTTCTCAACGAGCAATATTGCAACGGCAGTAAGAGCATTCTTATTCTGTTCGATGCAAATAGAATCCGCAGACAACAAACTATCGTAATAGTTACGACGTTGTTTCCAGTTTTTCAAATCCATCTGGAATGTTTTCGATGCGTATGATGTTTTCTTTCTTCCCATTCTTACTTGCATTCGCTTCACAGCACGTTTGGCAGCATAATTATATTTATAATGGTAACTATTTTTTCTTTTAAGTTTCTTTCTAAAAAGAACACCATTAGCACATAAAGAATCAATCATTTCATCCACATCACTTCCATAAACTCCTTTACGGATTTCTCGACTTCCATATTTGATGTAAACATATTTATTGTATACCGAACGTTCTGCAGAAACTGTTTTTTTGTGAGATTTTACAGACTTACAAATTGCCTTAATAACGTAATAGATGGTTACTCCACCTGCAATTGCACCTAAAGAAACACCAACTGTCTTACCATTAATTCCACCAAAACCTCCACCTCCTCCACCACCAGAAGATGTGTGTGAACGATGAGAACTATGAGAACGATGAGAACTATGTCCGGTAACTTCCGAAGGATTAGAATAACTTGCTAACACTCCAGAATTTAATCGTTCCATAAATGAAGAGTTATCACTATTACCATTATTTTCATGTTTGCTATATGCCACCATAGGACGAACTTCTGCTGCATTTGATGGAGAAGTTCCCAAGGCTGCTATTGATGTTAGCAAAATAGATTTTAGCAATCCTTTATGAGATGTGTCCATTTTTTATATTGTTATGCGTTAATCAAACAAGCGCCCCCCAATTCAATTAATATAATTGCTTATAAAAAGAGGGTATCTCCTCTGCTCGTTCCGTCTTTTAGGCCTACCACAGCCCTCTCAATAGAACAAACAGATTCGATACCCTCATAAGCCTATATAATACACCCGAAACGTGTGCACGAGAGCAACGCCCTCCTGCACACTACTGGATGCACTTATATATACACCCTATAGCATCACCTCTGCATTTGTCTTTGTTTGGAAATTGAAGTGGTAGTTCAAACGACCAAAAACAAAGCGTATAGTGCCGCTTTTCCACAATGTAGTTGTTCCGTTACCTAAGCATAGGCTTCACGAAACTTATGCAAAAATAAGACTTTTTTTGTGATTATGTATTTTGTTTCAAAGAAAATTTTGAAAAAAGCGATAGGAAAGCATACAAATGAGCTTTTCACCTATATCACAAACTTCTTTTGTCATGAATCCATAGATAAAAGTAAATGTACTTGTGTCTCGATGTTTCATGTTATTCCTTATGCTGCCCATTCTCCTTTTTACATTCATAGACATCCATATTTTGCCATATCAAGAGACTGCATGTTTCGTTTTGTCCTATCTCATGACATAGGGTACATCTGTTTACAGAGAGACCCATATCATTCTACTACAGACCCCATATCTTTTTGGTTTTATACCCATATCTCCCGACATTTACACCCATATCTTTTTTCAAAGAGAAGATATGGTTTGCTATGTTGTGCATAATCAATAATATGTAAGAGCGGTACGATATTAAGAATGCAAAAAAAGTGAGTCAAGCTTTCTCTATTTGTTTTCTTTTGTCCTATTCGACTTTTCTGTTTCCATCCACTTTACGTTCTTCTTATTCGTCCATCACGCTTATACTATTTGATATAGGAACGGAATACCAAGCATTGATGGAGCAGAGTAAGGACAAATAGTCAGCTTCACAACGGAACGAGTTGTGATAATTGGTAATAGGTTATTTTCATGTAAGAGTTCATTAAGTAAATGAGGTAAAATGTAAAGTCAATACACTTGTTCTTTTTGTACGATTCTGTTTTGCAATTTAGGGAGGGACTTATCGTAAATTTTTGAGATAAAAAATCACGAAAATAACGAGAAAGTCGAAATTATATCACGATAAAATATTTTTTCTCTCACGAAGTAATTTAAACTTTCTGGTGAGGTAAAATTTTTTTTCTGGCGAGGAAAAAAAATGCGGCTTTTTGCTGAATTTTTAAAGGACAATCCGATATGTATTTATGCACGCAGACCTTATCATATTTTTGTGGATAAAACAAATGTCATTCGCCCTTTTTATGGAGAGTCAAAATCGGAGTATAAATTGACACATTCTGTAATCAGTCACAAAATTATTCGGCAGATTTGACAAGACAGAATGCAATGAATAGGACGAATAACACCTATTATTTAAGAGGATATGCCCAAATAGGCACATCCTCTTTTCACATTTAAAATGCATCTTGGTGTTGATGCTAAATGCTGTCACCTATTCAATATTTATGAGAAATACTCATTAGCTTTCCGCTTTGCTTTCTCTATAGCTGATGACGAAGCATGCATTCGGATACGTGCTACAGCCCATGCAACAACACCAACATCATCCGAGTAACCAACTATAGGCATTAAATCGGGAATCGCATCAATTGGCGAGATGAAATATCCAATTGCACCCAATATAATAGCCTTGTCTGTTGCGGACGCATCAGGAAATGCATACCATAAAATCAAAACATTCTCTACAAGTTCACGACCGGCAGTCTTGGCATACTTCGCAAGCTTGTTCCACATACCTTCTTCAGAGAAGTCTTTTTTGTGCTTCTCTACTTCTTTTCCATAATTTTTCATATATTTAAAGTTTTTAATCGGTACATTACTGCACCATAAATATTATTTAAACAATGTACAAGTCTATAGAATCACCCAAGAATATAACAATGATTAAACATATAAATTAACTACAATTTCGTCAAATGACAACTCGTGTTTTATTGTGTTTATATATTCCTGTTTCTTCATGATTTTGTTTTAGCACTCGGCTGGTTAATTGATGGAGAACAAAAAGAGCGAAGACGTTGCTTGTCCATCATAATCCCAAGGTATCGGCAAACACCTTTTATCACTAATGAACAGATACAACATCTCCGCTTTTTATATAGTGCCCCCAATCATCTCATGCCACAAGAGCATGAGATGTGGAGCCTTATAAAAACGAGCGCCATTGTCCTGTTCTTTCTTGTGATAAAGTCTTAAAATTTTGCCGATTTTTAGGATTATCGGAAAGAACGGATCGTTATTATGTCATGACCTCATCTTATGAAGCCGATGCAAAGATAATGATTCTTGGACAATATGCGCTCTGATTGCGAAGTTTTTTTCAGTTTGTACTAAACTTTTTTCATTAGTGACTCAATCCGTGTCGTTCTGTGATGCGGACACCCTTGTCAGAACTGGAGCACACGAACCTAAAAGCGGTTGCTGCCTGTGTTCTTGATAAGATAGTCGGCAACGCCATAGGCGATGGCGATGGATGCTGCCGTGGCAATCTTCGTCGTGCGCTGGTTATTGGATTGCGCATAACGCTCACTTTTCTGTGCCGACACGCTTGTGAGAACCTTGACAAGCTCTATGCCTTCCTCACGCGTGAGGTCGTCAGCATCAAGTCTCCGCTTGATGTATCCAGTGACAAGTGCCTCGTTCTCGTTAATCACAGACTCATTGCGAGCCTCAGCATTATCCATTGACTCCAAAACCTGCTGGAACACATGGATTGAATTAGACATGATGTCTGTTCCTTTACTGCTCAATCCTGTAGGATTGCTGCTTGTAATCATTTTTTCTTTCATAACCTGTTTTTTTTTGTTGTTATTAAATTTAAGTTTAGCTTGTAGTTAAATTGTAGTTAAAATGGAGTTATATAGGAAGTTAAAAAGACGTTTGATTGTTCGCAGATTTCGTTCTCATTTTTATGAAGAATATTATAAGAAATTTTCTTTAATTTTATAAATTTTCGTTCTTCCAAAATCACTTTGCGATAGACATTCGTCTCTTTAACTCCTTTTTAACTCCTTGCAAGTAAAGCGTCAGCTGAACTTGCGAAACTTGAATTATTAAATTTAACACGGAACTCCTGCAAGATGTTTCACTTTGTTTCAAGTGTCATGTCTTTCAGACATTCCTTTTTTTTACGCTGCCTCAACGCAATAATCGGCAAGATAATACATATCCGCAGATATGACTATTAAGCTCAAAGACAAGTTGACTATCACAGGTACGATAAGCACAACATCCAATACTATTGGCATCCAACCGGATGATGGGACTCTTAAGAATTGCGCTATCCTCGGATCGCATACGTGGTTCTCTTCCCTGAAATTTGTCAGATAGTAGTATCTGTCCGTTTGGCTATTAAACCTCATATTCTCTATACAAGCAAATCTACTCGATACTGACAACTTATACCAGAGTCGGGATACCCACTGCATTTCCTTGAAATACTTGTATTGACTTATATTTTGAATACTCCATTCCTCCCCATACCTGAAGAGGAAAATCATCTCTTTGATCCTTATGGTTGCTAACACCACGACAACCAACAGATACGCCAAGGAATACTCCATGGTTGATGTGCCATGCTGGAATATTAGCCATAATGCCAGCCCAGTCAAGATTAGCTTCAGCCATAATGTTCGGAAAAAATCTACTTTACAAAAAAGCTGCGGGAGTATTCCAGCACACACCCATGCCACGATTTTGCCTACTAGAAGCATTATTTTCACTATTAGTTGCACTATTAGTTGTATTATCTTCATAATATTTTTTCGTCAAAAAAGTTAAACTACTCTTCGTAATATTTTTCTCCCAGTACCTCGCATAACTCACGGATGAGGTTCTCGCGCAGCTCGATGCACTTACGACAATGATTTATAAGGACAGGAAGAGTCTTCCTGTAATAGTCGATGGAAGTTCTAACCTGCTCAATGAGCTGGGGACTTATGCCATCACATTGCCTTATGCGTTCAAGCTCTTCAGAATACTGTTCTATACGCTTGACGTAATCCTGATACACACCTATCGCTCTCTCTTGTGTTTCGACCTCCTTCTTCTGTATTGAGTCTATCGTGGTATTGTTGATATCCTCATCTATGAGATATTCCAAATCCTGTAGCTCCTTATACATATTGCAAAGTCGCTTGTCGTTATTCTGTACGAAATCTAATGTCATAATCTTTTACTGTTTTAAATTTAACAAATATAAAAATAACTCTCACACGTTAGGAATTGGCGCTTTCTCAGACGGAAGTTTTTCATAACACTAACATTATTAATAAAATAACTTCGCGACACATTGCCTATATTATACCTTATTAATATATATAAAGAGAAAATGCCATCAACATCCGCAATGGTTGTGATGGCATACTCTTTGTATTTTTTAATGATGTTAACCACGAGGCTGCACGTTAATTACTTTCCTACGCCCAGAGAGGAATGTTGGAAATTCAGTCCTACAACAAGCGGCTTCAGTCAACTGTTTTTCAACTGTTTTTTATCGGTTTTTCCATGTTTTTTCTTCGTCCGCACCTCTGGTGTGATAATACCGCAAATAACGTAACAGATTTCTCCAATTTTCGCCCCAACTCAACTGGGTGAACAAAGTATCTACCCCCGCCCAGAAAGGCGAATGAGGGGGCAGAAGAGAGACTGAATGTCCCTCCGTCCCGAAATGAGGGGAGAGCTGTGCCCTGCTCGACGGAGGAAAGGGGACTGGGGGGAAGGTCTTCGTGGCCTGAGCATTTAAACTATTTCCAACATACTATATCAAACGGAAAAATACTATTTTACTAATTCAAGTTTAGCTTGTAGTTAAATTGTAGTTAAAATGTAGTTATATAGGAAGTTAAAAAGACGTTTGATTATTCGCTGTTTTTGGGGGAAGAACGAAAATTTAGAACTTTTCTCACCGAAGGTAAAATTTGTTTCATCTCATTTTCTCTTGTTTTCGTTCTCATTTTTACGAAGAATATTATAAGAAATTTTCTTTAATTTTATAAATTTTCGTTTAACCAAAACCACTTTGCGATGGACATTCGTCTCTTTTACTCCACTTTAACTCCTCTTTAACTCCTCTTTAACTCCTTGCAAATAAAGCGTCAGCTGAACTTGCGAAAGTTGATTTACGAACAATTCATTTACTAACAAAAAGCAATAAGCAATAATCACTAACTCTCTCAATGATATGAAAAGAGGACTGATAACTACATTATTCGCATTGGGAATGACTCTGTGCTCACAGGCACAGGTGTCGTTCGGCACAGCACAAAAATTCAACGACAACTGGCAGTTTCATCTTGGCGACGATAGCCTCGCCTTCGTGCGAAAGCAGGACGTGCGACACATCAACCTGCCGCACGACTGGAGCATAGAGGGACAGCTGAGCCCTTCGCTCGCAAGTTGCCAGGGCTACCTGCCCGGAGGCATAGGCTGGTATCGCAAGGTGTTCAAGGTGACCGACAAGGATGACCTCCACTTCATCTACTTCGAGGGCGTCTATTGCCGCTCCACGGTCTATCTCAACGGCAAGAAGCTCGGATTCCGTCCAAACGGATTCGCAAGCTTCATGTACGACATGACGCCTTACCTGAGCGAGGGCGAGAACGAGATACTCGTCCGAGTGGACCACAGCCAGCTTGCCGACAGCCGCTGGTACACGGGTAGCGGAATATACCGTGACGTGTGGATCGTCAGCTCGGGCAAGACGCACTTCGGCCAGTGGGGACTCGGATGGCAGGCAAGGAACATCACCAAGTCATCAGCCACGGTGGATGTGGAGATGAACGTGGAGGGTGCCATGTATGCAAGGGGCGACCTCATGGTGGTGGCAAGCCTGACGGACGCCAAGGGCAACGTGGTGGCAAAGGCAAGCAAGAGATGCTCCGAGGGCAAGGTGACCACCTCGCTCAAGGTGGGCAAGCCACAGATGTGGGACATCGAGTCGCCTTACCTCTATACCCTCAGCACCACCCTGCTTGAGGGCGACAAGGAGATAGACCATGCAAGCTGCAAGGTGGGTCTCAGGACCCTCCGCTTCGATGCGAACAACGGTTTCTTCCTCAATGGCATAAACACCAAGGTGAAGGGCGTGTGCCTCCACCACGATGCAGGAGTGCTCGGAGCCGTGGTGCCAAAGGACGTGTGGCGCAGACGCCTCGTCAACCTCAAGGAGATGGGTGCCAATGCCATACGCATGAGCCACAACCCACAAGCTCCCGACGTGTATGACCTGTGCGACGAGCTCGGACTGCTCGTCATGGACGAGGCAAGCGACGAGTGGGAGTTCCCAAAGCGCAAGTGGATAGAGGGCTGGAACGCAGGACAGCCTGCCTTCTTCGGCACGTTCGACTTCTTCGAGGAATGGATTGACCGCGACGTGGCAGACATGGTTCGTCGCGACCGCAACCACCCTTGCGTGTTCCTCTGGAGCATAGGCAACGAGGTGGACTACCCTAACGACCCATACTCTCACCCTGTGCTCGACGGCAACAATGCCGCCATCAACCAGCCTATGTTCGGAGGCTACAAGAAGGATGCGCCTAATGCCGAGCGCATAGGCAAGATAGCCAAGAGGCTCGCAGCCGTGGTGAGGAGCATCGACACGTCACGTCCGGTGACTGGCGCACTCGCAGGAGTGGTGATGAGCAACCAGACGGAATATCCCGAGGCCATCGACGTGGTGGGCTACAACTATACCGAGAACCGATATGACGAGGACCACCGCCTCTACCCTAAGCGCATCATATACGGCAGCGAGACGGGCGTGGGACTCGACAGCTGGAAGGGAGTGAGGGACAAGAAGCACATCTTCGGACAGTTCATCTGGACGGGTACCGACTACCTTGGCGAGAGCGGCAGGTGGCCTTCACGAGGACTCAACACTGGTCTCCTCGACTTCGGCAGCTTCAAGAAGCCTCGCGGATGGTTCCGCGCATCACTCTGGAGCACCAAGCCCGTGACCTACATCGGCACCTACTCCACAAGGAGCAGGGGACCACGCAGGGGCGGCCTCACCATACCCGTGAGCACCGAGGCTCTCGACACATGGAACTATGAGGAGGGCGACAAGGTGAGAGTGGTATGCTACACCAACTCGCCACAGGCACGCCTGCTCCTCAACGGCAAGGAGGTGGGCGAGACGAAGCCTTACGACGACCGAAACGGAGTGATATACTGGGACATCCCATACGAGGCAGGCACTCTCGTGTGCGAGGGACTCAGCAAGGACGGCAAGGTGGAGAGCAGCTACAGCATAGCCACGAGCGGACGTCCGTACAAGATTACAGCCGTGGCTGACAAGACGACCGTAGAAGGCAAGAACCGCGTTGTCCACATCACCGTACAGGTGAAGGATGAGAACGACGTCCTCGTCCGTCTTGCCGACAACAACATAAGGTGCGACGTGACCGGAGCAGGTCGTCTCCTCGGCATGGAGGGCAGCGACAACACTGACATGGGCAACTACCGTGACAACCGCCAGCGCGTATTCAACGGTCAGCTCCTCACCTACATCCGCACCACTGGCGAGGGTGACATCAAGGTCAAGTTCACCAGCCCACTGCTCAAGGATGCCGAAGTGACGATACATAGCACGAAGTGATAATTGATAATTAACAATTAATAATTAAAAATTAACATGCTGGTTCACGGTTAACAAATTAACATGTTAACATATTAACAACTAAGCGAAGAGGGCTCACTGACGAAGGGAAGTAACTGACATGCTGGTTCACGATAATAGACTATCAAATTAGCAGATTAACAATACAAAAAATGTCCGAAAATCTTTTTAAGATTTTCGGACATTTTTGTAAATTTGAGAAGAAGTGAGAATCGGCTATCATTTGTAAAATGCGATGCTTTAAGACTAATAGCAGACTAGGACAAAAAGAATCTATTTGACTATTAACAACTAAGCGAAGCGGGCTCACTGACCAACGGGAAGTAATTAATAATTAACATGCAGCCTCGCAGACCGAAGGGAAGTAATTAACATGCAGGTTCGCGGTTATAGCACCAAACAACTATGGCTAATGCTAAAGAGTTCAAATAGACACCGTACATGCTCACAAGTAATCGAACAGGTTGATGGTGCCAGCCTCGCTCGTCACGTTAAGTGACGGAACATGTTCCACCATCCTTGTCTTGCCATCTGCCTTGTTGACATAGAAATAGACGAAAGCACCGGTATAGCTACGGAAGATGACCTGATACTCTGATTCCGTCTCCTCACCCTTTTCCACATACATGATGGATGGGTTGTCCTCTGCCACACTCCAGTCGTACTCCTTGTGGCAATAGTTGTTCACGCCCTCGTACGCCTGTTCCTCGGTTATCACGCCATGATTGTCGCCTGCTGTTTCCCCGGCATCAGACGTACACAAAGTATCTGCATTATTTGCAGCTGGTGATGATGCGTCACACTCGACTGCCGTTGTGTCCTCTCCCTCCGTCTGGGAGTCAGAAGACTGTGCCCCACTGCCATTGCATGAGCATAGGCACAAGACTGCAAATGAGAACGATATGACAATGTATTTCATATAATATATTTTATAGTTTATACTCCTTCGGTATTTAGACAAGGCAAAGGTAATTATAATATCAACATAAACATGAAAAAATGGAAACATAATTACCCCACCATTATATTTTTGTGCGAGAAATAATGTACCAAAAGCTTCTGGATAGCAAAGCCCGAAGGGCTGAAAGAACATAGGCTACCCCCCGTCCTGTATTCTCACCAGCCTTTCAGGCTCCTTTATACGCATGCACAGCCCATGAAAAACTCCGTGAGCTATGTGTTTCAACTATGCGTCTCAAACATGGATAAAACATGGATAGAATAGAATAGGATAGATACAAAAAAAATAGGAAGTACTTTCACAAGCACTTCCTACTTCAATACCTTTAATCTATATTTATAACCCTTAACTAACTATCCTGAAAAACAAAACCCTTAATTATTAAACCCCTTATGTTTACCTGAATATCTATTCTTTTTATTTTTTGTACTGCAAAGATAGGGACTTTTTTTATTCCCACCAAATTTTTTTGGGGTGATTATATTTCAATTTACAACATTTCACATTTCATTCTGCAACAAATGTTGTTTTTAATGTTTCATTTATGCAATTCGTACGTTAAAATGGTCACATTTTATCTTTTTTGATTTTCATTTTGAACGCATTTTCGTTTTCACTTTCATAGTTAATTCCTTGGTTTTCTGCAAAGACCATAAAAATGGTACAGCCAACAGATATTTTGAAAGTCTTTTTCTTGAAAAATATCGCCGGCTGTACCCAAAATTCTCACTTTAATATCGTTTATAAGCCTAAAAGCTTATCTATTTCTTTGTTTTTTTATTTGCTCAAACGTATGTTTCTTCGATTTCACATGAGAAAAAATCAGAAAAAAATCATTCTATTTTAATGTTTCCAACGACTCAATAAAGGATTGGATTGCCTTCTTTGCCGCATTGGAAGTGTTCTTTTCTCGTCCCTCATCCTTCGATAGCCTTAATGAATGGACGTCTCCATCACTACCCCATCCTATCCATATTGTGCCTGAAGGTATGCTTTCCGTTCCTCCTCCAGCATAACCCGTGGAAGCAAGGGCGTAATCAGAACCAAAGAATCGGCAAGCACCTCGAACCATCTGCTCTACAACCTCGCGACTCACGACATCGTGCTTGGCTATCATCTCGGCTGTAACACCCAGATGTGCAATCTTAACCTCGTCCTGATATGCAACCAAGCCTCCCAGAAAATAATCTGACGCACCACTTACGCTCGTGAGAGTGGAAGCAATACGTCCACTCGTACAGCTCTCTGCCGTCGATACCGTCTTGCCTCGCTCCACCATCATAATGCGAAGTCGTTCTGCCAGTTCTATGTCCTCTGAATCTGTGGTCATTATTTTTTTAGTTTATAAGTTCCTGAGTTTGTAAGTTTTTATGTTGTCACGGAATTTCTATCGCTCTTGTTGTCACTATCGCACCAAAGGAGCGGACGAAGAAAAAACCGATAAAAACAGGGAAAAACATATAAAAACAGGGGGAGAGTTTTTGAGCTCGTAAGTTCGTAAGTTTATGAGTTATTAAGTTTGCAGGCTTTTTAGTTGCTTTGTTGTTAAGCATGTGAGTTTGTTAATTTGTTAATTCTTGTTTTTATGTTCCTATGGTTCGGAGGTAGTATTTTTTCCACTATCCACAAGAATCCCCAAAAACAAGAACTTATAAACTCACCACTTGTCTTTATCGGTTTTTATATGTTTTTATCGGTTTTTTCTTCGTCCGCTCCTTTGGAGCGATAAAAAAAAAACCGCAAAAACATAAAAGCTGAAAAACTTAAAAACTCAAATCTCACGCATGCTCCGAGATACGAAGCTTCACATCCTTGCCAAGTCTGTCCTTCAACTCATTGGCTATTGAGTCGAACATACTTTGGAATGTCTCGTATGTTGCCATCGCTGGAATGTAAAGCAAATATTCTGTCTCTCTCTTGGCAAGCTTGAATGCCTCCAATACTATCTTGCGACTTGAATCAGCCTTCAACTCACCCACGTACTTGTCAAGAAGCTCCATCTCCTCATCCGTGAATGCTATCTTGGAGTTGTCTATGATGGTAAGAAGTTCTCGATTTGTCGCTCCACTCTCCTTTACTGTCATGGATTGTTCTCCATCTGTCGCTCCAGGATATGATGAACCAGCCATGTTAGAGTTCTCATTTTGTCCCTCCAACTGCTCCCTAAAGAGGTTATTCTCCTTAGATTCAATAAGAAAGTCTGTAAGAACCTTGTTGGCATACGAACGCTTGTCCTTTATCTTGCCACGATTGTTCGCAAAATATCGCTCAAGTTCCGTGAGCTTATCCTTGAAATAAGGATAATCTTCTGGCTTCATGCTATTGACGAGCTTGCGAATCTGTGCTGTCGTCTGGTCAAAGACATTTGCAAGACGTTCCTCAATCTCCTGACGCTCAAGGAATGAGCCTTTCTTCTTCTCATAATCCTCGCCTATCTGGCTCAGGTGAATGGTGAAGTGCAACTGGTCAGGTGCCTTTGCCCTACCCGACCCTTTATATACAGGCTCGTACTCAAACCAATACTCTGCCTGTCCCATGTCCGCCATCTTTCTAAGTTTTTCGACCGACGGATCGAGAACTCGCTTGCGGAAATCATAGAACTTAGGATACTGAATCTTGTCTGGCTCCTTGTCATCAAATCCAATCTGCTGACGGAACTTCCAGTAGTTTATCTCCAAGTGTCCAATGTTCTTATAATTAGCAAAGTACATATAAAGTCGCTTTGGGAACTTCTCGGATATATTCATGGCTGTCTGCTCAAGGAATGTATGAATCTGTCCCTGGAAGAGCGTCTCTGCCACGTTGCGACGAAGCTTGAGCTTGACCTGAGGATTATGCTTCTCATACTTGTAGCCAATCACTTGATTGTTCTCGTCAAGGATTACATCCTCCTTCTTCACAATGATTGAGAACAACTTAGCACGCTCCAGTTCCTCCTCTCCACCATCAGGATTAGGAACAGGAACCCACACGTCAATATCACCAATGTTGCACACGGCATTAAAGGCACGAAGATAGTTCTGGGGCTCAACACCCAACTCCTTCATGTGTATATTAAAGGTCAGAGAGTCGTCCTCGTCACGAAACAAAGACGCTTCCTTTGTGTCAAAAAGGGAGAGCTGACGCGCACCACTCACATAGTAATCATCCCTCATGGCTGCAAGGGAGTTCTTCAACTTCCTGAGCACAGAGATGATTACATCCTGCTGAAAAGCAGTAGCATCATAACCCGACTTTATCAACTTCCAAGGCTGATAAAGCAAACTGTCCTTCGACACAACGATAGGTTTGACCTTCTCCTTACCGTTTTTTGGCTTCTTTTCACTTTCCATAATATATATCGAGAGACAAAATGAGAACTTTTTACGTTCAACAAGTGGAAATGTTCTCAATCTGTCGGTTTAGACTTCTCAATCTGTCGATTTACCCTCAAAAAGTTCTCATTCTGTCACTTCTGAGTTCTCAATCTGTCTCCGTTAACTTCTACATCTGTCGCCACATACTTATCTATCTGTCGCTTCAAATGCTTAGTACATTCGGATTTTCAAAGAGTTACGTTTCGACATATATATAATACATGTTAAAAGACATAAAAAATATAGTCGAATCGAAAGCCTAAAATTTAAATTAAAATCTTTTTAGATTAAATGATAATACAAAAATATGAGTTCTCAATCTGTCGATTTTCCCTCATTATTCTTAATTCCGCGACAAATATATAACTTTTATTTCTAACGCAATCGGTTTTTAGCGAAAAATTTAGAAAAAATCTGCAATTTTTCGGTGGACAATCATAGAACTTGCCTTTTTTGACGTTTTTTGAGCGACAATTTGATAACTTTTTGATAGTAGGTATAAATCAATAACTTATTTATTTTTCTGTGTTTTTCCTCTCATTTCGGGTGACAGATGGAGAACTTTTAGGACTTTATACGGTCGACAAAATGATAACTTCAGCCCCAAAGGGACAGATTGAGAAGTTTTTCCTTGAAAAGTTATCAATCTGTCGTGCGAATATAGGTTCTTCATATTTGTTTCCGATGTTCTGCTTTAGTTCTATGTGGCTATAAATTGGGGTTTATATTTGGATTCTCTTTTTATAGAGCGACAGATTGAGAAGTTTTTTCCACGAAATACAGGTTACATAAAGCATTCAACGGTCAAAATACTCTTTGTTTTTTTGCTTTATCTGTGTGGACTTGCTTGTTTGCATATATAAAAGTTATCAATCTGTCGTTTTTATTATGGACAGGTATATGTTTGTTTGCATTTCGGGTGACAGATTGAGAAGTATATATAATGTGTGCACCATTATTATTTATCATTTACCTTTTTCGAGCGACAATTATGGCTATTTCTGATTATTCTTGGAATAGTCTCATGTCTGACTCATATTAGTCTCATGGTTTC
This sequence comes from Bacteroidaceae bacterium, assembly GCA_017617575.1. GTDB lineage: Bacteria > Bacteroidota > Bacteroidia > Bacteroidales > Bacteroidaceae > Minthosoma. The sequence continues at coordinate 5,182 of JAFZVY010000128.1, read as the reverse complement.
AAGATAACTTATCTCGTTCTTTATTTTGAAAGTTCTCAATCTGTCGCTTTGTTGTTTTTGCATCATTCTATTATTCTGGTTTATTTTGTAGTTAAATTGTAGTTAAATTGTAGTTATACATGAAGTTAAAAAGACGTATGATTGTTCGCAGATTTTTTTGAAGAACGAAAATTTAGAACTTTTCTCACCGTAGGTAAAATTAAGGAAAATTTCTTATAATATTCTTCGTAAAAATGAGAACGAAAACAAGAGAAAATGAGATAAAACAAATTTTACCTTCGGTGAGAAAAGTTCTTTAATTTTATTAATTTTGTTCTTTCCAAACCACTTTGCGATTGACATTCGTCTCTTTAATTCCTCTTTAACTCCTTGCAAGTAAACCTTCAGCATAACTTGCGAAACTTGAATTCTATTATTTTGTTTTGCGAGTTTTGCGAATGAGTTATACATACTATATAAATATATGTTTATAGATTTGTGTTTATGGTAATTCAAGAGGTAAATCCATGTACCTTTTTCTGTTTATTGTAACTTATAGCCATCAAGAGCGTAATTTTTGTTTGTTTTTTCCTAACTTTACACCCAAATTACTTTTGGGCATGTTCTGATGCTTTTGCATGAAATGCCTTGAATAAAACTTAATTACTAATCAACTAATTATGAACATTCTTTATAAAAGCCTGATTTGTGGAGCTTTGGTTGTTGGCTCTTGTGGCGAAATCGTTGCTCAGACACTTGCCTTCCCTGGTGCGGAAGGTTGGGGACGATATGCCGTTGGAGGTCGCTATGGCTCTGTTTATCATGTTACTAATCTTAATGATAGCGGCACGGGTTCGCTTCGTGATGCTGTTTCCCAACCTAATCGTATTGTCGTGTTTGATGTTGCTGGTGTCATAAAGCTGAATAGCCGTATGACATTTGCCAAGAATCTGTATGTGGCAGGTCAAACAGCACCGGGTGAAGGAATTACGGTTTACGGAAATGGTGTTTCATTCTCAAATGCCAACAACACTATTTGTCGATATATGCGTTTCCGCATGGGTGCCGGAGGTGATAATGGCAAGGATTGTGCTGCCCTTGCTGGTGGTACGAACATGATTTTTGACCATTGTTCTTTTGCTTGGGGACGTGACGAGACATTCTCCATCAACCCAGATGGAAAGAGCGCACTCCATAGCATTACCATTCAGAACTGTATTGTAGGTCAAGGACTTATGTCGCATTCTGCTGGTGGACTTATGCAGGCAGACAGTATCACTCTCTATCGCAATTTCTATTGTGACAACTCCACTCGTAACAATAAGGTGAAGGGTCGCAACCAGTATGTTAATAATGTGGTTTACAACTGGAAAGATGGTGCTTACATTATGGGTGGCGACTCTGAGGGTGAGAGCTTCTGCAATATTGTGGGCAACCTTTTCGTGAATGGTCCTGTGGGAAATGGTGAGGGATTTTCAAACGGAAACAAGAATTTCCATTGCTATGTGAATGACAACTATCAGGATAAGAACAAGGATGGTGTATTCAATCCGAGTACCATCACCTTCTTTGCTGGTTCGGATGTGGTTGCCACTCCTTACAAGTACCCTACCCTACCTACAGTTTCTGCCACTTCGCTCATAGATAATCTCATTCCTACTGTTGGTGCGTCTTTGCCTTATCGTGACTATGTGGATTGCTATCTTGTTGACGAACTTCTATCCTTTGGCAAGGATGGTGCTCTCATCTCAAATGAGGGTTCCTTGTTCTATGGTGTTCCTTCTTCTTGGACGGTATGGAAGGGAAATGCTCGTCAGGATTCAGACAATGACGGTATGCCAGATGAATGGGAGAATGCCAACGGAACCAATCCGAGCCAGAATGACGCTATGAAGATTGCGTCTAACGGATATACAAATATAGAAAACTACTTAAATGGAATTGTAGAAGAAAGTACGGACTTCTTCCTTCGCAAACCTATAAATGTGGAGCTTGTATTGGCTTCTACTACTTCTCTTTCAATCAATTGGCATGACTGGACACGTGGAGAGGATGGTTTCGAGATTGAGTTGAAGTCTGGTAATGGTTCGTATGAAAAAGTTGCTTCTACTTCTTCGGATGTCACTTCTTTCGTTCTTTCAGGTCTTACTCCTGCCACGGCTTATTCGGTTCGTATTCGTGCCGTAAAGGGTGACAAGTATTCTGATTATTCAGATGTGGTGACGTTCAAGACTCGTCCTGTTGAAGCTGGAATTGTGGATGTGGACACTTACGTTCCTGATGTCAAGTGGACGGAAAATGTGGAGAAGTGGGATTTGACAACCACTGGTTGGGATTCGGAATCGTCCCTCTATTCGGATGGTTCAAACGTCTTGTTTGACGTGAACAAGGATGCTACAGTTGCCATTACAGAAGCTGTTTCTCCAAAGGCAGTAGTTGTGAAGGGCGACAAAATGATAACTTTTAATGGCTCTGGCAAGATTTCGGGAGCTACCTCTCTAAATAAGGATGGAGACGGAACGTTGGCTGTTTCTACCCAGAATGACTATAAGGGTGCAACGGTTCTTCATCGTGGAGTTCTTTCATTCTCAACGCTCAAGAATGGTGGCGTGGCTTCTGCAATAGGAGCAAGTGAGGAGTTTGCACAGAACTGGGTGTTTGATGGTGGTACTTATGAATATACGGGTTCTACCACTTCTACCAATCGTTCGGCTCGTGTACTCTCAGAAAGTTCTCTATCTGTCGCTCAAGTGTCATCTGTTGTCACTATGAACGGTAGTTTTGAGGGAGACGGAAACCTCATTATTGACGGAAAAGGAACGGTAAAGGTTAATACTGTCGATTTCTTCAAGTATAGCGGTTCTACCATATTAAAGGGTGGAAAGCTTCAGCTCCCTACCCCAGCCATCACGAATGCTGGTATTGGTTCTTCCTCTAAGCTTGTCTTTGCTGGTGGTCACCTTGTTACGGCTGGAGAAACAGAGGGTTACGAGAATTTTACTTTCCCTATTGAGGTGAAGGAAGGTACTGTTTCTCAGTTCTCTCCTAATCGTAACTGCTACATTAAGAGTAGGATTACTGGTTCTGGTACTCTTCAGATTAACGTTCCTTATGTTCGCGAATACGTACAAGGCGAGATGGATAACTTCACGGGTCGTCTCGTTGGCAGTGCAAGTGCTTCGGGTAATCTCCTTCTCCTTAACGGAAAGAGCCTTCCAAAGGCTGTTTTGGAGCTGAAGAACGGTATTCGCCTGTGCGGATGGGACACTAACGGCAATTATGTCCTTGGAGGCCTTTCTGGTGCTGCTGGAACGTGTTTGAGTGGTTCGAGCAAGAAGAATGACGGCTTTACTTGTACTTGGAATGTGGGTGGAGCAAATACTGAGGAGACTTTCCGAGGCTCAATCAACAACTGGTCTTGTAGCGGAAACGGTCATGTGGGTACTGTAAACATCATCAAGTCGGGCGATAATGTATGGCGTCTTACTGGTACGAATGACTATAAGGGAACGACAAAGGTTCAGGCTGGTCGTCTTGTCGTAAATGGCTCTCATACTGGAACAGGTACGTTTACCGTATCTAAGGATGCTACTTTGGCAGGAACTGGTTCTATTGCTGCTCCTGTAACGCTTCTTTCAGGTGCAGAGCTTTATGCTGGCGATACTCTTGTAGTAAATAAGTCAACCCTCACCATCAAGGGTACTGTAACGGCTAATTCTGGTTCTATCGTGACTGTTCCTCTTATTTATTCTGATGCCAAGAAGCGCATCAACTCTATCACCTTTACTGGTAATGTGACTCTCACGAAGGCAGTTCTCAATCTGTCGTTCGAGGATTTGTACTCAGAGCTTGATATTCCTGTGGGAACAGAGTTTAAGTTGTTCAACTTCTCTGGCAAGGTTACTGGTTCATTTGCTACCATTCAGCCTTCTGTTCCTGGTAACGGTCGTATGTGGGACACATCTGAGCTTTACACAAAGGGTATCATCCGAGTTGTGGAAGATCCTGCTACAGGTATTCGTTCCGTTGACTCAGATAGTCGTGATGCTTCTCGTTCCTTCGATTTGAATGGTATTAGGTCAAATAATCGTAGCGGAAAGATTATTATTCGCAATAATAAAAAGATTAAGTTATAATCAGTTTACTACAAATATAGAAACATACATTTATATTTGTATATAAGTGTATGTTTCTATTTTGTTCTTTTCTCAATGTTCCAGTTTGCTAATATTCTAAAGAATATTAAATGGTTAGCTAATTATTGAATATCTTGCAATTCATTTAATTTATAATTTTATATAAATCTATCTCTCTATATACATATAAGTATGAAAAGATATAAGGACATTTTCTTTGATTTTGACGATACTCTTTATGATACACATGGCAATGCTGTCTTAGCCCTTTCGGAGTTATTTGACAAGTATAATCTCGGACAGTATTTCGATGACCCAAAGGTGTTCTATGACTCCTATTGGTACGAGAACGTTGTGCTTTGGTCACAATATGCAAAGGGTGAGATTGACCGTGATTATCTTATTGTAGAGCGTTTCCGTCGTCCTTTGTCTGTGGGAATGTGTCCTGATGGCACGCATTTCTCCCCTACTCGTGAGTTTTGCCTTGAGATAAGTGACGTTTTCCTCGATTTATGCTCTTGTAAACCTGGTGTCATAGATGGAGCTCACGAGATTGTAGAATATCTTCACGACAAGGGTTATCGTCTTCATATCTGTTCCAATGGCTTTCATGAGGTACAATATAAGAAGCTGAAGTCATGCGGATTGTTCTCTTTCTTTGATTCTGTGATACTTTCAGAGGATGCAGGTTTCAACAAACCACATAAGGAGTTCTTCGATTATGCCATAAAGATGTCTTCTGCTTCTGTCGATTCTACCATTATGATTGGCGATAATTTCAATACTGACATCATGGGAGCAAAGAATTATGGTATAGATACCCTCTTTTTTAACGCTCATCCAGCTGATTTTACCGCTCCTGAACCCGTTACTTTTGAGGTAAACAGGCTCTTGGATATTAAGAATATCCTTTGATTCTTTATTTAAGTTCTTATATCTCAACATCATAACATTTATATGTTTATATCGTTGTATATGTATATAAATATATAAATGTTATTTTATATAATTATATTGCTGTATATTTCTTTAAGTCTATTTACCTATATTCGTGTGTTTCTCTATTT